>DAQQ01000262.1:0-10407 GCA_002508465.1 Methanosarcina sp. UBA7 | reverse complement strand
ATTCTTTTGTCATTCCTAAGTAACTGATAAGGTCTGATTAAAATGATCAAAAGAAGGAATATTTGCAAATGGATAATGCTTATCGTTTGTGTTTCTTTCTTATTACTTGGTTCTGCAAGTGCAAATAATAGCGAATTAAATAATTCCGAATATAATGAAATCTCTGACCCTTCTATAAAGGAATTTGCGAATGATCCCTCGTTCATAGCATACAGGGGAACTCTACCAGAAACAATTGATCAGAAGTGGGAGAATTCAATTGCAGACTACTGGTTAAATCTTACCCGAATGGGACCATCATATTCCGAATTTGACAGTTCTATAAAAAGCGTTGCTGCCAGTGATGTAATAATAGTTGAATTGGGCTCTACCTATAAAGAAGAAATAGATGACTCTAAAATTGACGAAATATATCAAAAATTGAGAATTACTGCAAACAGAAGGAAGGTATAAGTGAGGTTCCTGTAGTCTTTATGTGGGCCCATGATGAGGAGGATCTCCCATTACCGGATTATGGCCCTCAGATCTTTGAAGGAGTTAAAAGTGAGTCTGGATTCATAGCCACTCGAGGAATAATGCCTGTGATTACAGATGCAAGTGAAAAAGTGGAATGGGGAGAAACAGCAGGAAATTGTATTCATAGTTTCAGAGATGAACTTGATCGTTATATGCTAGAAAACGGTGGACCAGTGGTTGGTTATGGCTATGACTATAGGGGATATATATTTGTGGAATTTGATAAAAAATCTCCTGAAAATGTTAGTGAGTCAATAATTGATGAAATTTACCTAATAATTGACGACCACTGTAAACAAGAAGGTGTAAGTGAAGCACCAGTAGTGTTTGAATGGGGAGAAGTGCCAACACTTGATGAAGAACTTTTACCAGCAGATGAGATGCCAGATTTAAACGAGAGTAATGGCGTCAACTTATCAGGTAATGAAGAGGAGACCACTGTTAATAAGACAGCTAATCAAATCCCTGGATTTACTTCAACGCTGGCTGTTTTAGGGATTTTATCGTTCTACAAAATTCATTAAAAAAAGCTTGAAGAATTTGACACTTACAGTCAAGTTCAAGATAAATGGAGTCAAAAATTATATTTTTGCGAATTTTGATCGGATAAATAGCTTGATAGTAACAAAAAAGAATGGAATTACATAGAATAGATAACAAATTTTGATGAATTTTAACAAATGGGCAAGTCCGTTTGGGCTAAAAAAGAAGGAAAATAGTCAGTACCAATTAGTGGATACTGTCAAACTAAGGTTAGAATGAGGTAAAACAAAAATAGATAAAGGGTTAGATTGAAACTAAAGTCTGATAATCATTTTTTTCTCACATTTAATTATCATTTTTTCTCACATTTTTTTCTATATGCCTAACCCTCATACATCCTAGATTTCACCAAGCTCCCATCCAAGATGTTCTTTTATAACGGTGTAAGCCATTGCAGGTGGGATGATTCCTATATCGGTTACAATCATATCTATATATTCGGCAGGAGTGAAGTCAAAAGCTGGATTTCTTACCTGCACGTGAGAAAGCTCTGAAATAACTGCTAGGTCCACGATTTCATCTGCAGCTCTTTCTTCGATTTCTATCGGATTTCCGACAATCGTGCTCGGGCTAAACTTGAAGGTTTCGGCTGCGACCATAAAGCTTTTCCTGGCTTCATGGGCGGCAAGCGCAAGCTGTGAGGTTCCGATTTTGTTTACCAGCGCACCGTTAGCTGCTATAGCATCAGCTCCGACAATAACCTTATCCACGTCTTTCATGTAGTAGCGCACCGCAGAATCTACAATCAGGGTTGTGGGAATTCCAAAATTATTAAGGTGACGGATTGTCAATAAGCCCTGACACCTTGGGCGGCTTTCGGTAGAAATTACGGAGATATCCTTTCCGTTTTCAAAGGCTGTGGTGATGATAGAAAGAGCAGCATGGGAATTGCAATGGGTCATAATAACGTCCCCGTCCTGGATTCTTCTTGACCCGATTTTTCCTATTTTTTCCAGAGCCTTGTCCGCTCTCTCGATAAAGAGGTTTGCGTTTTCAATGATTTCCTGCCTTGCTTCCTCCACGTTTGCTGAAGAATACTTTGATGAGAGTTTTACGGCATTTGGGAGGGAAACGGCTGTTGGGCGGGTACTTATGAGAAAATTCGAGACTTCCCTTATTCTGGCACTGAATTCTTCCATTGAAGCTACGTCCAGTCCTGCTGCATAGTCCCTTATAGCTTCAGCAGCAGCTTTTGCAATCCTGCCTGCTCCCCGGATTTCCATAGTCCGGATTTTTTCTGCGGTTTCCTGAACTTTTTGCATAGTATAAGGGATGGCGAGGGTTCAATTTATAATTATCTTCCAGCTGTTACAGGAGCCGACCTTGACGGAGTTCAGATTTCAGTTCATTTCGGTTATTTTGTCCGAGATCTTTCTATAATATGCAAAAAGATCTTCTCCCCATTTAATAGCCTGCGAGTCAAAGCACAGGACATCTTCTTTATGGTCGTAGGTGCCGTCCGAAAAGGGTAGGGTAAGGGAAAGGAATATATCAGTAACTGCATAGGCGAGTTCTATTTTTTTATCGTAAACGTAGAAACTGGCGTTCTTGAATTTAAGAAACTCATTCATTTCTGCTCTGTACTCTTTATTTAATCTTTCATAAATCGGACGGGTTACAAGAAGAGAAACATCGACTCCATTTTTTGCAAAAGAAAGGAAAAGAGATGGGTAAAGAGGATGAAATATCGAGGCAATACCACTTATTTTTTTTGATTTCATAAGGTTTTCCACAAATTCTCTATGAGGTTCAAAGAGATGTGTCCTGTCAGGAGGTTCGGAAAAGGTGCAACTAGCCAGCTCTCCTATCCTTTCACGCAAAGGATCGGGTATGGATTCAACTGCGTGGGTTGCCCAATACTCATATTTGCTTCCGAATACATTTAACACATCTATCATTGGTTTCATTCTACTAGTTATTGCTATCCCAAGAGGAGCCAGACTATAGGTATCACCTGTCTTTAAAATCAAGGAGTTTTCTCTCAGCTTTTTTAGTTGAGGGAGAATTGCCACCAGACCTACATTCAGGTTTTCTTTAATCTCTGAAATTGTTTTGGGCCCATCCTTCAAAAATAAAAGGAGCTCTTTCCTTTTTTCGGAAAGGAATATCAATTCGAGAAGTGGGCTGTTCATGTTTTTATTGTATATACAGATATTTGATAAATATCTTCCTCATTTTTCAAGTGTTCTTCATTTTTTAAACGTTCTCACTTTTCAACTGCGCATCTCCTGAAAACCTCAATTGTTAAAGGAACCTGACACTTAAAATCTGACACTCAAATCTGATATAAAAATAAATGTTTATTCGTCCCTAGTGCTTCAATTCCAAAATCAATTCCTTATTTCTTGGAATATTCGTGATATGCGAATTAATTCAAAAGTTAAGTTTTCTAAATCTATTTGAAAATTCTAGTCTAGTGAAAAGTCGCTATAAGTTTTCAACATATAATCATTATTTATAATATGTGCAATATGGAGAAAAAAATTGTATTGAATGTTAAGTTATAAAATATATATATCATGAATTAGCACCTGTAACCAGACTTCGTATCTATTTTCACCTGAAAATACTATTCTATATACCTCATATATAATTATTTAATCAAATAAACAAATGTGATCTATTTTTTACTTTTAAAGCAATTTGATCACTTTTATAATCCTTAACATATTAAAAATATGTCTAATCTTTGAGCCAGTCATTAAGTCTCATGGTTGTGATTTTGAGGTGGCTAAATAATTTAATGCGACGCAAATTTCAAAGTCGTATAGGTTATATACCTCTATAACATAAAGAGAAAGTCAACGATTAAGAGTTAAGGGGTTTTTCTCTTAATCGTAGGGGTTGAATCACGCAATTGGGAGCCTATCAGAGGTGGCAAATAAGGCTCCCAATTATAATGGTTATTTCTGGAGTTACGTAGAACAGATTTTACCTAAACCATTTTTCATGGTATTCTCTGGATGAGGTTGACTACTCTAAATTCATGTTATATAAAGTGAGCGGAGTCCTGTTTATAAATATTAGTTAGTGGCCTTAAACCTGATCTTTATTTTTCATACAGATTTAACAAATATGAATGCTTAAACCAGGGTTCAGTGTTTTTGTTATTTCAAGAGTAAAACCTGAGAAACAATGTAAAGAGTGAACATTCTTATTTCTTAAATCTCGAAAGTAAACCTGTTCTTATTACGAGAGATTTTTTCTGTAATATTTATCAATAAAAAATCTATAAATAACACCTAAATAATATGGAATTATTTCATTAAAGTTAATCATTTCTAACATGAAGGTTCAATGTAAAAATTGGTATAATTAGGAGCTAAAAAACCAGGAGTCAAAAACTTGGATTTCGATACTGCAGTAAAGTTTCACGGGCACGTCTGTCCGGGACTTTCTATCGGCTACAGAGTAGCAACGCTTGCTGCCAACCGCTTCAAAGACCGCAGCAAAGATGAAGAACTGGTCGTAATTGTAGAAAACAGGTCCTGTGCCGTGGATGCCATTCAGGCAATAAACGGATGCACCTGTGGGAAAGGGAATCTAATTTTCAAGGACCACGGAAAACATGTTTACACGTACTTCAAAAGAGGCGATAACAAAGCTCTGAGGATTTCCCTGAAACCCAATGCTCTCCCCCCTGACGAAAAGCATACTGCACTCTTCGCAAAATTAAGGGCAGGCACTGCAAGCCTTGAAGAGGAAAAAGAATTTCAGGCTTCTCATGACGCAAAAAGCCAAAGAATACTGGAAATGCCCGAAGAAGAGCTTTTTTGGGTAAGGGAAGTTGAAGTCAAGCCGCCGGAAAAAGCCATAATTTACCCTACCCTGGTCTGCAGCAAATGCGGGGAAGGTTTCATGGAACCTCTGGGCAGGATTAAAAACGGACAGATAGTTTGCATTCCGTGTTTTGAGGCAGAAGATGAATGAAAATCCTGAGGTTTCCGAAAGAATTGAAATGGTTCCTGTAGGTTACGTTGAAAATGACTATCTTGAGCCGGTATATAACGAAGAAGTGTATAGTAAAGTTTCAAAGATAGTTCTCATGAAGGAGTTTACAGACGGGCTTTACAGAATTGAAGACTTTGAAAAACTGTACATTCTGTTTTACTTCAGCAAATCGAAAGGATACAAGCTCATCCACCGCCGTCGTTATGACGGAGAAATTTCCGGAGTCTTTGCCAGCCGAAGCCCTTACCGCCCTAATGGGATAGGGCTTACCATTGTAGAGCTGCTTAACGTGGAGGGTAATGTGCTCCATGTAAGAGGGCTTGATGCAATTAATGGAACACCCGTGCTTGATATTAAACCTTACATAAAAGAGACTGAAGAAGAGGATGAGAAACAACGGACTGAAAAAGAACAGAATTAGTGCTGAAATCAAAATCAAAAAATAAAAATTCCCTTTTTAAGAAAAAAGAAAAAGGGTTTTAACCCTTTTCGAATTTTATTAATTACTTCTGTTTATTTGGTTACGTTTCTCCGTTTATTTCTTCCGAATGCCCAGGTAAATTCCACCGGCGGCTACTACCACAAAGAGAATTCCGAAGATGTCGGAGCCTGAAAATGAGACTCCATTATTCTCAGGTTCTTCGGCAGAATCCTTCTGCATCTCATACCCTTCAACATAATCAGTATCTGCGGATTTCTTAACTTCAGGTTCAGGTTTGGAAGTTTCTGTACCATATCCTCCACTTGAGTCCTGAGACGTCTGGTTGCCGGATGAGCTGGTTTTCGGTACTACGGTAGCATTTCCGGTATTATGGTCGTGATGACTACCACTACTGCTCGGGGTCTCCTCTGTAGTCTCCAGATCTTTAGCTTTAGTTGCAGTTTCGATTTGCTCAGCGTAGCCTGGAACAGATACCGTTCCACTTACGAACTCATTAAGCAGGGGATTTCCACACGTATGGTGACAGCACGAAACTCCATTCTCTGCCACGGATTCTTCATATTCCTTTGCAAGATTTTCGACAACATTCTCTGAAGGTTTCCAGTAGTCGTGCCTGACTGCCTCAAGCATTCTCGCTGTCACGGATTGGTAAGCATTAGGGTTATTCTTCTTGAACCATTCTTTCATAGAAGGATCATTTACATATGTTTCATACACATCTTGCCAGACAGTATCGTCCACAAGTTCAGGATCACTTACCTCCCAGCCGAAAAGGTTGTTCACAAAATCGGACATCATGCTGCCGCCTGAATATCCGGAGTTCTTCATTCCTTCTATCCATTTGTCATTGAAATATCTGGCTCGCAGATCCTTGCTGAGATACTCCTGCATTCCCACCATCTGAGCTCTGTCCAGGTCACTTGTGTCCGAAATATACATCTCCGGAGTCTTGCTGCTAAGGTACCTCGTTGCCAGGTTCATGCCGCCGAAGTACTGGAAAAGGTCATCGTTATCAAGGGAGTCATAAAGGTTTGAAGAAGACGAATGTACCGATGCTTCAACGCTTTTCAGGTTTCCTTCAAGGAGTTCTCTGCACTGGATGCCCCAGAAATCTTCTCCGTAAGCGTATCCCATTTTATTCAGGTATACGTTCGCAATAGCTTTTTCATTCTCCCATGTCCCGCTTGCACTGATAGCGTCTGAGACCCCTATATCGTAAGTACCGTCCATTACTGCAAAGCAGCGCATTGTAGAGAGCTTTGTTGCAGTCTCGTTGTCATATCCTGCAGCAATCAGAGAGTCATAGAGTGTAAGGGAACTCTGATTAACGTAGTTGGGATAGTTTACGCCAGGAAGAGAACTTGCAAGTTTTACGGCACTGTCTATCATTTTGATCTTATCCGGAAAAGCATCCCTCATTCCTGCTGTTGAGTAGACAACATCAATACGTGGTCTTCCAGGCTTTGAAGTATCATAATTTGGCAATAGTTCTTCTTCAGGGATAGCTTCAACTCCGGTTACATATCCGTTCTCATCCCAGACAGGTTTTACTCCGAGCAGGTAGAGCACCTCAGCTTCCAGAGTCCCGTGATCCGCAATGAACTCCACCCCGAATCTTGAAAATGAAACTTTTTTAGGATATTCCCCATGTTCTTTATAGTAGTCCTCAAGCAATTGGATTGCAAGAGATTTACCTACTTCCCATGTTGCCTCTGAAGGATAAAGCTTCGAGTTTATGCTGTAATAGTTGCACCCTGTAGGTACTGCATCAGGGTTCATAATCGGGTCCAATCCCGAACCTGGTGGGATAAAGCCTCCACTCAGGGCTGAAAGAATTCTGTCAATCTCCACGTCGCAGTTAAGAAGCCTGTTCTTATAATCCAGCCCCTGTTCAAGATCAAGTGTAACTGTACTGTTAGTTTTCCCATAAACTGCAGTTTGCGCCTTGGAAATGCTTGTATTATTGGTTACGACCTCCCAGACAAGTTTGGTAACTTTTGTATCATTCAGTGGAATTCCGAGAGGATAAGCAGATTCAGGATAGAAGGCAGCAGTGACATTTTCCTCAAAGTTTCCTCCAAGCATAGCTCTTACCATTCCGGTAAGTTCGTCACTTTCAGGATCTGTCTTATTCGTCGTCGGAACATGGCTGAGAATATGCATACCGTATGGGATATTTTCATTTCCTATATCTTCTAAATACTCATGAAGTGAATTTTTAACAAAATTCCCAAACTCTGTCTCATTGTAATTTTGAAGAGTAGTTACGTTATCTATTCCCAGATCAACACTTAGATTGAGTGCTATTATTTCGTTTACTATGGCTTTCTGGTATCCTGCTTTTGTCTGAGACGAAATTCCTGGATCATAATACCCTTCCACATTAGTTGAAAGGTTTTGCAAATCTCCATAAAGCCCACCACGCTCAAGGGTTGGAGTCAGATGGTCAATAATCAGGGCATTACCTCTGTACTCCGCAGTTATTCCCTCTCCCACGTTGGCAACGATGTAAGGATAGATATTCGGAGTATCCTGCAACAGGAGAGGAGACCAGTCTGAAGTCCGGTTCATGCCGTAAGTAGAACCCGGAAGCCACTCGTGCGTACCGTGAGTACCCATATTAATAAGTGCATCAGGCTTGAACTCGTGGTGTAGCCAGAGATAGAAAGCTATGTACTGGTGTGTGGGAGGTACAACGTTGCTGTGGTAAAGAGTGTCATTGTTTTGTCCTGTTCCTCTGGCAGGCTGGGGCATGAGCCAGACATTTCCGAAGCGTACCGTAGGAATTACAATATATTTTCCGGTTTCATTTTCATAGATCATAACACTCTTATTTTGAGGCAGGTCTTCGGACCAGGGTTCTCCCCATTCAGAGGTTACATTGGATCTCAGATTTTCCGGAATTTCAGACTCAAACCATTCTTTATAGGTATCCATAGGTATGAGTTGCAGTCCCCACTCAGTCCTGTTTTCGACCATTCCATTCAGAATACCTGGAGCCCAGGAACCTACGTTTATACCCTGTGCCTGAAGCATTTCCATAAGCTTACTGCTGTTTTCCGGAACTCCGGAGACCTCATAGCCACTTTTATTCATTGCATTGAGGAGTTCAAACATGCTCTGGGTGGAATTAAGATAATTTGCTACGATGTTGTCTTTCCCTGAAGGGTAATTGTAATAGATGACAGCGACTCTCTTATCCTCATTATCCTTGAACTTCAGGTTCGCCCAGTTAATTGACCTGTTTGCCATCCAGTCAATTTGGGAGGGAAGAGGTTCATAGTTGCTTTCACCGGTTTCGGAATCGTAATTATCAATTCCGACCACAATATATTCGAAAATTCCATCAATGCTCGGGAGTAGAGTCTTGTATACAACCTCTTCACTGGGGATACCTCTATTACCGTCAGCTATGTCGGTAGAGTTTGCAGGATTTGTAACAACCAGTCCGGTAAGCACGGGGACATCAAGGTCTTTAAGCTCCTGTACACCTTTATCAGGATCATCATAATTCAAACGGAAGCTTTTAAGAGAAATTACGCACTGGACAAGAGGATCTCCATTTTCGTCAAAGTAAAACTTATGAATATCATTGAAAGTATCAAAACCTGCAATTACGTTGCAGCCTTTTCCTTCCAGATCGTGGATGAGTGCATCTATGACCTCAAGGTTGTCACCTGTGTAATCCGAAGCATGGAACCATATCCCTATAGTTGGCTTGCTCTTGTCGTAAATATGTCGTGATTCATTTGAGTTAGTTGAGTTAGAGTACCATTCAAGGTAGTCAGTTGTGTTTTCAAACCAGTCGGGTTGAGATTCGTTAGTTGAAGAACGGGCATCCGGATGGTAAATTGCTGCTTCGGGGAATTCTACAGGGTCTTCATAAACCCAGTTTTTCGTAAGCTCAGGTTTATCTCCATATGTTTTTGCTAGGTATGTAATGAAATTTTCAGTGTTTTTCTTCAGGATTCCTCTGGAGCCCATATTGTAGAAGAATTTTTCTTCTGTAGAATTGTATGGCTTGGTCCCGGTAAAAATATGATCATAACTTGAAGTGTTGATATATGTTGTATCTATTGCAGAAGAAATATCTATAAGTGCAGTCCCGTTTTTGTGGGCACTTTCAAGATCGTCCCCGATATCTTTGAACTGAGACCAGAGCATATAAGTGAATATTATATCCTGGTTTTCAAAAGTAACATTGCTAAAGTCAGAATATCCAGAAATATACGTTACATTAATACTCGAGTTGTATGGATTGGACTGCTCTGCTGTCGCAAGAGCACTTCCATCATAACAGATAAAAGTAATATTCACATGGTTTTCATCAGCCGATACGTTCTGTGCTAGCATTAAAAGGATTACTGCACATAATACCAATAATCTACTTTGTGCCGTACGCATTTTATCCCCAGAATAATGTCTCATGAACCTTAGAGCACCCCGGAAGAAAGATAACCGGAATGCTTTGCTCACTGGTTGATTTTATGTTAAAATTTTGCGAATTTTAGAAACTTGTCCGGAACAGTCGTTAAGTTCTAAATATGAAATTGGATGCTCTCGATTTTTCTTACAGTTCAAGCCAAGAACTTCCAAAAATTAATGGGCAGCCGATTCTGTATTACAGATTTAACATTTGGAGCATTAAGGAATAAAATATATAAAACGAGGTTTTTGGATCACGATTATTAGCTATTTGGGTAAAAAGGTCAATAAATAGCATTTTTTGTATAATACATATTATGGCTCTTCATTGTTTTGCAGAACTCGAGAACGATTACTCAATTGAAGAATAAGTACAAAAATAGAGGATCGTATCTTTTGAATGTTATTTCACCAATAAACTTTCAAAACATTATCTTTGTTAGATAAAATTTAAAACGTGGTGGCTATAAGTTACCTGCTTGAAATAGTGAAGTGCATTTTTCTTTCGTTCATAAATCAACGAAATTCTT
>DAQQ01000054.1:0-37066 GCA_002508465.1 Methanosarcina sp. UBA7 | reverse complement strand
TAATTTTAAGACAGCCTCTAAGTCATCTTTCCCTATAAGTCATCTTTCTCTCTAAAACTACCTTTTTCTTTAAAACTACTTTTTCCTTTAAAATTACTTTAAAATAACCCTCTTCCTTAAAATTACCTTCTCGTTCTTTTTATACTTGTTTCCCCTTATTATTGTAAACAATAAAAAGAAAATAGTATCAAGATAAAACATCGGCATAAACATGACTGCAAACATAAAAAAAATATCACTTGATTTTGGAAGTACAAGAATTGAGTTTGAAATCCCTGAAAGAAATCTTGCCAGTGTTATTTTACCTTCAGAATTTGAAATAAGGGAAGAAGGGACTTCTCTTATTAAAAAAGCGCTTGAAAATCCCATAAAAAGCCGACGGCTTTCTGAGATTGTAAAACCTGATTCGAAGGTTGCAATTATAGTTAGCGATGTTACGCGTCCAACTCCTACTGCAAAACTTCTTCCTCCTCTGCTTGATGAGCTCTATCTTGGAGGGGCAAAGGACGAAAACATTACTATTGTTTTTGCTCTTGGTCTACATAGAAACCAGACTGAAGAAGAATCCCGAAAACTGGTTGGAGAGCAGGTCTACGAAAAAATTCGCTGCATCCAGCACGACAGGAAAAATTGCAGGTATCTTGGAGAAACAAGTTTCGGAACGCCTGTCGAAGTTTTTCAAGAAGTAGCAGACTCCGATATTATCGTAAGTACAGGAACCCTGGAATTTCACTATTATGCAGGATACAGTGGAGGAGGAAAATCTATTCTTCCGGGAATCAGTTCTGAAAAATCTATTCTTTCTTATCATAGTTTTTATAGCAAACTCTTTGAAGGTGATCCTCTCTCAGGCAGAATCAACAGTCCTGCAAGACAAAATATAGAAGAAGCTGCAAGGATTGCAGGCCTTGACTTTATTCTTAACGCAGTGATTAACAGCAAAAAAGAGGTACTTGCTGCCATTGCTGGAGATTTCATCGAGGCTCACAGGAAAGGCGTGGAGATTGTCGATTCTATATATAAAGTGCCCGTAGAGCCTGCGGATGCAGTAATTGTTTCTTGTGGAGGCTTTCCAAAGGACATTAACCTTTTCCAGGCGACAAAATCCCTTGAAAATGCGGTTCCTGCCGTAAAGAAAGGAGGTTCAATAGTACTTGTGGCTGAATGTACAGAAGGAATAGGGGACAAGGTTTATGAGCGCTGGAATAGAGAGTGCAAAACTCCAGATGAGGCAATACAGAAGTTCAGAAAATGTTTTGAGTTCGGGGGACATAAAGCTGCCACTGTTGGGAGAGCTGCAAAAACTTTCAAACTTTATCTTGTCTCTAAGCTTTCGGACACTGAAAGCAGGACTGCTTTCTTTATTCACGTAAAAAGTGTAGAAGAAGCGCTTGAAAATATTTTTTCCGAAAACCCTGATGCTAAAATATATGTTATGCCCAACGGTGGATGGACTCTGTCTGTAATGAGATAAAAAGGTACTATAATAAAAGATGAAGGTTTTAACGGCCTTTAAGATTGCCTTATAGTTCATTTTATACTTGTCTATCCTTATTATAAATAATAAGGAAAAATGGGTCCGTTCCAAAAATTTCAGAATAAGTGTATAAATATATGGATGATGAAAACAGTCTGCTTTCTTATCTTCTTTTCTATTTCAGGTAAATATTGATTTACTAATCTCACTACACTTCAAAATTCTTATTTATTTCAGTGTATCTTTATTCTAATATTTTTACAACGTAACTGATATAAGGAGGTAACTTCTTTATCTTTTTGGGATGATGGCGATGAATATAAAGAAAAAAATTTTGATCTTCATTGTTTTTCTTGCTATCGTTGTACTTGCAGGAATATTTTTAAAATTGCCAATTTTTACGCCAACATCAGCCGGTGAAAAACAATCAGATATGGTAGCTGGCTTAGTAATTCAATTTAGAGCTGGAACTACTGAACCGGAAGCAAAAAATATTCTTGATAACTGCAACCTGCCCACATACAAATTCGATTATAATATAATTAACACGCCAGGGTACTACATAATAGTAGATAAAAATAAAACGAATGATATAAGAGGTGAGTTGAGAAAAAAACCAGATTGGACTGACCCTGTATTCCCCGATATAGACAAAGGAGATTACTACATAATTACAGTAACTGGGCAAGCTATTCAGGATAATAATTTCCTTGAGATATTGGAAAAAAATAATATTGAGCTGGAAAAATTCGTATGGTGTCGCGCTCAATTTGGAGAACGTCCTATGAGTGGGATTTCAAAAGAACGCGCAAATGAATTAAAGCGTGAACTTGAAATGAACAAAAAAGTTTTCTTAGTAGAATTCGAAACTATTTTCTCATAGACAATAAATTCAATACACTAACTTTATTTTTTAATAGTATGGTAATGATTCGCTCTTTTTTGAGCCTCAAAGATTTTTTATTTTTAAATGTTCTTGAGGTTTAGAAGCGAATATTGATGCACTTATCTCATAATTTTTTAACAGCGGAACCAGCAGCTATAAAAGAGGATAGCTATAGTTAACAAATAAAGAAAACAATTACAAAAACAAACATCGAAAAAAGGTCAAGTGAAGTGCCAAATATGATTGCAAACACAAAAAAAATATCATTAGCTTTTGGAAGCATGGCACTTGAGCCGGATATTCCGAAAAGAAACATATCCAGTATTATTTTGCCTTCCGAGCCTGAAAAAAAGGAAGATGCGACTTTCTTGATTAAAAAAGCTCTTCAAAATCCCATAAAAAGCCGACGGCTTTCTGAGATTGTGAGCCCTGATTCGAAGGTTGCAATCATAGTTAGTGATATTACTCGTCCAACTCCTACTGCAAAGCTTCTTCCGCCTCTGCTTGACGAGCTTTATCTCGGAGGGACGAAGGACGAAAATATTACTGTTGTCTTTGCGCTTGGACTTCATAGAAATCAAACTGAAGAAGAGTCCCGAAAACTGGTTGGAGAAGAGATCTACAAAAAAATCCGCTGCATCCAGCATGATACCGGCAGGTGCAGATATATCGGTATGACCTCCCGTGGAACCCCGATTGAGATTTTTGAATATATTCTGGACGCCGACGTTGTTATAGGAACCGGAAGCATTGAGTTCCATTATTATGCAGGATACAGTGGTGGGGCAAAATCAGTGCTTCCTGGAGTAAGTTCGAGAGAAACAGTTATCACAAACCATAAAATGATGATTGACGAAAAAGCTGTTTCCGGAAGGGTTGATGGGCCTGTCAGGCAGGACATGGAAGAAGCCACAAAAATTTTTGGTCTTGATTTTATCCTGAATGTGGTGCTTGACAGCAAAAAAGAGATAGTTACTGCTGTCGCCGGCGATTTTATCGAGGCTCACAGGAAAGGTGTGGAAGTTGTGGATTCCATGTATAAGGTGCCTGTAGAGCCTGCAGATGCGGTAATTGTTTCCTGTGGGGGATTTCCTAAAGATATCAACCTTTTTCAAGCAAATAAGGCACTTGACAACGCAACTCAGGCTGTGAAAAGAGGTGGCTCCATCATCCTTGTAGCCGAATGCGCTGAAGGAATAGGAAACCAGGTATATGAATGCTGGAACAGGGAGTGCCGAAGCCCGGATGAAGCAATAGAGCGTTTTAAAAAATGCTTTGAGTTTGGTGGACATAAAACAGCAATCATTGCAAAAATTTCGAAGAAATTTAAACTTTATTTGGTTTCAAAGCTTTCGGACGAACAAACAAAAAGTGCCTTCTTTACTCCCATGCCAAGTGTAGAGGATGCCTTATCTGCAGTGCTATCGGAAAATCCTGATGCAAAAATTCACTTTATGCCTCATGGAGGGCAGACCCTGCCTGTCAGAAAAGATAATTGATAATTTTCCAAAATGAGTTGGAAGTAAAGAAACAAACTTAAAAAATCAAATCGCGGAAGTGCAGGCTTAAACGCCTGCCGAATCCGCTGCACTGCTTGACACTTTTTCTAAGTTCTCTTCTTCATCTTCAAACCTTAGCCTGAAAGCCTTCTTCAGGAATTCAGGTGAAAGTTGAGGTGTCACAAAGCTTACCACAACCAGGGCAAGGAAAGAGAGTGGAGTTGCAATCAGGATTGGGTCCACAAGGGTCCAGGTACCTGAAAGTAAAGTTTCCTTGCCGAAGATTGCCATACAAATCTTGAGAGGTACTGCTTCTTTTGCATGGACAAAAGTCAGCCAGAAGAGGCTGCTTAAAGATCCTATTACAAGGCTTGCAGTTGCGCCTGCTTTTGTAGTGCGCTTCCAGAAAAGTGCTCCAATAAACAGGGGTAGGAAGGCAGCCGTACATAGACCCATGAACATCGCAGTTGCTCTGGCGATTATGCTTCCAGGTAGGATATATGCCAGAATAACTGCTACCAGGATTGTAAAGGCGATTCCTATTTTTGTAACGTGGACAGTTGCCTTAGACTTGCCTTTCATTATACTCTGCTGGTAAACGTCGTATCCTATTGCTGTGCCCATTGTGTGAAATTGAGCGGCTGCAGTAGACATTGCAGCTGCAAGCAGGCAGAGCATAAAAATTGCTACAAACATCTCAGGCAGTGCGTGGTTGAGGAACGTGGGCATTATAAGGTCAGTATTTCCATCAGGGACAACCTGAATAGCTATCTTGCCCATTGTCCTGTAGAAATATACGTTGGAAAGAGCTCCAATAGCATATGCGACCCCTACCATCATAAGGAGGAAAGGACCTCCTATGGCAACTGCTCTTTTTAGAGAGCGGTCGTCCTTTACAGTCATGAATCTGACCGCAAGCTGAGGCTGTGCAAGTACTCCGATTCCTACTCCCATTATAATTGTGGAAATCATATTCCACCATATAGGGGAGCCAAATGCCGGCATAGAAGTCCAGCCCTGGTGTCCCTGAGCTACAAGGGCAGGAGGAACAAGGTTTGCCATGTTTGTAAGAGCCTGGTGAGCTTCAGTAACTCCTCCAAGCATATTGTAAGTGTAAATAAGTAGAAAACCCATTCCTAATATCATCAGAATAGCCTGCATAGCATCAACATACATAACTGAGAGAAGGCCGCCTTTAATCACGTAAGAAGCAATAATAATCGTGAATATTACAAGAGCAATGTTATAATTTACTCCCAGTGTTGTCTCGAGGAATCTTCCGGCTCCGATAATAACGCTGGAAGCATAAAGAGGCATGAAAACTCCAATCAGAAGCCCTGAAAAAGCTTGAATGAACTTTGACTGGAAACGCTTTCCAATAAACTCTGGATAAGTTATAGCTCCCAAATTTAGCCCCATACGTCTTGTTCGAGGCCCGAACACCACAAAGGCTATGAAGATTCCAAAAAAGATATTCATAAATACGAGCCACAAAAGTCCCATTCCTAAAGATGCGGCTACTCCACCGAACCCTATAATCGCGGAAGTGCTGATAAATGCAGCTCCGTAAGAGAGAGCCATAATTGCAGGATGCACGCCTCGGCCGGCGAGCATATACCCTTCGGTCTGGGAGTTCTTCTTGTATCCCAGGTAGGCGACGTAGAAAGTGGCTCCAAGATATACAATAAGAAATAAGATAAGAACTGAAATACTGACTGCCATAATAGATCATTCCAAAATAGTTCGTTACTGTTTTTCTCAGGCTTTATTAAAAAACTCGATTTAATATGAACTTTTAAACAAATCCTGATTTTATTCCAAGTTTGCCGGTAGTGGGTCACCGTCTTGGGTCACTGTCTTTTTACTGCTGCTCTTTACTGTCTTCGCTTCATTTCCTTCTTTCCAGTAATAAGCCCCATAAACCAAACATCCCAGTGCACTTAATATACTGGCCAGATACCCAAGCCAGATATACGGATCATCTATTCCTAACATCTACACACCTTCCTGAAAAATATCCTGACAATAGTTAACGTGATACTTGTTAGCATTGTACATCTAACTTTTTGTTATTTAAACATATTGAGTAAGATAAAACTCCAGTATAAAGTAACGAAGTGAACTTTATAGATTACATAAACAATTAATTATAATTTCACCACAGGTCTAATTATAATTTCACCACAGGTCTGTACGATATACTCTTCATACTTCATACAGATCTGGGAATTGAAATGAGTGACTTTTTACCTCTGGCTGCCTGGTTATAATAATGAATCCAGGACTGAAAAATAACTTTTAAGCAGGGATTGCGGAAAACAGGGAAATGGAATATAAGTGTTCTGGATGCGGAACATGAAAAAACGCTTTATTGAAAACAGACCGTCTTGTTCCGAAAAAATTTCTTCTTCCGCCATTATAAGTAAATTTCACAGCAAGAAAAAATAGCTTACACTCAAAACTCAGAGCTGGCAAATGAAATAGAAAATAAAACATAGGAAAGCGAGATGTAAATAAAAGAAGTGGAAAAAACAGAGACCGAAAAATGAAATGGAGAAAGAAATGTGAAATGAAAAAAGAAATGTGAAATGAAAAAAGAAATGTGAAATGAAAAAAGAAATGTGAAGTGGAGAAAGAAATGTAAAATGAATAAAAAGCAGGATCTTCTTTTACTTAAAACAGCACTTCGTAATTTCTCCACTGAGGTCTTCCCTGAGCATTTCAATAGCTTCGTCAAATTCATCGGTCTGGCCGAGCACCCACATAAGTTTAACAAGCGCTGTTTCTGGCAGGGTATCTTCTCCTTCTATTGCACCGGCTTTCAGCATATCACGGCCTGTGTCATAGACGCGGTCGCAGATTCTGCCGTTAAGGCATTGGGATGTGATTATAACAGGCATTTTTGCGTCCGTAGCTTTCCGGATTTTTGGAATCCACTTAGTAGAAACGTGACCAAGACCGGTGCCTTCAAGAACCAGTCCTCTGTACCCTCTGTCAATGTAATGGTCAAGAATTTCAGGACCCGAACCGGGTGTAAACTTAATAAGGGCACATTTTGGTTCCATGCCTGGTTTGAATTTGAGAGGTCTTTCTCCAAGTTTTATATAATCAATGAAAGTTGTTATTTCCCTTGTGTCGTAATCTACAATCCCTATTGGAAGTGAATTTATAGATTTGAAAGCGTCCCTGCGGGAAGTATGCATTTTCCGGACTTTCGTTCCACGGTGGATCTCGCAGAAATTGTCTGAGGTCGTCCCATGCATGACAACCGAAACTTCAGCAATATCACTAACAGCAACAAGGGCTGCACAGATCGCATTCATGGCATTGTCGCTGCTCGGACGGTCTGCACTTCTCTGGGAACCTACCAGAACAATGGGTACAGGCGTTTCGATCATAAAGGAAAGAGCTGCAGCCGTGTACATCATAGTGTCTGTTCCATGAGTTACGATTACTCCATCGGCACCTGCCTCAATTTCCTCCACAACGGCACGGGCAAGGTTTTGCCAGGATTCGGAGTCCATATTTTCCGAGAGAATGCTTGAAATTACCCTGCCTTTGAAATCGGCTATCTCTCTGAGTTCAGGGATAGCTGCAAGGATATCGTCAGCAGTGAACTGGGAAGTTACTGCACCAGTCCTGTAGTCGATTTTGCTGGCAATTGTTCCGCCTGTGGAAAGAATCGCGACCTTTGGAAGCTTTTTTCCAGGTTTTGGAATATTTTCTTCTACCATTTTGGATTCTTTCCCGCCGTTCAGACCTCCGTTTGTGTTTTCTCCATTGCTTTCCAGAAGAGTTATCTTTACATTATCCGTGAAAAAACCGGCATTGTAACCGCTGTTCATTTTTATTGTAATATGTCCTTCCATGGACGGCATCACTTTGCCTTCGTAAACTGTGCCGTTCTTTTCAATACGTACCCGGTCGCCCTGTTTGAATTCCATAAATAATCCCTTTTATAACGACTTTTTTGAAATATTACGTAGATACTCGGTATTCCAGTATCATATCAGACATTCTTGTATAACACCTGGCTATTTACAATATTATGCACTTTGCGTGATACTGAAGGGTCAAAGTAGTGTTAATAAGATTAATACTGATTTAAGAGATCAATGTGATATTAATACTGAGCTTAAGTAGTCAATCTAATATTAATTTGAGCTTAAGAAGTCAATCTAAAATTAATCTGAGTTAAGAAGTCAATCTAATATTAATACGAGATTAACACTTAGTTCATTGACATTGAGTCTACTTAAACATGAACTTTGATTCGTTATAGCTCAAGCTTTCCTGTACTCGTTAACGGTTGCTAGCAGATTTTCAAAAGCCGAGTCTGTAATATCCTTCAGGGTTGCAATTTCCTGTCTATTAAGTTCAAGCTCGTTTTGTCTTTTCGAGAGGTAATTTCGCATTTCTTCGGGAGCGGGTCCACCATCGATTTTTCTTCTCTTTACATTCGAAACCGGATTAAGGGCTTCTTTTACCATTTTCTCTGTGAGCCCCCGACTTGAAAGAGATTCGCCCAGCACAATTTCGGCTACTGAATCGATTTTTTCCAGAGTGGGTCTCTCCATCTCTCTTGCAAGCATTCCGACGATCTGGTGGGCAGTCCTGAAAGGAATTCCGGTTTCCCGGACAAAGGTGTCAGCAAGTTCGGTAGCAGTTGTAAAACCTGTAACTGACTGAGCAGAAAGCACTTCAGGATGGACTTTCATAGTTTCTGTCATCCCTCCCATGACCCTTACTGAAGCCCTTACTGTTTCCACAGACCGCCAGATGTTCGGAGTTGCTTCCTGAAGGTCCCGGTTGTAACTTAAGGGAAGCCCCTTGCAGATTGTAATCAGGGACATAAGTGCACCTACAGCCACTCCTGTTTTTCCGCGCATGAGTTCGGCAGTGTCAGGATTTTTCTTTTGCGGCATGATTGAGGAAGTAGAGGCGTACGTGTCGTCAAGTTCTATAAAATTGAATTCGGAAGAAGACCAGATCACAAGTTCTTCGGCCATACGGCTCAGGTTTATCATGAGATTTGTAAATCCTGAAGCGCATTCAATAAGAAAGTCCCTGGTACTGACCGCGTCCATTGAATTCTCAAGCAAGCCATCAAAGCCCAGAAGCTCCTGGGTTCTTTTCCTGTTCAGGTTAAAACCCGTGGACGCAAAAGCGGCAGCTCCAAGCGGGCAGAGGTTCACCCTGGAGTAAGCGTCCTGAATCCTGTCAAAGTCCCTACCAAGAGCTGCTTCGTGAGCGCAGAGGTGATGAGCAAGCGTTGTTGGTTGGGCATGCTGCATGTGAGTAAAACCAGGCATGAGAGTTTCAGTATGTTTTTCCGCAAGTGTTAGAAGCGTTTGCCTTAGCTCATGGATTTCTTCAAGCAGTTCGGTCAGCTCTTCCCTGAGCACCAGTCTGATGCAGGTCGCAACCTCATCGTTTCTGGAACGCCCTGAATGCATTCTGCCTCCGACGTCTTCCCCAACCATATCGATGAGTCTTGACTCAAGGGAGATGTGGATGTCTTCATAGCTGAAATCAAGCCTTTCCATCCCTTCATCCCGTATTTTCAAAAGCCCACTAAGGATTTTGCTGCAGTCCTCCCTATTTATAATGCCCTGCTCTCTCAACATTACTGTATGGGCAAGGTCAACTGCGATATCAGCATCAAAAATCCACCTGTCAGCTTCCATAGAGGAGGTATAACGTAAGATTTCCTCATCCTGGGCAGCCTCCAGCCTACCTCTACGTAAAATATTGCTCATCGGGTTTCCTCTTCCTGAGTTTCTTCTTTCTTTTCTTTTCAAATGATCGGTATGAATGTATTTCCTTAATGTCTGCGGCAATACTTTCTGTGAAACTAATATAAAATTTAATATAATGCTTATAATACTTAATATGAGACTTATAAGATTTAATATAAGATTTATATGAGGCTTATAAGATTATTTATATGAGGCTTATAAGATTTAACATGAGACTTAAATGATATACTTGTTGTAAGATTTAAGATAAGATTTATCGCAAGATTTGTAGCGTGGTATTATTTCTAACGGTTAAATATGAATGAGGATTTCGATAAACCTCAATTTTTGGCAAGTAGTTTATAAATAGTTTATATGCAACTTGTTGAAATTGGAGGTTTATCGAAATTCTCGAATAGGTTTCCAGAGTTACCTGTAATTAATCATATCATACATATAGTATCGGGTAAATGATTACTTTTTAACGTTTTTCTACGACTTTTCAGTATGAGTTTTGGAGTTTTTCCTTATTTTTATACTCATTCTATACTTTTATCTTTAATTACTGATCTGTTAAGTTTCCTCCGATATTCCAAAAAAGCTAATCATAAGGAAAGCGTAAATTCTTCTGATGTCTGTTGTCTCTAAGTATAACCGAATTGCACCCATATACGAACTGATAGACCTGCCTCTGGAACTTTTCTTTTTTCGGGAATGGAGAAAAGAAGCCCTCTCAGACCTGAGCGGAAAAGTCCTGGAAGTCGGGATAGGCACTGGAAGAAACCTGAAATACTACCCGGCAGATTGCCGAGTGATAGGAATCGACAAAAGCGAAGGAATGCTCCAGAAAGCTAGTGAAAAAGCCGAAGGCAGGAAAAATATTACTCTTTATCCTATGGATGCTGAACATCTTGAATTTCCTGACAACAGTTTTGATTACGTGGTCATAACTTTTGTTCTCTGCACAATCCCTGACCCTGTAAAAGCTCTCAGGGAAATGAGACGAGTCATGAAACCATCAGGAGAATTGATAGCTCTTGAGCATGTTCACAGCAACTACCCTTTTATTGACTTCATGGAACATTTAATTAATCCGATTCTGTTTTTACTGCTTGGGGATCATACAACCCGGCATACTGTGAAGAATATTGAAAAAGCCGGCTTCACTATTAAGGAAGCAAAAAAACTGGCTTTTAGGGATGTTTTCAGGAAAATAAGGGCAAGACCGTAAGAATTTTTTATTATTTACGGCAATAGAGTTGTATTATTATGAGGCAGATATTAAGACGCAGATATTAAGATGCAGAGACAGCAAAATGATAAAAGTCACTGGAATGGAATTTTTCAAAATATAATCTTCTAAAATCTGGACATTGGATCTTGAATTCTCCATAGAATGTGAAGATGTAACGTACAATTTCTATACGAAACCAATAATGGATGGGGTTATCCAGTTGAAGTATAAAATAAAAGGTTTCAAGTTTTTCAAATTCATTGTGTTAATTGTCTTTGTGGGAAGCCTAGTATATGGATGCTATGAATATAATGAATTTACTGCTGTTCCTGCTACAAGACTTGCTACTGGAAGTTACTATCCAGAGATGCCACAAGATAGCCATCACTACTATTTACAGTTGCCAATTGATCATAATGACCCATCCAAAGGAAATTTCACGGACTTTTATATCCTTAGCCCTGACTTTAAGCAGGGTCAGGAAGTGATTTTCTGGCTTTTTGATAACCAGCAGGAAGCGGTGGGGATGATTAATTCTTCCGATGATTTTGAGTATTTTGAAAATAACCTGAAAGGCCTTTCGTATGTGCTTATAGGTAACCGTGGAGTTAGTCCAACACTGTTTCCTGAAGTCTACAACAAAAATGGGACAGTCAACTACAATCTTGCTTTAAAATTATATGGCTCGTCCCAACAAATTGAGGATATAGAAGCCGTAAGGCAGGATATGCAAAAAAAAGGACTTCTTCCTCCTGATGGAAAAATAATGCTTTATGGTGGATCAGGTGGAGGATTTCTAGTTCAGCAGTACCTGGACAAATACGGTTCCCATGTTTCACGTGCACTTATTGAATTCAGTGGAGCTCCAGATATAGCACAACAACATAACGTAACTTTTGCCAGTAATTTATACGAGCAAAATCCAGATGCAGCAAAACTTTACTTTGTTTTATCCCAGAACGAGACAAGGACATCTCTAGCATTTACTATGTTCAAATTAGGTCTGGAAGGTGATAAAGAATCACAAACCAGAATAGTTGAAAGCCAGATTGAAGGAGCGAAATTAAAGGATAAATATCTGTATTTTAAAAAGTGGATTAATCCTCCCTATAACTTTCCTTTAGTTAGTTTCCTAATTGGCATTCCCTCCGAACTGGAGGTAAAGGTAAGGATATATGAGTTGACAGGTGCGGATCTAAAGGAGTATAATCCTGCTTCTCCTCAGGAAGTAAATTTAATGTATGAATGGACGGGGGCCATCCTCGCCGATTTTTTAAAAGCTAACGCAGATGGCATAATCTCAGTTCCGCATTTTAGCCTTAATCGGTCAAATTACACCGGTGAGGTCATGGTGTGGTCTGGTACGAAAGACCAGGACTTTAATAAGCAGACGGCTAAATGGATTAGCGATTCCTATCCCAATTCTCAGCAAGCAATTTTCAACGATACGCATAAACGCGATAGATACGACGATTATTACTCTAATTTCCGGAAAGCATTTTTTATTACCGGTTTAAACTCATCGGAAACGCAATCTTACTTTCAGGATGCTCGACAACTGAGTGGGAAATAAAAAATAGTTAGCTTCATAACGCTATTGAAGACGATTTTTTATTCAAGTTAAATCATACTCAAATATACAGTGTAAGTATGGAGAGAAAAGATTCCTTAACCGACAACGAATGAATAAATTTCATAGTAAGAGCTCATCCCAAAACCAATTTCTTTCCCAATATATTATACTATTTTCATGTTAGAAATTAGAGCAATTATTCAAAATTCAAGGTTTTGGGATAGGCTCTAAGAATGAAGGGTAACTTCACGTCCAAACATTGTTTTTGAACTAATCATTAACTCTGTCAGTATCCATTTTCCCGGAGATTCAGTTGAGATAATAACTGTAAATTTCCTAATAATTCTTCAAAAACGATAACAGAAAAAATGTCATATTTTAAAGATATCTGCGGAAATTGAGCTATGTTGTCTCATATGTTTTTCAGCTCTTCAGCCTTTGACGGTGTATTTTTTGGAACTATTTTGCAGATTCCAGGCAAGTTCGTAAAAAATACTTGAATCTTAAAAATTAGCTTTAGATTTTAGTTCAGGCTCTTCGTCATTCCATATGGGTAGAGATGATTTTCACTTCAAGACCTCGTTGGTTTTTATAAGGACATTGTAAAGATATCCACAAAAACTATCCACAAAAAACAACGAAGAGCCTAAATTCATTTATTCGCCGTAAAGAAATTATCTTAAACAATAATAACCAATAAATAAACGGATGTTGGGAAAAACAAAGCGTTACCTTGAGGTTACGAGAGTCCTTTTAAAGTATAACCTTATTCCTGAACTCTACCGGGATCTACGCACCAATTACATCTCAAATCCTGAGTGCACCTGTACTTTTGATCTCGAAAACAGGCAAACGGCCGTGAAACTCAGAGAGGCCTTTGAGGAACTCGGGCCGACTTTTATCAAAATGGGACAGACCATGAGCAAGCGGCCTGATCTAGTTCCACAGCCTTATGTTCTAGAAATGGCAAACCTTCAGGATAAGGTTAAGCCGATACCTTTTGAGGAAATGGCTGAATCTCTTGACCTTGCCTGCGTTTGCGAATATGAGACGCGTGAGGAGCGAAACCGAAAAAAAACGGACGAAGAGCTTAAGGCTTCTCGGGAAAGAAGAGCAAAATCTTTTATTGGAATTTTTGACAGCTTTGATACGGACCCAATTGCCTGCGGCTCGATTGCTCAGGTTTACAAAGGGGTTCTGGAAGGCAAACCGGTTGCCGTAAAGATTCTTCGTCCGAACCTTATTGACATTATAAATATTGACCTTTCTATCCTGGATGATTTTAAGCCGGTTATGAGAAAGGTGCTTGGTCTCGGGAGGAATTTCGATATCAATGCTTTCTTGCTTGAGATCCGGGAGATGCTTACCCGTGAGGTTGACCTGAGAACCGAAGCTGTCAATATGCGACGTTTTGAGGACAATTTCAAGAACGTGAAAAATGTTTCTGTGCCCAAAATCTATCCCGAATACTGTTCAGTCAATGTCCTTACTATGGAATTTATTCAGGGCATCCAGATTAAGGACATAATTAATATGCCTGTGCCTCAAAGCAAAAAATCGGAATATACGCGTACTATCACTAAAAGTTATCTTAAACAGGTTTATACAGACGGCTTTTACCATGCTGACCCTCACGGGGGCAATATGCTGGTTGAAGAAAATGATATTATTGCCTTTATTGATTTTGGGGCTGTAGGCAGTATTGATGAGGAGCTCCAAAAGCACATGCTGGAGTTTTATTACGCCATCAATAACAGGGATGTGGAAGGAGCCACCCTGGGTTTCCTGAAAATCGGAGGTGCTGATACACGAGATGTAGATATCAGCAGGCTCAGGAAAGATATGGACAGCCTGATTGCAAACCAGAGTTATGGGCTTGAGGGCAGGCAGAGTGACAATTATGCAAAGCTCGGCCTGAAATATGATATTCAGCTGCCAGGAGAATTCTCAACCCTGCAGCGAGCAATCCTGCTTATAGAAGGAGTTTGCCTGGAGCTCGATCCGAGATATAACATTAAAACCATTGCTATTCCTGTGCTGACGGACGCTTATAAAAAGCTTAATACTCCAAAAGGAGCTGCTCTTCATCTTGAATTTTCCACCGAGCCAGTGGACGACAAGGCTGAATTGAGGGCTGCGATTCGAGAAGTGGCCGATAAAATGGAAGAAATGGGGGATAAGTTTCTTTCCTTAAAGCAGAAAGAAACAAGGAAAACTACTTTTTCAAAAGAACTCTACCTGGCTGTCCTGCTTATTGCCTCAACTTATATCCTATTAAACGGAGGTACTTTTTCCTGGGTCGGACTGACTGGGTTTGGAGGTTCGATTTTGATAGCGCTTCTTCTTGTGGTTCGAGGTAAATAAGAATCAAGAATTTTCAGCAGACTCAGGTTTTAACGATTAATCACTGACTTTGATAGATAACGACTGAAAATTGCTGAACAATAATTTTTATTCTATTATTCTTGATTCCAAAGATGTTATTGTTAGTTCTATAACTAAAAAATAAAAATGGACAACTTGAATGGATATATTTTTATATTTATTATTAAGTTAAAAACATATACACTTATACGTTTTTAAAATTTGACTCCTTTTTACAGAAGATTGACTCTGGAAATATGCTTATTATAATAACATTTTTATGTTAATTACATAAATAAATATGTGTAGGTATTTTTCAAATTTAATAAACTTGGGAAATAAGTGGGGAGAATGAAATGGTAAAACCTGGAATCATAAAACCAGTATTATTACTGGTACTTATAGGAATAATAGTAATCGCATTCGTACAACCCATTGCAGGAAGCACGATGGGTCAGGGGAAACTGATGGAACAAAAGGATAAGATGGTTCCTTGTCCCGAAAATAAAAGTATGATGCAGTCTGAAACGAATGAATGTGAAAATAACGAAATGTATGAGACTTCTTCCAAGGAAAAGATGGAATCAATGATGGAAGAAAAATCATGCGATGAGACCATGACAGGTTCAATGATAAAAGAGAAATTAGCCAGCAAAGGCTGCTATAATGAAAGTTCATCTCAGACCAGTTTTGACTGCGCTAGTCTCCGGCTTAAGAAGGCAATAAAGATTCACGATATGCATATAATGAACCCCTGTACGGTAACCGAAGACTCCAATATGGAAATGATAGACCAGATGAAGGAGGCCAAAAAATACCTTGCAGGGGAAAAAATGAATATGGATATGATGGATAAAGCAGAAGACAATAAATCGGTAGATTACAAGCATCCTTACGCTGCCTCAGCCCTCATGAGACTTGACTGTTGTGACTTCTGGCTTGATGAAGCTATAAAACTTCATAAAATGCACATGAAGAGCCCTAAGACCGTAACCAATGAGTCTCAGATTAGATTAATGGCTCAAATGATGCGTGCAAACAGATACCTCGCAGGAAAAGATATGGAGATGTCTAAAAACGCCAGTTTCTCCCAGGATAATATTGACTTTACGGTTCTCTGGCTTGAAAAGGCAATAAAACTTCACGCAATGTACCTTAAGGCTCCTGAAACAGAAACCAACGAATCCCGTATGAGATTGATGAACCAGATGATGCGGGCCCGCGAATGTATTGAAGGAAAGGGTATGAATCTGGAAATGATGATGGACTTTGAAGAGGACTCAGCCAGAGAGATGTGTGAGCCTTCTTCCAGGGAAATATGTGAGCCTTCACCCAGGGAAAAGATGATAATCATGATGATGGGCTCCATGAAAATGGGGGAAAAATCACTCAACAAAACCATGATGAAAGCTATGAAGAGTTCTATCATGGAAGACAAGTTAGCTAAAAAAGATAAAATGGAATACATGAAGGAAGAGAAAGAGGCCAAAAAAGATAAAATGGAATGTATGATGGAAGAGAATGAAGCTAACGAAAGCTTCTATACAGACAAGATGGATAAAAATGTCAGTTCAACCCAGGCCGATATGGACTGCGTTTGTTTATGTCTTGAGAAAGCCATAAAAATGCATGAAATGTGCCTTAGAAATCCTGAAGCTGCAACCAGTGAATCCAAGATGGAAATGATGAAAGAGATGATGCAGGCCCATGAATACCTTACAGGGAAAAAAATGGACGTGGACATGATGGACAAAGAAATAGATAACGAGTCTACATGCAACAATGAATCTGCAGGTCCGTTGAAAGAGAAAGTAGACGATTTGTCGTCAAAAAAGGGTGAAGATTGTTCATCTAGTAAAATGGACAAGTATTCTTCTAACGGGCAGTGTAAAAACTACTCATCAAATGGATGCTAACAAGTAAGTTTATCGAATCTATAATGTAAGTCACCTATGATTAAGTCAGTGGGGGCTTGCCCCCACTCATATTTTTAGCTATTTTCATATTTTTTGTACTACATCTTACTACATCTATGAGGATGAGCTGCTTGGTTCATTGTTTTATGCTCAACTTAACACATTCAATTCAATACGGTTAACTCAACACAATCAAGTCAACATAATCAAGTCACACAATTCAGTAAAATTAACTCAATACTATCAAGTCAACACAATCAAATCAGCACAATCAAATCAACACAATCAAATCAACACAATCAAATCAACACAATCAAATCAACACAATCAAATCAACACAATCAAGTTTAACATAATCAAATCAGCACAATCAAGTTTAACATAATCAAATCAGCACGATCAAGTTTATTTAATCAAATCGGCACAATCAAGTTTATTTAATCAAATCGGCACAAATCAAGTTTAACATAATTAACTCAACACCAAAGGTGCAAAATTACAAGAGTTTAAAAACTATAGAGCAGGAAGTATCCCCAAACTATGGGAACAGTAACAGTTTCAAGCTAAATAAAAATATAAAAATTGCCACGAAGTTCCTGAACTTTTCCTGGGGTATTTTTGCAACTCCTTTTTTCCCAATTATTGCCCCGATTAAAGATACGGGTATAAAGATCAAAAAGCCTGATACAAGGACAGGGTCGAGTCTTGTACCCCCTTGGATATATGTCGCTATCCTTGTAGAGTCGATCATAAAAGATATAGCGCCAGCAGTTGCAATATAAACGGCTTTTTCCAGGTTGAAAGCGCTCAAAACTATTGCGTTTATCTCCCCACCTATGCCGAAGATACCTGCAAAAAATCCGGTAAGAGCTCCACTGGATATTGCAACTGATAATTTCTGGCTCAGTTTGAAAGTTCGGTTGAAGATGATGAAGGTAACATAGGCTATAAGGAACACTCCTAAAGTTCTTGAAAGTATTTCCCTTGAGATTCTCAAGGATAAAGATGATCCCAGGAAACTGGCAAAGACCCCTGGAAGACCAAAGGCAAGAAGAAGTTTCCATTTTATTCCCTTCCGGAATAAGAGTATCTTCCAGATGTCATTAAACCAGTGAACTATGCCAACCAGGAGTAAAGTCTGAGGCAGAGGAAGGGTAATCAGGAGGACAGGTACCATGATTGTGGATATTCCAAACCCGGCCAGAGTCCCTATCAGGCTTGCCAGCAGTGTGAGCAGTGAGATGTATATAATTTCCTCATACACAAACCATATTTTGTATATTATGACATAAATGTGAATTGTGTATCATTTTTCTCAATAGGTATGTTATTTGTTTAGGACTTACGCAGTTGAACTGAGAAACCAGTAGCATTAAACCATCAACTGTATAAATCAAAAAGTTAACTATAACGTTTACTATACTTGATTTTGTACCTCAAGTGCGTAAGTCCTATTGTTTAGAAAATGTGAAACAGATTATCACAAAACGCTAATAAGAATTTTTACAACCAAGGCCTAAAATCAATCTCAGCGAATAAATTAGTGTCCGTGTATGCAAAGATACGGTATTATTGAAACATCTCATATATTGAAAACGTCTTATATAATTTCATGATTTTTCTATAAATTGATTATAAATTAGTTAGTAGATGAGGTCCCAGCTCAGTGATTAAAATAAAACAAAAACATCTAATAGGAGTTTTTTCTCTTAGGGAGTGGGTGCCTTGAGATAGTTCAAAACTCTTATAGTTTTTTGATCTATAATTTTATATGATAGAGAACCTATCCCAAAACCAATATAATGCCAGAATAGGAATTATAATATTGGCGATAATAGTAGATTATTTTGGGATTTTGGGATAGGCTCATAGTATAATTAGTTTTATTAATCTAAGTTTACGCAAAGAATTTGTGGTAAAGCTGACATATTCTTATTCAATCTGATATTATCCCCTAAAATTATTATGTTAAAATATTAAGTATATGTTAAATTATTAATTACATATTAACTTTTAATTCTAATTGGAGATATAATCTATGACTCAAGAGATCATAAAAGTTGAGGGCATGTCCTGTATGCACTGCCAGTTGAGGGTTAAAAAGGCTGTTGAAGCTGTCGAAGGGGTACAGAAGGCGGACGTAAACCTTCAGACCAAACAGGTAACTATTGATTATGAAGAAGGGAAGGCAAACACTGAAAAGGTCAAAGATGCGATCAGGGAAGCCGGATATGAGCCCATATAATATAGTCTCACACAAATGATATCCGGTATTATTTTTAAAGAATATATAGTAAAAGGTACAAATTTTACATATGGGTGAAGCGCCTGTTTGAAAAATACAGTTGTGTTGTGGGGGTGAATACATCGGAGAGACAACATTCGTCGTAGATGATCTGGTATGCAGGTACTGCAAGGACATGGTTGCAAGACTCGTTACCTCTATCAACGGGGTTTCCAGAGTAAATATCAATATTCCTGAAAGAACAGTAAATGTAACCTATGATAGCCGAATAACTGATGCATATGTCATACAGATGACTTTGCTTAAAGCTGGCTATAAAATCATAGAGGATCCCGGAAAAATCTTTTAAGCAGGGCAATCCTGAAAGGTCTGAATAGCTACAGATCCGATACTTGATTGTACAGATCTGATACTTGATAGTACGGGTCCGATATCTGAATTGTGGCAGATCTAATAGAAGTTACTATAAAAGTTCATGACATGACCTGCGGTCATTGATGGAAAATGATAGCAAATGCTATTTAGGATAGAATAGCAGGTGCTATTTTTTTCTCTGGATAAAATGAAAATCGCTTAAGTTTTAACTGGACTTTTAAAGGTATTTTTATACAAGCCTAGTTTTAAAGGAGTTTAAATTTGAAATTTATGTGGTTCTGAAGTACAGGTTCCGAAGTACAGGTTCTGAAGTGCCTTATTCTTATGATTAAGCAGTTATGTTTTCTCTTTCATACATGCAGTCGCTTTTAAGGAGTACCTGCGCTTTTTCAGGTGGAATTAAAGATTTCCTGATGCAGATTATCCCTTTTCTCTGCCCATTTTATTAAAGGAATTATTACTTCACAAAGCTCTTTTCCATCGTCTGTCAAAAAGTATTCAACCCTCGGAGGTATCTCGGGAAATGCTTCTCGTTGGATCAGGCCTTCTTTTTGGAGTTCTTTTAACAGGTCGGTAAGTGACTTTGGGCTGATACCCTCAAGAGTGTTCATGAGATCATTGAATCGTAATCTATTGTGGTGTCCAAGGGCACTAATAGCCTGTATTGCCCATTTTTTGGATATTATGGTAATAATCCCTTCAATGGGGCACAAACAAATCCCGTTACTATTCTTTTTCATAGTCACTTTATCACTATTAACTTTATGTTATTAATACTATAGAATGTATTGTGATTATTAATAATATATGTTATTATTTAAGTATTTTTTAACATTAGATATTCTTATACAGAGGTAAAAGGATGAAAGTTCTTATATGTGGAAAAGGCGGAAGTGGCAAAAGTACCATTACTGCTCTGCTTGCAAAATCCATGGCTAAAAAAGGTTATAATGTACTTGTGGTTGATAGCGATGAGTCAAATTTCGGGCTTCATAAACAGCTAGGCCTTGATATGCCCGAAGATTTCATGAATTATCTTGGAGGGAAAAAAACCCTTGGGGAAAAACTAATGCAGGCTTATCAGAAGGGAGATACCGTCAGTATTTTTGAAAATAAATGGCAAATTTCCGATATTCCTGAAGCTTATGCTGTAGAAAAGGAGAACATTAAAATGATAACAATAGGCAAGATTCATGACTTCGGAGAGGGATGTGCCTGTCCGATGGGAGCTCTTGCAAGAAATTTTCTGAAAAATACGGAAACTACTCCTGAAGACATTGTATTTGTGGATACCGAAGCTGGTATAGAGCATTTTGGAAGAGGAGTTGAAGAAGGTTGTGACCTTGTGTTAATGATACTTGATCCATCTTACGAATCCATAAGGCTTTCTAAAAAAATAAGTGAACTTGCCGAAAAAGCCGGGAAGCCTCTATATTTTATTCTTAATCGTGCAGACAAAATAGGTATTCAGTTAATGATGGAAACCGTGGATAAGAACCATGTTCTGACTTCAGTCCCTTCAAACTCGGAGATATTTCTAGCAGGGTTTGAAGGAGAAGAGCTAAAAGTGGAACTTCCGGAAATCGAATCAGTTGCCGACTTTCTAATCTCAGGAGTTCATTTTTGAGATTGAGAAAGGAAATTGTAAATAGCGTAGTGGTAATATGATATTGGAAAATTTCAAACGAGAATCGATAGTTCCCATGCCAGTTACGTTTATATCAACGATTAGTGAAAACGGAGTTAGAAATATAGCACCATATTCTTGCTTTATGCCTGTTTTACGTCCGTTTGATTTAGTTTGTGTAGCTTCGGCAAAAAGGAGAGATACATTAGTTAATTTAAAAAGTACAGGAGAATTCGTTATTAACATGCCCGGTACTGATATGGCGGATAAAGTGATGCCAACAGCCTTACATGTCCCTCCCGATATTGATGAATTCGAATTAGCTGGTCTAAAGGAGAAACCTTCAAAAAAGATCAAGGCACCAGGTGTTGAAGGATGCTATGCATGGATGGAATGTAAACTAGATCATATAATTGAAGAAGTATATAATGGCTTTCCCTATGTATTGATTCTTGGTAAAGTAGTATGTCTTGAGGTGGAAGACAGTGTCTACGACAAAGAGAGTGGTTCCTGGGATGTAGAAAAAGCTAAGCCGTTAATGATGACAGGGTCAGACGAGGGTATGCATTTCTGTACTGTCAACAGCATAGGTAAATTTGAGCCTTATGGAGCTATGTTTAAGAACGGTAAAGATCCTCTGGAAAGGATGTATAAAAAAGAGGAAGATCAAGAATGCAGGTAAATAGAGGAATATTTTAATAAACTAGAAATAACAAGTTCAAAAAGCTCGTGTTTTAAACTGCTGAGAGTCTAATATTATTGTTTTCTCAGTCATTACTGTTTTTTCAGTCAGTACTGCACAGTTTAACTGAAAATACAATGTTCTCAGGTACATTGATCTCCATTGACAGCTAACTATGTGTTTGGTTTAAATCCATAAGCCCAGTAATCTGGTTTTGAAACCATAATGATTCAGCGTAAGAAACTCGTAGAATCATACATATGGTTTTTAAAACTTGGAAACTTAAAACTTGGAAACTTAAAACTTGGAAACTTAAAGCTTGGAAACTTGAGGTTCAATCGCTTGAGTTATTAGGACTTATGCACTTGAGAAACAAAATCATAACTGCAAAGACTGTGAATTAAAGCCTCGTTTTAGATAGTTAACGGTTTGGTACTTTTGACTTTTCAGTTCAACTGCGTAAGTGATATTTATAATTAAAAATGTTTTAGACTTATAGTTGGAAATAAATATAGTTTAACATAAATTATAGTTTAACATAAATTATAGTTGGAGATATTCTATGACTCAAGAAACCATAAAAGTTGAAGGCATGTCCTGTATGCACTGTCAGATGAGAGTTAAAAAAGCAGTTGAAGCTGTTGAAGGGGTACAGAAGGCGGACGTAAACCTTCAGACCAAACAGGTAACTATTGATTATGAAGAAGGGAAGGCAAACACTGAAAAGGTCAAAGATGCGATCAGGGAAGCCGGATATGAACCTGTCTAATGTGATAGTTTTACGTAAATAATATTGACTCTTTGCCATTTCGAATGGGTAACTTACATTTAGTTCCAAAATATTGAAGTAGCATATCTAAAATTTAGAAGCATTTATGATTGAAAATTACATTCAATCTTAATGTTTTTATATTTGATTTGATATGAATATCTTCTGACTAATTATTTTTAATTCATACAATACACGAAGAGCCTAAATTTCTTGTTGGTTTAAAGATTATTCTACTAAAAGTATACTAAAAGTTATACTAAAAGGTACAAGCTTTTACATATGGGTGAAGCGCCTGTTTGAAAAACATAACTGCGCTTTGGGAGTAAACACGTGGGGATAGCACGTTTATAATAGACGCAACCTTCATGCAGGTACTGCAAGGACAAGATCGCAAGATAGATTACCTTTATCAATGAGGGTTCCAGGGTAAATATCAATATTCCTGAAAAACCATGAATGTAATCTCTGGCAGCCGGATAAATTATACGTGTTTCATACAGATGACTTTACTTAAAACTGGATATATATCTGTAGAAGAGCTCGGAAGAAACTTTAAAATCCCGGGCAGTCCTGAAAAATCTGAGTAGGCGGCAGATCCGATGGAAGTTACTATAAAAGTTTATGACATGACCTGTGGTCACTGCCAAAAAAGAGTGACGGATGCCATTTCTTCTCTTGAAGGGGTGGGATCTGTTGATGTAAATCTTGAATCCGAAAGTGCGACAGTTAGCTTTGATCCTGAAAAAGTAAGCCTGGATGACATAAAGGCAGCTATTCGGAAGGCAGGATATCCAACAGGAAGTGAAAACGAAAACAAGACTCAGGAAGAGGCCAGGACAGAAGTTCTCGGCACAATAGAGGTTGGAGAGGAGACTTCAAAAACTTCGCAGTCGGCTTTAGAGGAACCAAAGAAATCTAAAGAGGCTCCTCAAACCTGTCCTTTAACTGAAACTTGTGAACTGACAGAAGAAGAAACTCGAAACTTAGGCCCGAAAACCGGTCGAAAAGAAATTACGCTTGGAGTTTCCGGCATGAGCTGTTCGGCCTGTGCTTCAAATATTGAGAGAGTACTGAAGAAAAAAGCAGGCGTGGATTCAGTAGTTGTTAACCTTGAACTTGGAAGGGCAAAGGTAGGTTTTGAGCCTTCGCTTATCTCTTCAAAGGAGATTGAGGAAACTATCGAATCTATCGGATACAAGGTAGAAAAAGACACTGTAACTCTGAGTCTTGAAGGTATGAGCTGTGCTTCCTGTGCTGCAAATATCGAGAAAGTCCTTAACAGGACTAAAGGCGTAATTTCAGCATCCGTAAATTTCCCGCTTGAAAAGGCAGTTGTGGAGTTTGACTCCTCCCGCGTCTCTGTCAGAGAAATAATTGCCGCAGTTCAGGGAATTGGCTATGGAGCATTTGTTAAGACTGAAGCTGTTGAGTATGAAGACAGAGAGCAGATGTCCAGGGATTCTGAGATCCGAAGGCAGAGAAATAACCTGATCATTGCTCTCGTTCTGGGGATTCCAATAGGGCTAGGAAACATGAGCATGATGTTTCCTTTCCTGTCATTTGTACCTGATTTCCTTTCCAATCATATCGTTCTTTTTGTACTGTCCACTCTTGTTCTCCTTTTCCCTGGCAGACAGTTTTTTGTCGGGGCTATTAAGGGGTTCAAGTATGGCGTAACTGACATGAATCTTCTGATTGCAGCAGGGACAGGGTCTGCCTACCTTATCAGTGTAGCAGCAACATTTCTTGATCTTGGTCCAGGGTATAATAGTCTTTACTATGACACTGTAGCTTTCCTGATTATTTTCATTGTCCTTGGCAGGTATCTTGAAGCAAGGGCAAGGGGTCAGACCTCCGAAGCAATTAGAAAACTGATGGGCCTCAGGGCAAAAACTTCCAGAATCCTTGTAAATGGCATTGAAAAAGAGGTTCCTGTTGAAGAAGTGGCAGTTGGCGATATTGTTGTCGTCCGACCCGGAGAAAAGATTCCTGTTGACGGAACGGTAGTCGAGGGAAGTTCTGCAGTAGATGAGTCCATGCTAACCGGAGAAAGCATTCCTGTAGAGAAAATACCCGGTGATACCGTTATAGGGGCTACTCTTAACAAGACAGGATCTTTCAATTTTCGAGCTACAAAGGTTGGGGCTGATACTGCCCTTGCCCAGATAATCAGGCTTGTTGAAACTGCGCAGACCACAAAAGCTCCCATCCAGAGGGTTGCAGATGTTTTTGCCGGAAACTTCATAGTAACCGTGCATATTATTTCACTTCTGGCCTTTTTCTTCTGGTTTTTCATAGGGTACTGGCGCTATGGAGTAGGAGAGTCCGCAACTCTGGGTGGAATCAGCCCATTCCTGTTTTCCCTGCTTATAGCCATTACTGTCCTTGTAATCTCGTGTCCGTGTGCAGTCGGGCTTGCAACTCCTGCAGCCATTATGGTTGGTACAGGTAGAGGTGCGGAAAATGGAGTTCTTATAAAAGGTGGGGAAGCCCTTGAGAGAGCGCACAAACTTCATACTATTGTTTTCGACAAAACAGGCACGCTTACGGCAGGCACTCCGAAGCTGACAGATTTGGTCGCCGTTCCCGGTCACGAGGAAAAGAATGTACTTTTTATTGCAGCAACGGCTGAGAGAGGATCCGAACATCCTCTTGGGGAAGCTATTGTAAAAGCTGCTGAAGAGCAGGGGATCAGCCCGGAAAAGGTAGAAAACTTCCATTCCGTTCCCGGAAAAGGAGTAGAAGCATACTTTGAAGAAAAAAGAATTTTGCTTGGCACGCGAAAACTTATGGAAGAAAAAGGAATTTCCTTTAAAGAATTAGAAGCTGAAATGCGGGCCTTTGAGGAGAGCGGAAAGACTGCAATGCTCGTGGCTTTCGGAGAAAAAATTATTGGCCTTGTTGCAGTTGCTGACACCCTGAAGGAAAACTCAAGGGAGGCTGTTGAAACTCTTAAGAAAATGGGTCTGGAAGTAGTTATGATTACTGGCGACAATGCTGTTACAGCCAGTGCAATAGCAAAAGAGGTAGGTATTTCCAGAGTACTGGCAGAGGTACTTCCTGAAGACAAAGCCAATGAAATTAAAAAGCTTCAGGAAGAGGGTAACCTTGTCGGAATGGTGGGTGACGGCATTAATGATGCTCCTGCGTTGATTCAGTCCGATGTTGGAATTGCAATGGGGGCAGGTACGGATGTAGCAATGGAATCCGCAAAAATTGTGCTTATCAAAAATGATCCAAGAGATGTGGTCGCAGCTATTAAGCTTAGCCGGCTTACCATAAACAAGATCAAGCAGAACCTGTTATGGGCTTTTGGATATAACACGATAGGAATTCCAATTGCAGCCGGAATCCTTTATCCTTTCGTTCACAGAATCCTGATTACACCTGAACTTGCCGCCGCTTTCATGGCTCTCAGTTCGGTCTCGGTAACTACCAATTCCTTATTAATGAAAAGAAGTAAACTTTAAGCAAATGGCGCAGACTGTTTCAGTTTTAGTATTTAGGACTTACGAATTTGAGAAACAACATCAATTACGGCAAGGACTGGAGATTAAAGCCATATTCTAGACAGTTAATAAAGCCATATTCAGACAGTTAATAGTCTGATGCTGTTGATTTTTCAGTTCAATTGCGTAAGTCCTGATATTAAAAAAAGAAAATTTAATCAAACAATTAAACAGGACAGTTAAAATGGGAGATTTATATGGTAAAATTCGGTTCCACAGATAACAAGCCAAAAGTAGTACTTCTGCTAAGTCTTGCCACTTCGATAGTACTTGATGTACTTTTCCTTTCCGGAGCTCTTTTAACCAACGTTTCAAGAGGAGAAGCAGCCTACACCCATGTAGACATGGCTGCAGGTTCGATTTTTGTTTTTGTAATTTCCATGATAATATCATTGTCTCTCTGGCCTAGAATTACGGAGTGGATTGAAAACAGGGAGACAAACAATAAAATCCCGGATTAATTTCTGGCAAACCGACTCAGGAAATACAATTATCACTTATTTATTTAAATGCAGTAAATTTATCTTTTAACGCGCCACATACAGGACATCTGTCGGGTGCTTCTCCTTCAAGAGTATACCCGCATACTTCGCAAACCTCGATTGTGCCGAGTTTGATGTCCTTTCCGGAGTTAACCTCCTCTAATGCTCTTTCAAAAAGCTGTTTATGCAGTTTCTCACTGGCATATGACCATTCAAAACTCCTTTGTGCGCCTTTTTCTCCCTGGAACTTTGCAACTTCAATATATGTAGGATACATTTCTTCGATTTCATACGTTTCGCCGGCAATAGCCAGCTTAAGATTCTTTACGGAATCGCCAGGACCAAAAGCTGCCATACTATTTGCAACAAATCCTCCATCGAGATGTCTTAACTCCCGGTAATGGTCTCCTGCATGTACATATTCTGCATGGGCAATTGCACGAAATAAACGAGCTACATTATCGTACTTTTCTTTTTCGGCCTGTTTTCCAAAATGTAAATATCTCATGTGTGCCTGGCTTTCTCCTCCGAATGCGTTAATAAGATGCTGTTCTGTCATTTTCCTCATTTATAAACCTCTTTTTACGAAACTTTATATTATAATTTTGGACTCTTACGCAGTTAAACAATTAATTACAAAAATATATCGAAAATCTGTTTAAAACTATTCTGTTTAAACTATTTAGGTTTAATTCGATTGATTTCTTGGCTCAACTGCGTAAAGTCCAAATTGACTTACTCGATTTTTACGTCTACCGCATTCTCAAATGGCTGCTGATAAGGTACTGTTACTTTAAGTACACCGTTTGAGTACTTGGCTACCGCTTTCTCCGGGACTACAGGGCAGCAGACTGCATAACTGTCTGCATATTCAACCCCTTCCTTTGTGGCTCTTACGTAAAAACCGTCTTCGGTAACCTTAAAAGAAATATCTTTTTTGTCCACTCCAGGAAGAATTACCTCGATTTCAAGGTTTTCATATTTGTCGTCAGGATATGCACATATAGAAGGTGAGACTTTTAAAGTGTCTGCCATTAGAATTACCCCCAATTAACATTATCAATTAATGTATTTATATATTTTTGTTCGGTTAAGTAATTTGTTAACGTTAAAGCACAAACTCCGTACTGCATCTGATTGCGTCTGCTTTCTATGCTTTGACCTAGCTCGAAGAAAATTAAGACGTTTAAAGTAAAGTTTGTTTTCACTTTTTCTCTGGGTTTTAACCATAGACAAGTGCAAATTATCTGGAAGGAATCCCGATACATATAGTTTCCTTAATGATAATGATTTTTAAAGTATTAATTTAAAAAGAGCCCAAGTCTGGATCTCACATAAAGTCAGAATCTCTATTTACAATACTCAGAAAACATTTATATAAAACACAGGCAAATAATGTAAGAACAGAAAAGTAAGAACAGAAAACTGTCACATAGATTCAGATCATAACCTAAAACTGTCATATGCAAACCGAAATTGAAAATCGTCACAGAAAGTAGACTGCAAGACATCTCAAACAAGACTAGGTTAATATCTACTTTCTAAGATAGTGATTTTTAATACATCCTTTAGATCAATTATTAGCTATTTTAGTAGAATTATTTTTGTGAGCTTTTTTCAGATTGATAATTTAAAAGCGAGTGTTTATAATGAAAGAATCCGTCAGAAAACTCGGGCTTATAGGAGCTGGCCTCTGGGCAATAACCGAAGACAAAGTAAACGATCTTGTAAAGGAACTTATTGATAAAGGGGACATCAGTAAGGAAGAAGGCAAAAAGGCTATCCAGGATATGCTTGAAGAACGAAAAAAACAGAAGCTTGATCTTGAGAAGAAAATCTCTGAGAAGATTCAGGAATCTATATCAAAAACTGATGTATTTGCTAAAAAAGATATGCATGAACTTGAGTCCAGGATAGAAACACTGGAAGATGAAATTCAAAGAATCAAAAACAAAGAAAAAATGTTTTTCAAGTGAAAACAATTTTTTAGCAACTTTTCACTTCTTTTCTATTATTTCACAACTCTTCAATTTCTATATCTTCTTCAGGGCTTGCCTCCTTAAGCAAGTCTTCTAGCTCTGCCATATCAGAATCAACCTCCTGGATATCTGCCTGTGTAAGTCCCATATCCATCTCTGTAGTTGGTACCCCATTCCCTGCCCCGACGACGTTTGCGTTTACTCCTGACTTCTCTACTTCAGACGTACTGTTCCCGACACAACCGGATCCTGCAAGCCAGATAATTAAAGCTGACAGTACAAGCAGGTGAACGAATTTAACCATTTTCTACCTCCTTAGTTTTGTAATTTTTTTCAATATATTTTCCAGTCTCATCTCCTGAGCTAGAGTTTTCCCTTTTATTAGAAATCATAATTCTTTGGGGGAATGTACTTAATCAAGTAATAATCGTATTACATTTCGATCTAAAAGTATGATATTTAAAACTAAATGTATTACATTTAAAATCCGGAGTATTACTTTTAGTTATTAACCATATTAAATTTAAAATTGAAGATGTTACATCTAATATTAACCATGATAAATTTAAAGTTAACGGTGTTACATATAAGTACTATCTGTATTATTACATATAAAATGCTAACTGTATTCTTATTTATGTCGACTATTTCTGCTATATTCTCGGTATTGATTGTGTTTTCAGGCTACCTTTTACCTGAATTCTGTTAGTTTCTAGCCTTGGTTCCGTTTTCTTCGGTTTCGTAATTTTTGAGCTTGACGAAAATTTCTCTGAGTAACTTATTAGCTTTACTGATATCATTGAGGGACTGACGAAGGTAATTATTCGCAGTTCGCATATCTTCCCGAGTTACATTCTCACCACTATATAGGGAATCTGCCATTACTTTCTTCTCCTGGGCGGATTTAATGTAAGAAATATAACTGGCGAGTTTGATCTCAAGTTCAGATGTATCAATACCGGTCTCTTTCAGATCCTTAATTTCTACTCCAAGTCTCTCAGAGAGGCTTTCGGATTTTTCAAGAAATTCTCCTATTTTCTCACTTACAGTCTGCCCTGCGCTTGAAAGGCTGATTTTCTCGGCATCGTTCCATATTCCACGTACGGACCTTACCACGACTAAAAGCTCTCTCTGGCTTGACGCATTTGCAACGTTTAACTTTTCAACTTCAAGCAGTCTTATCTTTTCATCTATAACAGTAACTTTTTCGTTAGTTTCGTTCCCGTTTGAGTATTCCATATTGCTCTCTACGTTTGAAAGGTGAGCTATCATATAGTTAATACTCGAGTTAAGGTAAGACTTTGTAGCATTTACAGCTTCTTCGGAGTTGGAGTCAAGTTCTTTTGCCCGAATACGGTCCCTTATTTTGAGAAAATTTTCTTTTGCTTCATTGTACTCTTGCTTATGGAACTGGAGTTCGTCCTCAAATTGTTTTCTTTCCTGTTTGTATTCGGAAACTTCGCTTCGGTTTTCTGTGCTGAGATTCTTCTGCTCTTGTTTCAAATCGGATTCAGAGCTACTGGACTCACCCACGTTGTCGGTTTCGTTGTATGAAACGAGGGTATCTTCATGCATATACTGGTTCTGACTGCCGTTTCCGTGATCATAAGAATTTCTGGCAGCGAGGGAGCATCCTGGTACTAATAGACTGAGCAAGGTTAATATAATCGTAAAACAAGCCAGATCTTGAACAATTCTTGACTTTTTCATCTGACTGCCTCCCTTTATAAGTTATTACAACGTTATAAGGATCAGGTAAATATAATTATTCTTTTCGGAATTAATCTCATTAACAGGCAAATATCGACTTTCAAGCTTGATACACTCCCTGACTACTTCACAAAGCTTTAATAGGTATTTATTTTTTTCTATATCTTTACTAGGAAAAGTAAAAGATTTATGCTAAAAGCCCATTTAACATTTCGTGAATTTTAAAAAGCTATGCAGTTTCTCACTTATTTTCTTTCTCATTATGGTCTTTCAGGGAAATGCAATCGCGGCCACAATTCACGGGACAGTCTATGAGTGGGATACTTTCAAGCCTCTTAATAACTCAGTTGTAGAGATTAATTCTACCCCGGAACAGAACATTATTGCAACGGATTCGGAGTACTTGTTCAATCTAACCCCCGGAACTTATACAATAAATGCCAGTTATCTTGAAGGAAACAGGATCGTTTATATAGCTCAGGAAAAAGTTGTAATCTCAGGTGAAGGAGAATATAGGCATGATCTTCTCCTTTTCCCACCTTCTCATGAAGAGCTTCTGAACCAGGATAACTTTGAAGCCCCTTATCTGGATTACGAAGAGACAGAACCCGTATCTCAGGGCTCTCACTATTCCGTTTTAGCTCCTGCTTTCCTGGTTCTTATAGTCCTGCTTCTAGCCCTGATGCTGGCAGCCTACCTTTTAGGAAAGAAGCATGAAAAATCGACAAAGAATCCTTTTCCTGAAGGTTACCAAGAGCGATATTTGCTGGAGTCTGAGAGCTTCACAAGGGATGCGATATTTTCTGAAGAGATAGAAACCGATTCAATTGAAAATACAACCGATTCAGCTGAAAACATTATTGAAACATCGGAACTGAGCTCTGAGCAGTTTGCTGAAAAGTTCGAAGGAATTTCCAGTACTGACAAATCTATACAGCAGAGCAAGCCTACAGAAGAGATCCAGAATATCTCGAGTCCTCCTTTCCGTGAGAAGGAGCCTAATAAATCGAGTTCCGAAGTTAAAGAACATTCAAAGCTCAATCTTCCCGAAGACCTCAAGGAACTTCTGGAAATGGTTCGAGAAAGTGGAAACCGAATTACTCAGAGAGAACTGCGAAAAAAATCTCCCTATTCGGAGTCAAAAGTCAGTCTTATGCTCTCGGACCTTGAGGAGCGCGGGCTAATTGAAAAATTCAAAAGAGGAAGGGGAAATATAGTCCGTATTCCGGATGTCCATATCTCCAAGCAGACCAAACATGAAAGCAAGAAGGAATAAGCGGATGCGCACCCTAAAATTTTTTGTATGGTGATAAACAGTAAACTATATAACTGAATTCACTGACTAAGCAGTAGAAACAGTTGACAATAGAGTACGCGGTATATTTGAGTACCTTCTTGATCTCTTATTCCCAAGAATTGCTTACCGATATGAATTTACTAACTGCAAATTCGAGTAATAAGACTCTGCTTTGCGTGAACGAATTTGAAACTCGGATCATGAAATTCAGGTTCAAGAGGCTAGTGGCTGGATTGAAGCCGGATATTCTGATATACCACCTCAACCCTGACAGTAAGCTGGTTAATAGTGCGTAAATGAGCATTGTAAGACTGGTAAATTATTATTATTATTATTATTATTATTATTATTATTATTTGAACTGCAGAAGGGATTATTAAAAAATGTACGAGGGACAACATGCGAGTTTCCATGGACATTGAATTAAAAGATGTACCCGGGCAGATGCTTTTAGCCCTCCAGCCCCTTTCAGAATGTAAGGCTAACCTGATAACAGTAGTACATCATCATCAAAAGAGGACCCCCAGGAAAACAGTACCTGTAAAGCTTGTACTTGAAACCAGGCCTGAAAGCATTGAGACAATAAAAGCTAAACTTGAAGAAAACGGAATTCGAATTGTAAGAGTCGGTGAACACCGTTTCAGAGAAAGCATAAACGTAGTACTTATAGGGCATGTGGTCCATACAGGGATCCAGGATACGATTGATGAGATTGACAGGACAGGGTTTGCTGAGGTTGTGGATCTTTCTCTCTCTATGCCCGGTATCAATATGCTTTCTTCAGCCCTCATGAAAATCGATGCTGTCGGTAAAGAGGACTTGCACAGGGCACTTGCTATTCTCAAAGAAGTCTCGGCAAAAAAAGACCTGCTTATGGTTCTTCCAATTGATATCCAGGCCTGAAAAATAGTTTTAGGAGATTTGAAAACATGAAAACAGTGTGCTGTTCCATTCTCGGGTTCGGTGCAATCGGACAGGGCGTGGCTGAAGTACTCCTTAAGAAAAAAGAGTATCTGGAAAATATCGGGCTGGAAGTAAAAGTGGTTGCTGTTGTGGACTCAAAGGGTGCAACTATTAATCCTGAGGGAGTGGATCTTGCCAACTGCCTCGCCAGGAAGAGGACAGACGGAACTGTAGCTCTTGAGAACCTCTCTGGAGTTGAGGTTATCCAATCCGTAGCTCATGATCTTGTAATTGAGACTACTCCCACAAACATACGAACTGGCGGAGCAGGTCTACAGAATATGTTCGCGGCCTTCCAGACTGGAAAAGATGTTATTACCTCTAATAAAGGGCCCCTTACCCTTAAGTACAGAGAACTAATGGAAGCCGCAAAGGTAGCAGGCTCTCATTTCAGGTTCGAAGCGACCGTCGGTGGGTCAATGCCTATTATCAACCTATCAAATGAGGTACTTGCAGGCAATAAGATTAAAAGTGTCAAAGGAATTCTGAATGGGACATGTAATTATATCCTGACAAGAATGCTGGAGGAAAGAGCAAGCTACAATGACATTCTTGCCGAATCCATGCAGCTGGGAATTGCTGAGACCGATCCTACATATGATGTGGAAGGGATTGATACGGCCTGCAAACTCGTTATTCTTGCCAATGCAATTTTCGGACTTGATGCTACTTATAGCGACGTTGAGGTTACGGGAATTACGAAAGTTACGCCTGAAGCCCTTGAGATGGCTTATGAAAGAGGGCATGTAATCAAACTTATAGGTGAAGTCAGCAGGGAAAGAATTCATGTAGCTCCCAGACTTGTACCTATCAACCATCCCCTTGCAGTCGGAGGGACCCTGAATGTGGCGTCGGTAGAAACTGAACTTGCAGGAGAAATTACGGTTACGGGTAAAGGTGCAGGCCCGACTGAAACCGCAAGTGCAATTCTTAGCGATCTAATTGCAATTTATGGCAATTGATAGGTTAAGAATTCAGATTAAAAATTCAGGTTAAGAATTCAGGTTAAGAATTCAGGTTAAGAATTCAGGTTTTGTCCTGAATTCGGAAAAATAAAATTAAAAAGCCGCGTTGATCATGACAAGTTTCAGGGAATTTGCAGAAACCTGCCAGGCAATTGAAAAAATCTCGAGTACAATTGATACTACAAGTAGGGTTGCTGACCTTCTTAGAATGGTTGATGTCGAAGAACTTCCCATTGCAACCCATTTTATTATGAGTGAGATTTTTCCTGCCTGGAGTGGAGAGCAATTGGGAATTGGCACAAGTCTGCTGTATGTTTCCCTTTCCAGGGCCTCCGGAATGCCAGTAAAAAGTATAGAATCTCTTATTCGGACTACTGGGGATATCGGAGACACAGCTCTTCTTATCCTTAAGGAAAAAAGGAAAAACCAGGTTACTTTTTCTTCTTTCTTTGAAGAGCATCCCGAGCTCTCAATAACCGAAGTCTATAATCGTTTTAAAATCGCTTCAGAAGCCTCAGGGAAAGGTTCACAGGACATTAAGATAAAGAACCTTCAGTTCCTCTTCAATTCTTCGACCCCAAGGGAAGCAAAGTATATTTCCAGGCTTGCGCTTGAAGAACTTCGTATAGGCGTCGGAGAAGGTGTTGTAAGAGACGCCATTGCAAAAGCTTTTTCCGTGCCTGCTGATGTGGTTGAGCATGCCTTTATGGTTACGAATGACCTTGGGATAGTCGCTGCAACTGCCAAGGAAGGAGGGGTGGAAGCCCTGGAACACCTGGGAATTGAAATTAACCGCCCGATCAAGATGATGCTCTCACAGATCAGCCCTGATATAGTTGCCGATATCAAGGAAATGAAGGAGGCTGCAATCGAATGGAAATTCGATGGGGCAAGAGTCCAGGTCCATAAGGCTGGAAATTCGGTTACGCTTTTCTCACGGAAACTTGAAAATGTAACAAATTCCCTTCCTGACCTTGTAGAGATAATCCGCAAACATGTGAAGGCCGAATCCGCAATCCTTGACGGAGAAGCCGTTGCAGTGGATGAAAACGGAAGGCCCAGGGCATTCCAGGAGATCCTTAAACGTTTCCGGCGCAAGTACGACGTGGAGGAAAAAGCCCTTGGCATCCCTATTCAGCTCAACCTTTTTGACATAATGTACTTAAACGGAAAAACGCTAATTGACCTGCCTCTGATCGAGCGGCGAAAAGCACTTGAATCCTGCGTGGAAAGTTCGACTGAGGATTCAAAATCCATTTGCGTAGACAAACAGGTGATCACCGGAGACCTGGAGCTTATAGAGAAAATCTATAAGGAAGCTTTAGAAGCCGGACACGAAGGAGTCATGGTCAAAAATCCGAATTCGTTTTATTCCCCTGGCAAACGAGGCAAAAACTGGCTTAAGAAAAAGCCTCTTATGGAAACCCTTGACCTTGTAGTTGTTGGGGCGGAATGGGGCTTTGGCAGACGTGCAAATCTCATAGGTTCCTACACGGTTGCCTGTTATGATCCGGAAACCTTGCATTATCTTCAGGTCGGCAAGGTTGGTACGGGCCTGACCGATGACCAGCTAAAGGAGCTCACAGAGATGCTTTCCGGGCTAATGGAAGGTGGAGAAGCAGGTGGAGTCTTTGCAATCCGGCCTAAGATAGTCCTGGAAATCGCATTTGAGGAAATCCAGAAGAGCCCCAACTATGATTCGGGCTTCGCGTTACGTTTTCCACGCTTTATCCGCATCCGGGACGATAAAGACCCTGAAGAAGCCGATACAATCCAGAGAATTGGAAAGGTATACAGCCAGCAGTTGAAAAGGCTGTAAAAGGTGATGACTGATGTTAGCTTACCCCTCAATGTAACCAATTCCTACGGTCAAAACCTTTCCATTCACTTCAAGCTCATTTTTGATTCTGGTTGCATCACTCTCCGAAATCCAACTCCTTTTTTCACTTGAATTAGTTGATCCATCTACAAAACAGATAAGACACAAGATGGAATTTTTCACATGAAGGTTATTTTTTTCTATTATATCGAGAAAACTTTCGTCCTCGATAGCTTGTTTAGTTACTGTGATCACATAATAGTTTCCTTTTTTGAAATCAGGGAGTATAGGGTCAGTCCAATTCTTCTCTTTCCGCAATTCTTTTCTTATAATATTTCTTTTGTCTGGGTCTACGATTATATAGTACCTTTTTGACATAATTTCAGAATCATATTCTATACTATAGTTTATAGGTATATTGCAGTTTTCGAGAATAGATTGAACTCCCGGTTCAGTAGTTCCATTTTCAAACTCGACAAATAGAGTACCTACTAGTGGTTTATTAACTGGATTTTTCGTATCCATTGGCATTTTTATAACTCCCCAGAGTATGATAAGAATCAGAAAAATAATAAAAACTGCAATTTTCTTACTAATTTTGCTCATATCTATACCACAAAAAGATGAGGAGTTTTACTCCTCATCTCACGTATATACGGTTAACTTCTTGACCTAGACTTTCTACAGTAGAAAAACCAGATCCAACGGGCCATGGATCATTTATCTTTAAGTATTGTACCCCAAAATCAGTATATGAATATCCCTTACAAACTCGAGCATGACCAGTAATTCCACTTTTAAATGGTCTATAACTGTTAATTTAAGAAAAACATCAAAATCTTATATTCTGTATTTACTGATTAGTCAGCGGATTCATAATGCATATCATAATACTCATTATTAATTTTTATGTAATTAGTTCCGTTATCATACATGATATTAGCAAACTCTGTCATATTTCCGTCGTCATTATCGAAAGGGAGCTTAATTTCTGTTCCTGGGTTTTTTACTGCTTCTTGAACATAGGGGTATTTCTCGATATTTTCTAAACTGAACTCCACATATTTCTCTGGTGGATCCTGAAGTTTATCTGCGCGAACATACGTACCTGCTCCAGGCTGATAAATCATTAAAAAGAAAACCAGAAATACTGCAAGAACTGCAAAAGAAATAATCATTAGAGCTGTTGTCGTTGATTTCATACAGTACTCTCCAATCATCCCGGTCATGAAAATTAAACTGTTATTACTCTTATACGCATTGAAGAGTCGGAATTATTTGTTTTATCTATATCTATCACTACAGAACTCCAGGCATGTGGCAGTGTTCTGCAGGTGTCCGTAGTTTCGCCATCTAAAATAACTTTAAACTCATATTCCCCCTCTGCAAAATATGTATATTTTCCTTTAGACCATGGCATTGACCATCTCAGCAATAGCCATAATGATTTCGGCTGATCGATGTGCTCGTCAGGAGCTAGTTCATAAGTTCCTTTGAATATAGATTCATTATACGAATCAAATACTTCAACTGTTACCTCATGATTCTGGAGATCGTTATTATATATATAAAATAAAGGGTCAGGAGATCCAACTAACAAATATGGGAAAACAACGAAATAATTCAGCAAAATCAGTATTAGAATTCCTAGAAAGATGAAGATCTTTCGATAGTTTCTAATGTTTATACCTCCATGAAACACAAAATAAAATTATTATTATAGACAAAAATAAAGATGGAGGGGTTTATCCTTCCTTTTTAACTCCATATACCATTATCTACAACGTCGCTGCATGAGCTACACCATATGTTTGTACCATCATAAGCCCATTGATAATTCATTATACATTCGGCAGGATGTTCATATTTGAACCAACCTCCTTCATCGGCATCAAAATTATGGGAAACTTCATGTTGAACAATGCTGTCATGAGGCCAATCAAAACCATCTGCA
>DAQQ01000037.1:0-15271 GCA_002508465.1 Methanosarcina sp. UBA7 | reverse complement strand
GAGATTGCAAGTGATATGAGCCTAAGTAGGGGATCTCTTCGTTATCATCTCGATATTCTCGAAGCAGAAAATATGATTGAAGCCCACAGTAATTGCGGAAAGATCCGGTATTTCCAGAATAATTCTACATACAGTGAGGAAGAAAAACTGGTTATTTCAGTCCTTCAAAATGAGATGAATCGAAAGATAATTCTGAAAATATTAAAGGAAGAATGCAACACCAATGGAGACCTTGCCCGAATAACAGGAGTTTCCAAAAGTGCAATTACCAGGTACATGAAGCAGTTGAATGAGTCAGGACTGATTAACGAAAATAAGATGGGAAAGAGTACAATATACAGTATAAATCCTGTTTATAGGGATGCAATTGAAAAAATGTATTTGAAATTCTTTTAAAAATGGATTTACTTCAGGACAAAACATTTTAAAAACGTTCAAATAAATGAAGATATTAAATCCCATCTTTTGCTTAAACCCATAGTTCTTCAAGATTTATTTTCTGAAACTTCCTGCAATATGGGTATGACTTTATTCCTGCAACTGGGTTTTTTGCCTTGCTTTTTAAAGAATTGATTCTGTATGCAAAAGATAGTTTAATTATTTGGCTAAAAAGTTTTCACTTTATATAGAATATGTTAGTATTAAATTATGGAGTTCAATATCTCTGAAAAAACCATTGAAATCCAAATGACCAGAGGCTTAATTAAGTTAGCTCTGAAAAGTTTTGGAGTTTACTTAATCCTGTCTCTGGAGTACATCACGGGGTGAAAGGAAATGACAACAAGAGAACACTTAGAAATGGTGTACTCTTGTTGCGTTTCTGCTACTAAATACTGAGGCTTCTAAGACTCATGGAGAGAAATAACTATAGCACTATGTCTACAGTTACTGTTCCGAATATTCTGAAGAGAATTTAAATCCAGCTTATAAAACTTACGGTTTAATCTTAATGCAGAAAATGAAATAGCCTTAACAACTTTTCTTTTTTTTGAAGAAATATTCTTGATAAAAGGAGTCTTTACAATTTTATCAAGCTGCTTATAAATTTCGTAATTTATAAATATATAATATTATATTTGAATTTTTAAAGCTATTACAGAAAATATATATGTATTAATCCCTAATTTATTTTGGTGTTATTATGAAAATCTGGAAGATGTTGACTTTATGCTTTATTATAGGATTGATAGCAGTCCCTACGGTTTCTGCCGAAAAAGGATACGCAGAAAACTCGAAAAATAAAGTTGTTTCAGATTCCGCGGACAAAGATTACATTGTTAGCTCTTGGATAGAAAACCCTTTTGATAGAGAGAATTCCGTTTCTTCTCTACGGTCAACCCAGTCCATAAGCCAGGGGCAGACCATAACTCACAATGTAGACGTAGGTTCAGGAGTGAATTATCTAGAAGTGGATTTGAACTGGGGAGACACAAGTGATTCCCTGACTCTTAGCGTTTACACTCCCTCAGGAAGCAAACTTGGAACTTACCGCGATAACTCTGATGGAAGCGTAAATGGTAGAATACGCATCAATATAGATCCCTCTCAGGGATACGTGCAACAGGGAACCTGGAAGTTCAAGGCCTACGGGGAATTGGTTAGTGGAACACAGAGCTATACATTTAATGTTTACCAGCATTAAGCTTCAAAAAAAGCTTATCTTCTGTTTACTATTTTTCCTTTTAACAACTACAGCCGGAGCTACAGAATATATTGTAAGTCCAGCTCCAGGTGATCAAGCCGGAGCTTCAATTAACGGAGAAAAGGTAGTAAAACTTGAGGATACTGTAATACCTTACTGGCAGTTTCTGCTCTGGCTGGCTGCAATGCAAATTTTATCAATAATAGATGTACTGCTGTATTTTGCAAAGCTTATTTTCGTGGTACTGGGATTCAAGATTACAGAGCAGGCAAATGAGCCTGAGAACTCCAGTCAATCTAAAGTTTATGATTATATTAAAACTAAACCTGGAACATATATTAGTGAGATTGCAAATAAGTTAAATCTGAATAGGGGAGCAGTTAAATACCATGTAAAAAACCTTAAAGTTCAAAGCAAAATCGAAGACTATGAAGATAGGGGAAAAATACGGTATTTCGAAAACAATTTCAGCTATGATAACGAAGAAAAAATGATTATCTCTGCTCTTCAGAACATAACGAGCAAAAGAATAGTCTTAGAGGTACAGGATGGTAAATGTACTACAAATATAGCTCTTGCACAGGAAATTGGAGTTTCCAGGGCTACTATTAGCTGGTACGTTAAGAATCTTAAAAACATAGGAATAATTCAGGAAACAAAAACAGGAAGAAATGTAATTTATAAAGTAAATCCTTCTTATGAAAACTTAATTGAAAAGTACAAGTAGAATAATCCGGATTTACTTTAAGAGATTAATTATTAAAACGGAAAAAACTGCAATCACCTGGACAACATCCCCAAAATCATTTCCTCCTGCACGCTTTGAAGATATATGAACACATTACCTGTAAAGATAGCCAGCAGTATTATAAAACTTGGCTCATATATTTTGTCAGAGAATTCTTTTTGTGCCAGTGTTAAAACACTATCTTTGTTCACAATATCATTGCTCTCGGACTTTATGTAGCAACCAGACTCCCATTATGCAAACAAACAGCTGCAAAAACATAAAGGAAGGAGATTGATTATCCGTTTCCCTACTCTCAGCAACTTGTGACGTGTCGGACGCATCTGGTTCATTGATTTGGGCTTTATCAACGGTGATAGATTCTTCGTTCCCGATTATTTTCTTTACAGGCATATTTTTCCAGACTGAAGAAGAGTTCCGAGCTTCCAGTTCAACTAAACAAGTACCCTCATCACCCTGCTGGGGATAATCGGACAATTGTATCGGGTCAGTAGTAAACTGCTTCCCATTGGGATTCCATTCTCCAAACATCTCGTATAGGCCCTTTATTGTAGGTGTTACCTGAGTGAAATTGGAACCATCCGAATTAACAATGAATAAAGGAACGGCAATATTTTGACGTGTTGAGGGACCAGGCTCATAATCAATAATTTTTTCGGTATCTGGATAAAGGGCAGAAGTAAAAGCTATGAGATCTCCAGAAGGACTTATCGAAAATTGTTTTGCCTCGTTGCAAACATTCCAGAAATAGGAAGTGGTCAGACCAAAATTAGTTATAAAGGTTAGGTTAGCTCCATCAATATCAATTGAGTACAGTTTATTTTTATTCTCAACGAATAGTATTTTCTTACCATCAGGGAACCACTTGGGTTTGGTAGCGTTGCCTTCATACAAAAGACGCTTGTTATTTTCATCTCCTTCTACAGTATAGAGATTCCCTTTCTGATTTACCAGAAGAAGCGAACCGTTTGGCTGCCATGATTCATTCGCCAAAAAATCCTCATTATAGGAGAAATTTCCTTTTAATTTTGAACCATCGATATTAGATATATACGTCTGTAAATTGTCTATGCTCGATGATCCTGAAGTTTGTGAACCCGAAGCAAATATTATTTTATTCCTATCAGGACTGAGCGAAGAAGCCCAGTATTTTTCATCTTTGTTTTCTGGTCGGAATATCTGAATCAAATCACCGCTCTCATTGATAAGTTTCACATTTCCTTCCGTGGTGAGAACAATAATTTTGTTAGAATCGTACCAGACAGATTGTGGATTCGTAGATGAGGAAAGTTGATGAGAATTTGTCCCATTTTTGTTTTCAAGATATACCCCAAAAGAAATATCTGCGGGTTTTTGCCATTCAAACATGATTTTACTGGAATCAGGACTCCACTTAAGGTTATTCTGATTTCCAATGTTCCCAAGATTCTCTATTATGCTTGAAAGATCTGTGTAGTTGGTTCCTACTCCTCTTAAACTAGTACCATCTGGATTGCAAATGATGAAACAATTACCAAAATTTGTTGGACCAGCGTTTTTTGAAACTCGGAAATAGATTTTGTCCCCAGCAGGGGACCATTCTGCTTTAGGCATGGAATAGCTATTAAACTCTTTAACACTGTAATTGATTTCCCCGAAGGTATGGGAATTCATATCTAAAAGATAATGTTTATGAACACTGTTTGAACGAGAAATCAATTTGGAACAGGTTACCAGCAAGTAATGACCATCAGGACTCCAAGATGTTGACGTTACTGCGAACCCGTCTTCTATCTGAAGAATTTTATCCAGCGATGTTACGTTAAAACTTGGATCTTCCGATGTCGAGTTTGCTGATGCTATATTTCCAATAAGTAACAATGAAAATAAGATAAATATTGTGAGGACATTTCTTAACATTTGAGTTCCCATCCTAAACTTTGAAAGTTAACCTAAAAACTTGAAAAATAAAAGTTGAAAAATAACTCATTCTGGTATTTTCACCAGAATGGTAACGATCCTTACACTTATGTCACTTAAATCAAAAGCTACCTCCTTGGAAACATTCACTTTTAGTATGTTATATCTTTTCTCAAAAATGCTAGTACTGAGCCTATAAGCAAGATAAATGGTAGCACGAAAAGGTATGCCAGGTTGGGCCAGAATTCCCATGCCCAAGCTCCAAGTGTATAGCGAGTGTCAAATATTCCGCCGATTCCAGAAGTCATTCCGTTATCATCCTTTATCCCTACAGCAGTTGAAGTAAAATGATAATCAGGTAAGAAGTTCTTGATGATTTGAGTCTGGTCATTTGCTGTATTGAGATCTTCAGAAAAAATATAACTTACAGTAAAGATTAGCTTGGCAAGTAGTATTGTTATTACAAGCCAGAAAATGAGGTTGAACATAAGGGAATTATTTGATTTTTTTGCTATTGTCGAAACCATTATAGAGGTTGCAAGGAAAATTAAAGCATAGAAAAAAGTAAGAAGTATAAACACCTCAATTCTTATGATCTGCTGCATCGTAACTTGGAGACCAGAAGCCATGAACATGGCGCCTGTTGCCAGATTGATGGAAAAGAAAAGCACCAGGAAAATACATAAGCCTGATCCCAGGATTTTGCCAAGAATAATATTGTCCCTGAATACAGGATGTGTCAATAAAACATTCATAGAACTGGATTTTATTTCTTTGACAATTGCGTCAAAACCCAGTACTATACCCATAACCGGTGCAAAACGGCCAACAACCTGTACTATTCCTTCAAACCCTCTCATCAAGTCAGGACTACCCATAACATTTACAGTATATTCAACAGCTGTCCCTCGTTCATAGGAATAAGCAAGAACAACCAGCGTAAAAATCGCTGTAAAAGAAAGGAATACAGGACTTTTTAAATAGTCAGCAAACTCTTTTTGAGCTATGATTTTGATGTTGGAAATATTTTCCACATTATTCCCTCCTTAAATATCATCTCTTAAAAATGAAATGTATGAGGCTACCAGAAATAAAAGCGGGAGAATTAACAAGATTATTACGTTTTGCCAGTAATATCCAAGCAAGTAAGATAGTGAATACCCGGTATCGAGAAATCCATGGGTATCTGTCAGAATATGGAGCCCTCCATAATAACTCAGATCCAGATCTCCAATTGTCACCTCAGCAAAATGATGTAAAGGCGAGATATTATAAAATGAGGAAGCTGTTGAAACAAACTCTTTTGTCATATCATATACTGTTTGGCCTGATGCAAAAGAAGCCAGCATTTTGATAGTGGGCCCGAGGGCAAAGCACATTGTAATCCATACCAGAACTCCGAACGTGAGGGATTCAACTTCAGTTTTACACCAGATTGAACTAAAAAGCCCAAAGACTGCAAAAGTTAATAAGTAAAAGTAAGTAAATATTCCAAAAATTAGCAGACGCAAGAGGGAATCAAGTTCAGCAATTTTTCCTGAAATAAGAAAATCCGAAGCTGCAATAATTATCAGGGATAAAAATACTACAAGAGCAAGAGTCATTGAAATTCCCAGGAGTTTGCCTGTTATGATATTATCCCTAAAAACTGGATGTGTCAATAAAACATTGAGGCTTTTGCTATTTTTTTCTTTAATTATCCCGTCATACCCAAGAGCTATACCTGCCAATGGGAAAAATATCCCAATCACCTGGACAACGTCCCAAAATCCACTTGTACGGCTTTGCAGATCTATAAGTAGGGTACCTGTAAATAGAGTCAGCAATACAAAAAAACTTGGCTCGTATAATTTGTCCGAAAATTCTTTTTGTGCTATAGCTAAGACGCGGTCTTTATTCACTGAATCACAACTCCTTACTTTTATGCAATAACCAGATTCCCATTAGACAGATAAACAATTGCAAAAACGTAAAGGAAGGAGATTGATTGCTTGTTTTCTTATTCTCGACAACTTGTGACGTGTTGGTGGAATTTGGTTCATTGATTTGGGCTTTATCGACGTTGCTAGATTCTTCGCTCCCGATTATTTCCTTTACTGACAAAACCTTCCAGATTGACGAAGAATTTTCAGAATCCAATTTTACTAGATAACTATCCCCATATTTCCACCCAGGATCTGTATACATAGTGGATCCGATAGTGAATTGCTTTCCATCAGGGCTCCAACTTATACATGTATCGTATCTTCCCTTTACTGCAGGTGTCATTTGAGTCAGGTTCGAGCCATCGGAATTAACAATGAACAAAGGAGCAGCAATATTCAGATTGACAGTGTCATAGTTTTCAATAGCTTTTCCAGTGGCTGAGTCAAAGGCAGACATAAAAGCTATGACTTTTCCTGACGGGCTTATTGAAAAGTGTTGACCTTCATCAAAATATTTCCATGTATTGGGGGAAGTCTGTCCGAAATTAGTGATAAAAGTTATATTGGTTCCGTCGACATCGATTGAATACAGTTTGTTTCCATTTTCAACAAACAGTATTTTCTTCCCATCAGGGAACCACTGGGCCTCACTAGCATTGCCTTCATACAAAAGACGTTTATTGTTTTCGTCTCCTTCTACAATATACAGATTACTGTTCTGATTTACCAGCAGAGTCGAACCGTTTGGTTGCCAGGACTCATTTGCCCAGACATCTTCACTGTAAGAGATATTTCCCTTTAACTTCGAACCATCAATGTTAGAGATATATGTTTGTAAATTGTAGTTGCCTGGTAACTCTGAAGCGAAGATCATTTTCTTTCTGTCAGGACTAAGCAAAAAAGCGCAATATTGTTCATCTTTGTTCTCAGGCTTGAACGTTTGAATCAAATCACCGTTCTCATTGAGAAGTTCTACAGTTCCTTCGTCTGTGATAGTAAAAATCTTGTCAGAATCGTACCAGATAGGTTCCGAATTCCTACCTGAAGCTCGTAATGGGAGTTCACGGACATTTGCCTCCTTTCCATCTGCTACATATACTCCAGTAGAAGAGCTCCCTGGTTTTTGCCATTCAAACACGATTTTACTTGAATTTGAGTTCCAGTTAAAATTCCTCTGAAAACCAATACTCTCTACATTTTTGATTATATATGAAAGATCAGTATAGTTGTTTCCTAAACACTTCAAATTTGTACCATCGGGATTACAAATAATAAAACAATTACCAGAGTTTCTCGCTTCAGTTCTTGAAATTCCGAAGCATATTTTATCACCAGAGGGGGACCACTTTGCTTGCAATATTCCATTAGTATCTGGACCCTTAACTCCATAATCAATCTCCCCAAAAGCATGTAAATTAGTATCTAGTAAGTAATGTTTAACGACACTGTTTGCAGGAGAATCCAGTTTGGAGCACCTCACAAGCAAGTATTGCCCATCAGGGTTCCACTCTGCTGAAGTTATTGTGTACCCTTCTTCTAGCTGGAGAATCTTATTAAGTGATGTAACATTAAGATTTGAATCTTCGGATACCTGATTGGCGGATGCTATATTTGTAGCAAGTAACAATGAAAATAAGATAAGCATTGTGAGGGCATTTCTTAACATTTGAGTTCCCATCCTAAACTTCGAAAATCGACCTCAAGAGTTGAAAAATAACTCATTCTGGTATTTTCACCAGAATGGTAACGATCCTTAAACTTATATCGCTTAAATCAAGATCTGCCTCCTTGGAAACATTCCCATTCAGTATGTTATATCTTTTCTCAAAAATGCTAGTACTGAGCCTATAAGCAAGATGAATGGTAGCACGAAAAGGTATGCCAGGTTGGGCCAGAATTCCCATGCCCAGGCTCCAAGTGTATAGCGAGTGTCAAATATTCCGCCGATTCCAGAAGTAAGTCCTGTATCAGTACTTTTGATTCCAACAGCAGTTGCAGTATACTGATAATCAGGTAAGAAGTTCTTGATGATCTGAGTCTGACCATTTGCTGTATTGAGATCTTCAGAAAAAGCATAACTTACAGTAAAGATTAGATTTGAAAGTAATACTGTTATAATAAGCCAGAAAATAAGGTTGAACATAAGAGAATTATTTGATTTTTTTGCTATTGTCGAAATCATCATAGAGACTGCAAGGAAGATTAAAGAATAGAAAAACGTCAAAATCACGAATACCTCAATTCTTGTGATCTGCTGCATCGTGACCGAAATTCCTGAAGCCATCAGCATGACTCCGGTTGCCAGATTGATGGAAAAGAAGAGCACCAGCAAGATACATAAGCCTGAGCCCAGGATTTTGCCAAAAATGATATTATCTCTGAAAACAGGATGTGTCAATAAAACATTCATTGAACTGGATTTTATTTCTTTGACAATTGCATCAAAACCCAATACTATACCCATAACTGGTGCAAAACGGCCAACAACCTCTGCTACTCCTTCAAATCCGTTCATCAGATCAGGATTACCAAGAACATTTACAGTATATTCAACTTCTGTTCCCTGTACATAAGACCAGGTAATGACAACCAGCATGAAAGTGACTGTAAATAAAAGGAATACAGGACTTTTCAGATGGTCAGTAAATTCCTTTTGGGTTATTACTTCGACATTTGAGGTATTTTCCACATTTTTCCCTCCTTAAACATCATCTCTCAAAAATAAAACGTATGAAGCTGCAAGAAAGACAAACGGAAGAATTATTAAGATTATCACATTTTGCCAGTAATATCCAAGTAGGTAAGGTAATGTATACTGGGTATCCAGAAATCCATGCACGTCAGACTGAACATTAAATCCTCCGTAAAAACTCAAGTCTTGGGCTCCAATGGTTACCTCAGCAAAATGATGCAAAGGTGAAATATTGTACAATGAGGATGCTGTAGAAGCAAATTCTTTTGTCATAGCAAACAGTGTTTGACCTGATACAAAAGATACTATCGTTATTATAGTGGGTCCAAGGGCGAAACACATATTGATCCAGACAAAAACTCCAAAGGTAAGGGACTCAATTTCGGTTTTACACCAGACTGAAGTAAAAAGCCCGAGTGTGGCAAAAAGTAAAAGATAAAGAAAGGTAAATATTCCGAAAATAAACAGCCGTAAGAGAGAATCAAACTCAGCGATTTTTCCGGAAATAACAAAGTCCGATACTGCAATTATTGTCAGAGAAAAAAATACTACAAGAGCAAGAGTTATTGAAACCCCCAGAAATTTGCCTGTAACAATATTATCCCTGAAAACAGGTTCTGTCAATAAAACATTGAGGCTTTTACTATTTTTTTCTTTAATTATCCCGTCATACCCAAGTGCTATTCCCATTAACGGAAAAAAAACTGCAATCACCTGGACAACATCCCCAAAATCATTTCCTCCTGCACGGTTTTGAAGATATATGAACACAGTACCCGTAAAAAGAATCATCAGTAAAATAAAACTTGGCTCATATATTTTGTCAGAGAATTCTTTTTGTGCCAGTGTTAAAACACTATCTTTGTTCACAATATCATTGCTCCCGGTTTTTATGTAGCAACCAGATTCCCATTATACAGGAAAACAATTGAAAAAACATAAAGGAAGGAGATTGATTTCCTATTTCTTTATTTTCAGTAATTTGTGATGTATTTGTAGAGTTGGATTCATTAATTTGGGTTTCTCCAACAGTACTGGGTTCTTCGTTTGCGATAATTTCCTTTACAGGCATACTCTTCCATGTAGAAGAGGAATTTTCAGAGTTCAACTCAACTAAAAAGTTCTCACTCTCATCCCAGTCACTGTCTGAGGAAAATAGTATAGATCCTATAGTGAATCGTTTGCCATCTGGACTCCACTCCCTTAATAGATCATGTCTACCTTTTGTTGTCTGGGTTATTTGAGTTATGTTAGAGTCATCCGAATTAACAATGAATAAAGGAGCAGCAATGTTTTGACATTTTGAAATTACTGGCTCAGATTCAATGATCTTTCCGGTATCAGGATAAAGGGCAGATGTAAAAGCTATGAGATCTCCAGAAGGACTTATCGAAAATTTGTTAGCTTTGTTGATAGGACTCCAGAAAAAATCCCAGAATAAAGAAGATGTAAGTCCGAAATCAGCTATATATGTAAGGTTTGTTCCGTCAACATCAATAGAATATAGTTTGTTTTTGTTTTCAACAAAAAGTATTTTTTTACCGTCTGGGTACCATTGGGGTTCACTGGCATTACCCTTATACAAGAGGCGTTTGTCGTTTTCTTCTCCTTCTATGATATAGAGATTCCCGTTCTGACTTACCAGAAGAAGCGAACCAGTCGGTTGCCAGAATTCTTTTATCAAAATACCTTCGTCTGTGTTACTGTAAGAAGAAATATTTCCTTTTAATCCCGAACCATCGATATTAGAGATATATGTATTGTAAGTCAGGAAATCGTAGTTTCCTGGTAACCCTGAAATGAATATAATTTTTTTCCTATCAGGGCTGAGCGAAAAAACACGGCATTGTTCAGTTTTATTCTCTGGCTGGAATTTGTGGATTAAATCACCATTTTCATCAATAAGATTTACAGTTCCTTCATCGGTAAGAACTAAAATCTTATTCGAATCGTAATATTCAGGCTGTGGGTTCTCACCTGAATAAATTATATGAGCGTTTGTCCCGTTTTCATTTTCAATATATACTCCAGTAGCTAGTTCCCCTGGCTTTTGCCATTCAAACACTATTTTATCGGAATTGGAATTCCAGTTAAGATTTCTCTGAAGACCAATATTCCCAATGTTTTCCATCATGGTAGAAAGATCTGTATAGTTAGTTCCCACACATTTCAAGTCCGTACCGTCTGGATTACAAAAAACAAAGCAACTACCTGAATCTGTTGACCCAGCAAGCTTTGAAACTTCAAAATATATTTTGTCTCCATCGGGAGCCCATTTTGCTTCTGATATGCCCTTAGTGTTCGATTCTTCAATTCCATAATTGATCTCCCCGAAAGTATGGGAATTAATATCTAACAGGCAATGTTTTACGATGTTAGAAGGATAATCCGTGGAATAGGTTACCAGTAGAAACTGCCCGTCAGGACTCCAGGCTGTTGAAGTTGCTGTGAACCCTTCTTTTATCTGGAGGGCTTTGTCAATAGATGTTACGTTAATAGTTGGATCTTCCGATGTCAAGTTTGCTGATGCTATATTTGCAACAAGTAACAATGAAAATAAGATAAATATTGTGAGGACATTTCTTAACATTTGAATTCCCACCCTAAACGTTGAAAGTTAACCTAAAACTTGAAAAATAAAAGTTGAAAAATAAAAGTTGAAAATAACTCATTCTGGTGTTCACACCAGAATGGAACGATCCTTAAACTTACATCGCTTAAATCAAGATCTGCCTCTTTGGAAACATTCCCATTCAGTATGTTATATCTTTTCTCAAAAATGCTAGTACTGAGCCTATAAGCAAGATGAATGGTAGCACGAAAAGGTATGCCAGATTGGGCCAGAATTCCCATGCCCAGGCTCCAAGTGTATAGCGAGTGTCAAAAATACCGCCGATTCCATAAGGAATCCCTGTATCAGCATTCTTGACTCCCACAGCGGCCACAGTATAATGATAATCAGGTAAGAAGTTCTTGACGGCCTGAGTCTGATCATTTGCTGAATGTAGGTCTTCAGAAAAGGCATAACTTATAGTAAAGATTAGATCGGCAAGTAATACTGTTATGGCAAGCCAAAAAATAAGATTGAATATAAGGGAATTATTTGATTTTTTTGCTATTGTAGAGATCATTATAGAGATTGCAAGAAAGATTAAAGCATAGAAAAAAGTCACAAGTACAAACGCCTCAATTCTTATGATTTGCTGCATCGTGACAGGAAGACCAGAAGCCATGAGCATGACTCCAGTTGCCAGATTGATGGAAAAGAAGAGCACTAGCAAGATACATGAACCTGATCCCAGGATTTTGCCAAGGATTATGTTGTCCCTGAATACAGGATGTGCCAGCAAAACATTCATAGAACTGGATTTTATTTCTCTGACAATAGCATCAAAACCCAGTACTATACCCATAACTGGTGCAAAACGGCCGACTACCTCTGCCACTCCTTCAAATCCTCTCATTAAATCAGGACTACCCATAACATTTACAGTATATTCAACTTCTGTCCCCTGTACATACGACCATGCGAGGACAACCAGCGTGAAAGTTGCCGTAAAAGAAAGGAATACAGGACTTTTCAGATGGTCAGCAAACTCCTTTTCGGCTATGATTTTAACATTGGAGATATTTTCCACATTAATCCCTCCTTAAATATCATCTCTTAAGAATGAAATGTATGCGGCTGCCAGAAACAGAAAAGGGAGAATGAACAGAATTATTATGTTCTGCCAGTAGTATCCAATCAGGTAGGATATTGAATACTGAGTATCCAGAAACCCATGTACGTCAGGCTGAACACCAAATCCTCCATAACTTAAATCCAGGACTCCAATTGTTACCTCAGCAAAATGATGTACAGGTGATATATTATAAAATGAGGAGGCTGTCGAAGCAAATTCTTTTGTCATATCAAATAGTGTTTGGCCTGATGCGAAAGATGCCAGCATTATGATAGTAGGCCCGAGGGCAAAACACATATTAATCCATACAAGGACCCCAAAGGTAAGGGACTCAATTTCTGTTTTACACCAGACTGAAGTAAAAAGCCCAAAGGCTGCAAAAGTTAATAAATAAAAAAAAGTAAATATTCCAAAAATTAGTAGACGTAGGAGGGAATCAAATTCAGCAATTTTTCCGGAAACAAGGAAATCAGAAGCTGCAATTATCATGAGGGATAAAAATACTACCAGAGCAAGAACTATTGAAATTCCCAGAAATTTGCCTGTAATAATATTATCTCTGAAAACAGGATTTGTCAATAAAACATTGAGGCTTTTACTATTTTTTTCTTTAATTATCCCGTCATATCCAAGAGCTATGCCTATCAATGGGAAAAACGCCGCGATCACCTGGACAACGTACCCAAAATTATCTCCGCCTCCACGGCTTTGCAGATATGTAAACATAGTGCCCGTAAAGATGGCAAACAGTATAATAAAACCAGGCTCATACAATTTGTCCGAGAATTCTTTTTGCGCCAGTATTAAAACGCTGTCTTTGTTCACAATATCATATCTCCCTGCTTTTATGCAGCAACCAGATTCCCATTATACAGGTAAAAAGCTGTAAAAACAAGAAGGAAGGAGATTGATTGCTTGTTTCTTTATGTTCAGAAACCTGTGATGTGTTTGTAGAGTTAGATGCATTGCTTTGGACTTTATCAATTGTATTGGATTCTTCAGTCCCGATAATTTCCTTTATAGGCATATTCTTCCAGGTAGAAGAGGAGTTCATTGCGTTCAATTCAACTAAAGAGCTACCTACATAACTCAAATCATTACTTCTAGAAAATAGAACAGATTCTATTGTGAATTCTTTTTTATTCAGGTTCCATTTTCCAAATATATCATATTTGCCTTTTATTGTAGGGGTTACCTGAGTGAAGTTGGAACCATCCGAATTAATAATAAATAAAGGAGCGGAAACACTTTGACGTGTTGATGGGTCAGGTTCATTTTCAATAATTTTTCCAGTAGCTGGGTCAAGGGCAGACGTAAAGGCTATGATGTCTCCAGAAGGACTTATCGAAAACTGTTTGACTTCGTTGAAATAACTCCAGAAATAAGAGGAGGTAAGTCCGAAATTAATGATAAAAGTTATATTGGTTCCGTCAACATCGATTGAATACAGTTTATTTTCATTTTCAACAAACAGTATTTTCTTCCCATCAGGGAACCACTGGGGCTCGCTAGCATTGCTTTCATGCAAAAGTCGCTTATTATTTTCGTCTCCTTCTATAACATATAGACTCTCATTCTGATTTACTAGTAAAAGCGAACCATTTGGCTGCCATGTACCAGCTATGGATTCTGTTAAGAGAGAACCATCAATATCAGAGATGTACTTTTTTAAGTTTGAACCGTCAGCGTTAGATATATAAGTCTGGAAAAGACCATTGCCAGCTGTTGAAGTAAATATTATTTTTTCTTTGTCAGGGCTGAGTGAAAAACGTACGTATTTCTCATCTTTGTTCTCCGGCTGGAAAGTCTGAATCAAATCGCCACTATCATTGGCAAGCACTACAGTTCCTTCATCTGTAGTAACGAATAAAAGTTTGCTAGAATCGTACCAGGTAGGCTCTCTAGCTTCTGATCGAAGTTCACCGGCGTTTGTTCCATTTCCGTTTGTAACATATATCCCACTAGAAATATCTCCAGGTTTTTCCCAATCAAGTACGATTTTACTGGAATCTGGACTCCATTTAAGATTATTCTGAGAACCAATACTCCCAAGATTATTTATTATATTTGAAATATCAGTAAAATTGGTCCCTACCCCCCTCAAGTTCGTACCATCTGGATTACAAACAATATAACAATTACCAGAATCTGTTGGTCCAGCAAACCTTGAAACTTTAAAGTATATTTTGTCTCCAGACGGGGACCATTCTGCTTTAGGTATAGAATAGCTATTTAATTCTTTAATCCCATAATTGATTTCCCCGAAAGTGTGAGAATTTGTGTCTAACAAATAATGTTTGATAATATTATTTGAAGTAGAAATCGGTTTGGAACAGGTTACAAGCAAATATTGTCCATCAGGACTCCAGGCTGTTGAAGTTGCTGTGAACCCTTCTTCTAGCTGGAGAATTTTATTAAGCGATGTAACATTAAGATTTGGATCTTCCGATGTCGAGTTTGCTGATGCTATATTTGCAATAAGTAACAATGAAAATAAGATAAATATTGTGAGGACATTTCTTAACATTTGAGTTCCCATCCTAAACTTTGAAAGTTAACCTAAAAACTTGAAAAATAAAATTTAAAAAAATAATTCATTCTGGTATTTTCACCAGAATGGTAACGATCCTTACACTTATGTCACTCAAATCAAAAGCTACCTCTTTGGAAACATTCCCATTC
>DAQQ01000196.1:0-4138 GCA_002508465.1 Methanosarcina sp. UBA7 | reverse complement strand
ATTTGCATTTGTTCCAAAAACGCCATCAGGAAAAATATTGATTTTCAAAAAAATACTGCGGAATGTGGGATACAATACTCAAAAAGCACGTTGAAAAAATTGAATGAACCTGGAAGATTTTTATTCCTGTTACTTTATCCCGATACAGTAGCTCAAAAAATATGCTGTATCTATAAGATTTGTTTGGGTTAGAACATCTTCCAGGAAATTATTTACTCACATATCCTACCAGTCACTTTCCGATTCCCATTTGTGTTAATCCATTCGTTTTTCTCATGTGGTCTAAATTCGTTCGTTTCGGTCCGTTTTTACTCTCTCGTGGGGTTACAATCTATAAATGTTCTCAAATTTATTTGAAATTATTTACATGAAAAATTGATTCTGAATAAATAATATTCTCGTGAAAAATGTTTTTTTATCAAACAACATTTAAATATTAATTATGATCTCTCACTGTGTCATAAAAGTTATTTGTAGAATAATAGTTAGTTTCAGATCAGTATAAGAAGTTGCTTATTTAATGGAAAAAGACCCAGGTTTGATCTAAATCTCAGGAATTATGAGAAGTAAATTATTTTTTATTGCGTAGAGGTAGACTTATTTATCTACATCACTAAACCATATCGTGAATTTCGTTCCATGATCTCTTTCAAGCTTTACACAGCTATCTATCTGTTCAACAAGAATAGTTACGAGCTGAAGACCCAGGGAGTCCGCACTAGGAAAGTTAATTTCTTGCGAAATTCCTTTTCCATTGTCCGATACTTCGAGTACATAGTCAAAGCCATTTTTTTCCATAAATTCTTCATCCATACCGGAGACATTATTTTTGACGGCAGAAGTTTCTGTCCTGCGGAGATTTATCCGGATCTCGCCTTTTCCTCCAGCAAGAAAAGCATGCTTAAATGAGTTTGAGACCAGCTCGTTTACAATAATTCCCAGAGGGATTGCAGTATCCATGCCAAGATAAACCTGTTCAAGGTTCAGCTTGAAACTGATATCCTTATTTCCTAGATTGTAAGAGTCAAGAAGATCTACAGTCAGTTTTTTTAAGTAAGCTGCAAAGTCAAGTGTGTCGATTTTATCCCCCTTATATAGCTCCTCGTGAATAAGAGCCATAGAAATTACTCGACTCCGGCTTTCCATAAAGGCCTCGATAACCTCCAGAGTCTTACAAACCTCAAGGTGAGAGAAGGTTTCTGCTTGAAGATCAAGCAAAGACGAAACTACCTGCAGATTATTCTTAATCCTGTGATGAATTTCTTTTATGCGAATTTTTTCGATTTTTTGCAGAGCTTCCTGGCTCCGCTTTTGCTCGTCTATATCCTGAAGGACAACAATGACACCTTTGATCTTTCCTTCCCTGTCACGGAAGGGAACAGCGCTTACTCGTACCCATATTTCTCGTCCGTCGCTGGAGGTATAGAGAAAATCCGTTCCGAAAGTGACATTTTCACCTTGAAGTGCTCTCTGGCCAGGCCATTGGGACTCATTGAGTAAGCGGTCGTTAGTTCCCCATGCTCGCCAACGCCAGCTATTTTCAGAGTCACGTGATGGAATGACATTACCTATGAAACGACGGAACATGCTATTGGTAACCATTAAACGTCCTTGAGGATCGACAAGTCCGGTACCTACTGGCAGTTGCTCAAGGAAAGCAGAAAGCAACTCCTCATTCTGACGCAAGGCATCCTCCATTCTTTGGTACTCGGTGATATCCTGGAGTATTCCTCTAATTTCGACAGGGTTATTTTTCTCATCAAAAATAACCTCTGATTGCATATGGATTATACGTTCTTCCCCATCGTCCCTAACAATCTTGCACTCAATACTGTAAGGTTTTCCGTTTATGGCTTCCTTAGTGACATTTTTGACGAGATCTCGATCATCTGGGTGTATATAATTTAAAAATTCATTATAAGGTGGTCCTGCTTTTTGTGGATCGCGTTTAAAAATTCGATATAGCTCATCAGACCAGTATGCTTTATCAGCCATAATATCCCATTCCCAGTTTCCAACATGAGCCATTTTTTGAGCTTCAGCAAGACCTTTTTCACTCTTTTTTAAAGAATTATAAGCATTTTCAAGCTCAGCTGTACGTTCTTTAACCAGTTTTTCTAAGTTGTCGAGTGTACTTTTCAATTTCTCTTCTGTTTCCTTTCTCTGAGTGATGTCAGTAAACATTGCCATATTGCCTATAAACTTACCATTGTTGTCAAATAGAGCTTTACCGCTTACAATTGTCCATAATGGTGAGCCATCTTTACGTATGAACTTAAACTCGTAGCTTCTATCAACACCACGCCGTCTGTCTTCAAGATTCTTTTTAACATCTAGCTTATTTTCCTCAATTGCAAAATCCCACGCCAGTCTGCCAATCATTTCGTCCTGAGTGTATCTTACCATTTCAGCTAACCTTTTATTAACATAAACAGTCCTGGCTTCGGGGTCACCTATCCATATACCTTCACTGGCTGTTTCAACAATATTGCGGTATTTTTCCTCGCTTTCTTGCAGTTCCCTCTCCATCTGTTTACGTTCTGTGATATCTCTTAGAATCAGTGCTATCTTCCCTTTCTCAGGACTGAAAACGTAGATATCTAGATGTTTATGCGCTATTTCACTATCGATCTCAAAGTGCGTCGGCTTGCCTGAAAGAGCCACCTCATTATATTTTTCAATTGCTATAGGGCTCACATTGGGGAACACTTCCAGCATAGTTTTGCCCAGGATCTGTTCCCTTTTTACTTCTAATATGAGTTCAAAAGCAGGATTAAGTTCAAGGTAACGATAGTCGTGTGGCTTACCCTTTTTATCGTATATGACTTCTAAAAGGCCGAAGCCATCGGTCATATTTGTAAAGAGCATACGGTAACGCTCTTCACTTTTCCGAAGAGCTTTTTCAGTTTGTATGCATTCAGCATGAGTTTCCCTTTGGGAGTTTCCTGTTTTCTCCCATTTTCCTTCTTTTTTTGCCAAAACGAACTGATGATCTGCAGCAATCTCAATAATATCGACAGCACTGCATGTATCTAGAGAATAGGTGCACAGTGCTATGACTGGCCGTTTATTTACGATAGAATCCATTCCTCTTTCGTAATTAACAAAGTTATTCCAATTTTCGTTTTCCAGCCAGGATGTATTCTTAATCAATCTCAAACCATCATAACCACCTGCTAACGACTTATTTACTTTATCAATCAAACCGTTTAAGACTTCCTGAAAATCTAAAGTTTCGTTTTTTATATGCCAATGATTTAAGGGAATAATCTCGATTTGTTTCTTTTCCAGGTAAGTATCAGCATTGGTAACAGCTGTTTTCAATACTTCTTCTGCCTCTTTTACTTCCAGATGACTCGATGCAATCCAGACGCAAAATTCGTTACTTTCCAGTCCAGCTTTTAAATATGGAATAACTATATCCTTCAATTCTTCTTTATTCTGGTAAAATTGGCAGAAATGTGTTCCCCAGGGCGCACTCCCAATGGTATCAATACCAGAATTTCTAATACTATTTTTCATACTTCTCTCCAGCTTAAGAGACAAGGTTAAAGATACGTTAAACCAAAATGTTTACTCTATATGTTATAACATTTTAGAAAATATTATAACATTTTAGAATTTATTGTAACATTTTAGAATTTCAATATCGACCTGACCCAACCCTTACAGGTCTCTAAAATTTTTACAGCTGAATTTACTTCTTATAACAGAATCACTTATCAAGTTTCTTCAACAATATCAGCTGCTCCTGGAAGAATTACTATTTTAGAGAAATCATTTAAACAAGTCACTTAAACAAGTCATTTAAACAAGCACAAATGTTCTATAACGATTATTATACGTATACAATTATTTATAATATCCTAGCCAGGTAGCTTGCATTCCAGAGTCAGTTTACAGAACAGTAAAAACCCACTTCATATAGAATTAACCCATTTCATATAGAGTTCATGAAAATTTACAAAATGTTTATTAAAAGCTTATTGACGATTTATCAGTATTGCAGCAATTTACTGATTTTCAGATTTCAGACATGAAAAAGAAAGATTACGCTTATTTTTCTAAATGTTATCTATTGACCTCCGTTTGCTTTAAATTTTTATCTCTTAATTTTAATACTATTGTGATTCAATAT
>DAQQ01000090.1:0-6753 GCA_002508465.1 Methanosarcina sp. UBA7 | reverse complement strand
GGGGGAGGTACGACAACAGATGTTGAATTAACGGATACGGACATTGCAGCACTTCGAGGATTGAATAATATATCATACATAGAAGGAGAGATTAGCGGTAGTGTGTCGGTGATCTATGCAGCGCAAAATGCAACCCTTTCAGTCACAGGTGTAGACCCACAGGTCTGGCAGTATATGACTACACTAAAAACACAATCCGGAAGATTGCTTGAACCTTCTGATAAATATGTTGCAGTTATCGGAAGCGGTGTTGCAAGTGGAATTTATGACCAGGATATCGGAGTTAATCAGGTAATAACTGTAAACGGTAAAGCCGTGCGAGTTGTTGGAATTCTGTCAGAAGAAGGTGAAGGTGACAGAGGTATTTACATGCCTATCGATGGAGCAGTAACCCTGATCGATGATGCACAAAATGGTGTTTATGATTCCATTACTATAAAAGCCAAGAGCGAAGATGCAGTAGACAACCTGACAGAAGATATCGTGGATAAGCTCATGATCTCAAGGCACATTGTCAGTGACGATGATAGAGACTTTTCGGTATCAGCTTCTAAATCTATGGCCGAGTCCGTCACTGAAATGACGAGTTCAATGACTCTGTTCCTTGGTGCCATCGCAGCAGTGTCCTTGCTTGTGGGGGCCGTCGGGATTGCCAATACTATGTTTACCTCTGTCCTTGAAAAGACAAAGGAGATCGGAACTATGAAAGCCATTGGGGCAAAAAACAGGGATATCCTCATGATTTTCCTCTTTAATTCCGCAATGGTAGGTCTTGTTGGTGGTGTCCTCGGAGATATTCTTGGAGCTTGTGTTTCAACTCTCTTCCCTCTGCTTGGTTTGCAGATGATGGGAGGAGGAGGAAGTAGTTCAGGTATATACCTTGCTCCTGATCTAATGGCCATGGGACTTCTCCTGGCAATTTTAATAGGAGTGATCTCAGGAGTAGTTCCAGCGTTCAGGGCTTCAAGGTTAAAACCAGTAGATGCACTGAGATATGAATAAACGGAAAATAGAGGAAAATGAAAAAGAGAGGGTTGATCCCCTTTCTTAATTTCTGCTTTTTTGTTTTGCGGTTTTGTGAAAAATAATTTTACTGCCCTGAAACTGTTTGAAAAATGACTTATTTAAAACGGGGATAACTGGAGAGAAACAGTTGAACAAAAAGATCCAAATTTTGCTGTTGTTGGGAGTCCTATTAATGATCTTGGGTACATTTCTGAAAATAACCATAAACCCGTTTTTTTGGGGTACGGGGACTGTAACTGCATTATTCGTGGTTTTGCTTTTTAGAATAGATCCCCTAAATCCGGGAGGCAAAGATTGAAATCTCGTCATTTGCTTTTTATACTGATTTTTATGAATTGATATATTTAATTTGGTTACTTAAGCAACTGATATATGTTTTTGTGATCTATAAATTAGATTAATTTTCTATATCCTACAGATATACGCAAATGTAAAATTTTATTTATCTATTTCAGTGTTTTTGGGAATTAATTACTTAAATTATAATAGTAAAGGCTAAAATATAAAGGCTAAAGATATTGTTTTTATAATTTCTGATATGACATAATATTATTATCAAATACTATAACTCTAACAAAGATATTATTTTTGCTAGTTATTGTTTTTCAGATTTTTCAATCTGGAAAGTAATTGTTTATCTATTTAATTTAGTATCATGCGAAACGATTATATACTCATAAACCTATTAAGCCGACGATAGTGTCATATGGAACGATTTAATGCATATATCATCCAATATCAGTACAAACAGTCCAGACTCCTTAAAATGAAGTAAGGCTATATAAAATCCAAAAATAAACTCTTTCCACTAAATCTGTTTTATATGCAACTATTACATCGATATCTTCAATTTCAATATTGATCACTCCGTTCCTAAAATGTGAAGGATAAATTTATGGGAAATTTTAGAGAAGTAAACTTAAAGGAAATAGACCCTAGAGAAATATTAGGTCCGATTTCTCACATCTACCGGAGCAATGTGGCATACATGGCAAAGGAACTTGATGCTTACAGGGTCGGAAGCGGACAGTTTGAGTTTTTACTGTTTTTGTACCACAGAGATGGAATATCCCAGGAAACTCTTGCAAAAACCCTGAAAGTTAGCAAAGCAACAAGTGCCAGAGCAATCCAGAGTCTGGAAACAGAAGGTTACGTTTACAGGGAAAGAGACGAAACTGACCTTCGAGCTTACAGGGTTTACCTGACTGAAAAAGGGAAGGAAATGAGAGATATAATTTTTAAAAAGCAGACTTCTTTCATATCTATTCTCTTTTCGGATTTTACCTTTGAAGAAAAAGAAATTTTCAGGCTACTAATTCACAAAGCTGCGATTAAACTTTTTGAACCTGGTTTTGAGCCTCCGTCGGATAAGACCTGATGACATAAAGTAAAAACGGTTGAGATGAGAAACATGGATGAAAAAAGTGAATTTCTTGGCAAAGACAATATAAGAAAGCTCCTGTTTAAACTTTCAGTTCCCATTATCATCGGACTGCTGGTACAGGCTATTTATAATGTTGCGGACACTTTTTATGTGGGAATGGTCTATGGAGCAGACAGTGTTCAGGCCATAGGCGGACTTTCTATAGCTTTTCCGGTTCAGATGATAATAATGGCTTTTGGAATTGTTCTGGGGACAGGAGGTTCTTCCATAATTTCACGTGCCCTTGGAGCCCGAGAAAGTGAAAAAGCCGAAAGAGTTCTTGGAAATGTTTTTTCCCTGAGTTTAATTTTAAGCGTGCTTATAGCCATTCCCTGCCTTTTTTATCTTGAATCGATTCTAAAGGTTTTCGGAGCAACTGCTGGAGTCCTGCCCTATGCCAGAGATTATCTTAACTATATAATACTGGGAGGGACGTTCTTTGTCTTTGGAGTCGCTGTTCAGAATATTGTCCGATCTGAAGGAAATGCCCGCCTTGCAATGACTGCTATGATTTTAGGAGGCGGCCTCAATATTTTCCTTGACCCTGTTTTCATGTTTGGTTTCGGGATGGGTGTTAAGGGCGCTGCAATTGCAACTGTAATTTCACAAGCTGTAGCTTCGGTCTGGCTCCTGCTATACTATCTTAAAGGAAAAGGGGCTGTCCGTTTCAGGCCAGAAACCTTGAAACTAGATCTGAAAATTATTAAGGAAATTGGGGCTATTGGTACCGGATCTTTTGTGATGGAAAGCGCAAGCAGTGTCATGATGATTTTTGTGTACAATGCCCTTGCAGTTTACGGAGGAGACGTCGGAATTGCCGTTTTTGGTGTAGTAATGAAGATCAATTCCTTTATCTTCCTGCCCCTCCTGGGTATGGCCTTTGGCATGCAACCGGTTATAGGGTTTAACTATGGAGCAAAGAGATATGGAAGGGTGGCAGAAGCCGTTAAAATCTCGCTTGTAGCAACAACGACTTTCGGGCTTTTTGGATTGGTTATTATTTACTTCTTAAAAGAACAACTCCTCGGATTATTCAGTACAGATCCTGAATATCTTGAGCTTGGGAAAAACGCTATAATTATCATGCTTCTGGGAACGCCTTTAATAGGTATGAATGTAATTACTTCAACCCTGTTCCAGGCCCTGGGAAAAGCCAGACCCGCTTTCCTCCTTTCCATGAGCCGAGAGCTTCTTTTCCTGATCCCTGCTATTGTCCTCCTTCCCCAGTTCTACCAACTGTATGGAGTCTGGATAGCTTATCCGGTCGCGGACTCACTTGCCTTCATGCTTTCCGGGTTTATGCTTTTCAGGATATACAGGATCTTCAAAGAAAGCAAATATTCTTCAAAAAGAGGTTCAGGGTCAGAAACTGCAGATAAAATCTCTCAGCTCTGACTTTTCATAAAATAACTCCGGTAATGATGAAGCCTCCCCTGAAATTCATGACTAGGGTCTGGAAATGATCTCTATGATGTCTGAAAAATGAAGCACAAGTTTCTTTGACTTAAAATAAGGTATGGGTAAATAATTCGAATAGTCTCTGGAGGCAAAGAATCTCTATAATTTTTTGGATACATGCGATGTTATTTTTCATATGGTTATATCTTTTAAAAACCTTCAAAAGTGGCTCAAAAAATTGAGCTTATAAAATTGAACAAAAATATTAAAACTGACAAAATTATGTAACTATTCAGCCCATCCAAACGTGCCTATTGATATTGATTTTAGTGAAAGCGAGGAATCCAAAAAACAATAGACGGAAAAGGAAAAAACGCAGCCATTCGCCAACATTATAAGAAATTCGATTTACAGAAATTTATCAATTGAATTTTAGTAAAGATGGCTATTGATGTTGTTTATATAGGCTGAATAGTTACAAAATTATATAACTAAGAAGAAATTACATGTTGCTTCTTTCCATAGGATGTTGTCCAGTATGAAAATAAAACTTCTGCCCCTGCTTCTTGCTATTGCAGGAATCATCATGATTTCAGGCTGCATTGATATCATAAACCAGCAGTCTACTTTTAAAGACCCAATTAGTTTTTACAGAAGTATATTTTATCCTTACGCTGGATCTGATAATAATAGCAGTTCTCAGATAGCAAGTCTGTCCACTCCGGCCTATTTCTCATCTGAGGAGAAAGATAGGTCTGCGGATAATTTAAGTGATGCAATAACTCTGCTTGACAGGAATCTTCAACAGGCAAATTTAATTTCAATGAAGACCGAAAAAGCGATCCAAATTTATAAAGCAGAAGGAAAGAATGTTAGCAGGGTTGAAGAATTACTTAAGAATTATAAACTTCTTACGGAAGAGGCAAAAAATTACAGAGCACTCGCAGACGAAGCTGTCTCAGAAGAAAATGTCAGTTCAGTTGCGGATTCCAGTTTAGCAGACCCTTCGTCAGAAAATATTAGAAAGGAGTACTTGACTGAGTCTCAGAGTTACATGATCCAAGCTAATGATGTCCTGAAAGAACTCTTTATGGAAATGCAAAGATTGACTCCGGGAAATGCAGAGTTAAACAGTACATCCAAACTTTATGCATCCGGAGACGGAATGGTTAATTTGATGGGTAATTTTACCCTTGATGTACATGTTGAAGACGGAGAGATTGCAATACCGTTTCTTTCCTCTGATTCCGAAATTAACATAACGGGAGATTATACTTTTGAGAAGATAATCGAAATGCAGGATGAGGTGCGTTTGTATCATGTTCGCTCTGTTGATATGATAATTTCCGGTTCTCATAAAGCAGTAATGGTCAGAGGCAAAAACATTACCCTTACTGGTGATGGTGAGGGATATGCATCTTTTCTAGGGAATGGTACATACAGCATCGAAGAAGCAGGTAGAATAAAGAAAGAACTATGCTGGGTTCAATCTCCCTTTAGTGAAAAAGCAAGTCTAGATGAATAAGCGCTTGAAGATACAGGTGAATATTAGCTCGATGGAAAAGAATCATGGCAAATAATATTGGATAGGGAAGAAACGATATCAAGATTAATAAAGTATATCCTCGGGATAGACAAACGAACATTAAACAAGCTCTATAAAAAGCTGAAATGTATCTCCGGGTTTACGATAAAAATGAGTTTAAAGTTGGGTTTCATTATTTGCATTGCTGTTATCTTCGCTTTAGTTGTACCTGCTGCAGCAGAGGGTACCTTCTCCACAGATAACATGACTGCCACAGTCTACGGGGAAGTATATAGTCTGGATACATTTGAACCTCTGGATAAGGCTGTGGTTTATGTAAACTCCATTCCAGAACAATCCATAGTAGCAAAATACGGAATGTATTCTTTTGAACTGGAACCTGGAAACTACACTATTACAGCAAAGTATTACCAGAACAGCACTGTAATATATTCAGTAGATGACAGTGTGAATATTAAAAACAAAGGAAAGTACGTTCATGATCTCGTACTTCTTCCCGTTTATTCAGAAGAACTAATGAGCAGTTCCAGCGTACAAGAAACATCAACAAACTCACCTCTTCGTGTCGGTAACTCCCCTAAAGAAGGAGCTAGAAGTAAAATAATTAATTCAGAAGTTGTGAATTCCACAAAAGACAATGGAATTTATGTTCCGGTCATAAGTTATCTTCCAGTAGCTGTTACCCTTATTTTTCTGCTAGCTGTCGGCTACAAATTTTTCATAAGAAACAGAAAGATAGGCAAAATTTCTTGTAGAGACAAAACCGGAGATTTAACAGGTGATTTATCCAGGCCTGCAAATCCGCCCAAGTTTTCGGTAAAAGTCTCTGACAAAACTTTTGATTCTAAACCGGAAACTGATTTTCAGGTGCTTTCAGAAGGATCTGTATCCATAACAAGGCAAGTAACTGAATTGGAATCCAAACCCTCTGTAACCAGGTTGGTAACAGAATCAAAGTTCAAGAGTCAAGAAGAGGAAACGAAAGTCGAGGAATGCAGAGAGAAACACCAAGCATATAAAACAGAACATATGGAGTCAGGGTCAGAGAACGAGAACCTGAAAAACTCCCTCAAAGATCTTGCCGGTAATCATGAAATTGATAGTCCTGTTCTTAAAAATAAGTCTCCACTTCCATCTGATCTTCAGAATGTGATGGAGATAATTAGAGATCAAAATGGTCAAATTGCCCAGAAAGATCTGCGCACCAGACTAAGGTGTTCCGATGCAAAAGTCAGCTTAATGCTTGTTGACCTTGAAAAAAGGGAACTAATTGAGAAGTTCAAGAGAGGGCGTGGGAATGTGGTAATTCTTAAATCCGAAGAACGTTAAGCCTTAAATGCCTGAAACTTCAATTCTGTTT
>DAQQ01000237.1:7468-8689 GCA_002508465.1 Methanosarcina sp. UBA7 | reverse complement strand
GAGGATTGACGAGACACTAGTGTAAAAATCCCAAAGTATGAAATGCTGAAAAACGAATTAATTAACCTGAACTTATCTTAATTGAGAAAATAGGTAAATAAATAAGTAATAAGAAATAATTAAATAAGTTAGTTTAAATAAGTTGATTTTTTAATATGTCTGAGAAAATAATAATCAGACAAAGGTATTGAAAAAGTAATCTGGCTTTGACTCTTAGAACTATTACTCTCTATCACCTCAAGTGCATAGTTATCTTCTTGAACCAGTGTTAACTTCGTTAAAAGGCTACCGTCATAACAGGAACGAGAGAATTGCAAGTATAATAAAGATTATGACGAGCCACTTTGCAATCTCCATTGAGAAACCGGCAATTCCCCTTGCACCCAGTATATATGCAATCAATGCTAATATTAGAAAGACTACAGCAAGTCCTATCAAGTCCGGCATATATCACACCCCTAGTGATTATTTATTTAATAAATCAATTATTAGATTAAAGGTATTTATAATTTGACTGTCAAAGTAAGTCACTTACTCATAAATGGACATCTTTTTTTTAACCCAAATTTGACAGAATTTATAAATTGATAAAGTATTTTCCTACAAAAAACGTATAGTATTGACGCAGAATTTTTCGGAAAAATGAAAATAGCAAAAAATCGAGAACAATGCACAGAAACATCAAATGTAGGGGGAAAACCGGAGCATGAAGCTCCTTTTTTCATTTTAATTTTTATTTTTCTGTCAAATTCGGGTTTTAATTGAAATCGTTTCTTTTAAGATACAAATCATATTCTAAGTCTTTCCTTCTTATTACAATAAAATGGCAGAGTGTCTGATTTTTCCACAAATTTAGCTGTTTAAGTTGAATCGAAAGGATAAATATACAAACCCGTAGCTTTATAAAAATTGAGTTTTTGTCTCTCTATAGAAATGGAAAAACTGAGCTTAAATGAGTAAAGAAAAATAAGATAGATAAATACAAACAAAAAAATAAAAGTATAAAAGTAAAAGATAAAGAAGTGAAAGATAAAGAAGTGAAAGATAAGGAAGTGAAAGGTAAAGAAGTGAAAGGTAAAGAAGTGAAAGATAGATAACTGAAAGATAAAGAAATGGGTTGTGTCCCTGAATTATAGATCAATTCTGAAAAACCGAGTGCATACCATGCATTTGATGAATCTAATCAGAGATTCTCTCGATTTCGGTTTTCAATGATTCAAA
>DAQQ01000237.1:0-7428 GCA_002508465.1 Methanosarcina sp. UBA7 | reverse complement strand
AAGATAAAGAAATGAAAGATAAAAAAATGAAAGGGATTACACGATAGGAAGCCTTACGGAACAATCATTCTGGCTTCGATATAATATCTCTTCTCATTTTCCTTTCCGAGCGAAAATGATTTTCTCGGAAGAACTCCTTTCTTTTTAATTAGAGAAAAAAAATCGCTCTTCTTCAACGAAGGAAGGAAGAAACCGATATTACCCTGTTTTTTTCCAAGTTTCTCCACTACTTCAGGATCATGCTCATATTCGATTGAGTAATTGTCAATGATCTCGTCAAGGGTTTCAACCTCAAGATCGTGCACGGGATTATCAAAAACCAGCACACCAGACCTGTCTTTTGTAATAAACCCTATTGAATGTCCTGCAACCGGGAAATCAGTATTTGAGGGTGAGATTCCGGTTTCTTCGATCCTTGCACTGAATTTCTTGAGCAGTTCTTCAGGCTCAATTCCGCTTACAATTCTGTGAATAGGTTCAAAGGAAAGCCCTGGATCATGAACATTTACAAGCTCAACCATCGCATACCTTGCAGGATGATCGGCTTGTACTGTCCCTTTAATTTGTTCCCAGAAGCTCTTTGCAGCAGCAAGGCTGTGGTTTCCATCGCCAACAAGCAGGGTTCCCAGGTTCAGGATTTTATCCGAAATTTCTTTGATTATTTTTTCATTAATGATTCTGTAACCCGTGATGTGGCCGCCACCTTCCATCAGATCAAAATCATAAATCTTGTCCTCTTTACAAACAAAATCAATAGAGTTTCTTGGAATAACCGAGAAATAAGGATCGTCATACAGCACTAAGATGTGCGAGAGTTCCAGTTCTGCGTTTTCCCTTATCCTGACTCTTGCAGGAAGTCTTTCTTTAATAGTGCCTTCAGTTGGTTTGATAAACGAGTCTGATCCATTGAACTGATATTCTTCCAGGTCTACTGCAACAACAAGTCCTGTTCTTTCTTTATCTGAGATCGAACGCCTTACGAGAATAAAGCAGGCGCCATAGTCAACAAGAAAATTTTTGTAGTCACTTATGGTTTTATGAATCTTGTTTACTCTATTTTCATCTAGCGGAAGATATATTTCCGGATAAATTAAATTAAAAGTAGAGGGGGCATCTCCAATAAATTCTTCAACTCTTTTCCAGTATTCCGGATCCTGAGTGTGCTGATCACAGGCAATCACTGCCCACTTTTCCCAATTATCGTTTGGAAGAAGAATGCGCGGAACATGTAAAATCATGGTATGTTAAAAAAAGAGAGAGAATATAAAGATTTCTAAACTCCTTTTTTTGAGTGCACAGCTTTAAGAAAAAACAATTTTATTTTACTGTGTTATATCCGGCGTTCTTCCATGCAGTCATGCTGCCAAGTACGTTATATACATTATTATAGCCATGCTTTTTCAAAATCGAAGTTGCTATACTGGAACGCCTGGAACTGTCACAATAAACAATTACCTGAGAGTCCTTCGGGATTTTATCCAGATTTTTCTCAAGTTCACCAACATATATATTTTTGGCTCCCTGAATATGCCCTTCATCCCACTCTTTCTTTTTCCTAACATCCAGTAGTGTCATCTCCTCATGCTCTTGCAGTTTATTTTTCAGATCGTGGACCGAGATAAAACTAATTTTGTCCACAGGTAAGGCTTTCATATACCAGGCTGCAATTCCGCCGTTCAAAAAACCAACGATGTTGTCATAACCCAGACGGACCAGATACCTTACAGCAGTCTCAAGATGCTCTTTTTCCTCCAGCACAAGGAGTATGGGTTTATCATAAGGAAGAATCCAGCCCGCAAACGAAGGTATTCCGTTGAGCCAGAGACTATAGGTGTTTCTTATATACGTTCCGCCAAAAGAATGTGGCATGCGTGTATCCACGACCGCTGCCCCTTTTTCCATTTCTGCTCTGAACTCCACTGGTGAAAGCGGCTTCGGAACTGGCAGGCCCTGCAGCAGAGGAGGCCCCTGCAGGTTATACTGTTCCATTTTATAGAAGTAAGGAGGAAACTCAAGCTTCTCTTGAAGTTTGAACTTGATAAACTCCTCCCTGTTTGTCTTTTGCAGAGCAGGATTTTGTACACGCTCAAGTCCAAGCGTACTGTAGTCTCGTTTTGCGATAGCTCCCCCACAAACCGAGCCTGCACCGTGCGCAGGACATAATATTACTCCGTCTCCCAGAGGAAGGATTTTATTAAATATACTGTCATAAAGGTTTGCTGCCAGCCTTGGAGCTTCCTCCGAACCATAGAGATCGGTTCTTCCGGTATCGCCTACAAACAGGGCATCTCCTGTAAAAACCATTACTGGTTCTTTTCCCGTATCAAGGTCTGTCAGGGTATAGGACATACTCTCATCCGTATGGCCAGGAGTATGTAAAGCAGTCAGTCTCATTGAGCCAAAATCAAACTCCTGGCCTTCATTCAAGTAGTTCCCGTATTTGAAATCCACTCCATGACCGTGATAAATCTCTGCATCTGTAAGCTTCTTCAGTTCCAGGGAACCAATTAAGTAGTCCTCGTTTCTGTGGGTTTCAAAAATATATTTTATGTTCATACCCTCTCTTCTGGCAAGTTCGGCATAGACCTGACAGTCTATTCGAGGGTCAATAACTATGGCTTCATTTTCCGAACCTATGAAATAAGAAAGATGAGCCAGACCTTCCGATTTAATGCGCTCAAATTTCAAGCTAATCCCCCATTCTGTTTTATGTTATATTTATGAACTAAATCTCTGCCTGCTGAAGATTTCTCGTTGTATTGTTATATAACCGTATATTTTATATTTTTTTATTTTGAAGGCACCAATAACAGTGTTTAACCTGAGTTTGAAAGTTTGATTTTTATGTTGAAAGATTGTTTTCATATCCTTGGGCAGTGTACTGAATTTTCTGTAAATTCAAAGTCAAATTTTTGTATACTGAACGAAATTTAGTTCTCTTACTATTGGATTCTCCAACCACCAACTTATTAAGAGTTCTAATTTTACAGAAAAATTAGCACACTGCAAATGGAATTTGTACATTAACTTTTTTTCTTTCTTAAATACAAAAATATTAATCCCAAAATCAATGGAATACTTAAAATTATTAACGAGATCACAGGACTTGGATCATATGCTCTGATATTTTTAGTGTTGTTTAATAAAAAATTGTTTTTTAAAGTATTTTCCTTTGAATTATCAAGATAGATCCCACAATAACTATGTGAGATATTATTTTCAGCTAATAAATTTTCCTTACAGTTGTATAGCACTATTCCTTCATTGTTGTTCAGCCTAACAGTATTATCTTTCAGAATGTTTGTATTAGAGTCTTGTAATGAAATTCCAATATTATTACAGGATACATTATTTGCGATTAAAGTATTATTATTGCTTAAACTCTGTAGTAATACTCCATACTGACCATTGAATCTGGCACTGTTATTCTGTAGTGTATTAAAAGTTGAATCTTGCAAATCGATACCGTAATCACCACAGTAATTCGCCTCATTGCCATCCAGTGTATTTCCCATACAATTCTGCAGATAGGTACCTCTAAAGTTTGCGCTAAAATTATTGTTATCCAATGAATTATAATTAGAAAATAGCATGGAAATCCCAGAGTTCCCGTTAAAATTCGCCTTGTTCTCTTTTACAACATTTTTACTGCAATTGTCCATGATAATACCAGAAAAGGTATTGGAACTTGCATTATTATTATGCAAACTGTTGTTTGTGGAATTATTTAAAGAAAAGCCACACCCATTAGAACTTGCATTGTTGTAATATAATGAATTATTATCCGAGTTATAAAAGAGCAAGCCATTAAAATCATTCAATGTAGCAGTATTATTGATAAATAGATTAGAGTCAGAATTTCTAAGATAAATTCCAGCAAAACTATTTGAGTTTATGTTGTTGTTTATTAACGAATTATTACAGGACGACTTCAAGAAAATTCCAGCGGCAGTATTTACCATTGTATTATTTTTAATCATACAATCCTGGACTTGCTCCAAGCATATCCCGGCTTTACTAAGATTACCTGAACCCATAATTTTGAACCCAACAATTTCTACTGAATCAGCATTTATATCTAAGATATACTTACTGTTGTTTTTAGATTCTAAAACAACTCCTCCACAATTTTTTGATTCCGAACAAATTGTTAATTGTTTGTTCACTACAAGGTTTTCTACATATGTACCAGTGGAAACAATTATAGAATCTCCTGAACTTGAATTATCAACAGCTTCCTGAATTAAACTAAAATTTCCTTCTCCAGATTTAGAAACTGTAATTACTTTCGGAGATGCGATGCTAGCATTTAATAATATAATTTGAATAATAAAAAGAAAGATTAGTTTTCTCAATTCTACACCCTCTCTACCCCTATTAACTGAAAATTAGACTATTTTTATTTAAGATTTAATATAATAAATGATTTATCAACAAATTTTAGAAAAAATGATTCTGATAATCATTTCTGTCACGTATTTATTATAAAAATATATAAACAAAATATTGTGTTGTAATGAGAAACTCCTACGAATAACGTATCCTATGTCCTAAAATGTGATGAAAAAATAAAAAGTAAAAATAAAAAGTTTACGAATTTTAGAAGATGTTTCCTGCCAGCATGGAGGGTGAGCATGGATATTATGACAGAAATATCAATAAAAATCGCCGAGGCTACAGTTCCTGATGAAGTAGATCTAGCTCCTATTATGACTGATGCTTTTGTTCAAGGAGGAAAAGAAAAAAAAGATCTTTTTATAAAACAAGAAGATACGGAATTGGGAGCATTCGGGCCATTTGGAGGCATCGTATTATTTCCATGGATTTTGCAAGGAATAGCATCTGCTGCTCCTTTTATCCTTCAAGTATTGAGAGAAGAACAGCTTGAGAAGTACCTTTCAGTTATAAACGGTTTTCTAGGAGTTTGTGAGAAGCTAAAAAGAAAAGAATCTACTAACCAGCTACCTGATCGCTTTTCAGCACCTTTAAACAAAGTTTTGGATACATTTTCATCAGAGTTAAAAGCTTCTGGACTTCCAGAAGAACAATGTGAAAGAGTCATATCAAATGTTCTCCTCACACTACTAAAAGACCCATCCGGTTCTTTTGTGTTTGTTGAAAAAGTTGCAGGATCTGTGTGACATTATGTCCCATAACAAGTGCCAAGCATTCCCCCCTTGGCTCTGGATATGGTTTATATTATATATTGTTTATTTTTTCCCTGATTTAATCAAACAATCGCATGAATACTATAAAAACTTCTTTATTTATAAAGAAGCGCCTTTCTCAGGCATAGAAGCCTCCTTATTTCCATTTTCTAACGTACTTATATTGATGCCTTCAATAGTTTTATTCTTAGGAATCTTAACTGTTGTTACACCTCATTTTCGCAAATATTACATTGAAAGAAAATACTACTTAACTGAAAACTACACACGAATACCATCTATTGTAGAGATTGAAACATTCATCAAAAAGTATGCTCCATACATTATAATCAAAGCTAACTTTACTCGTTTTAGAGATGAAAGTCCTTTTGTTTATCCCTTAGGATATAACAAAACAGCTATAGCCATACCTAGCAAATTGATCAAGTCCTGGCACGCGGATAAAGCCGGAACCGAAGCTATATTGCTTCATGAAATTGGGCATTACAGAAATGGAGATGCTCTTATCTTAGGAGCTGGCAGTTTCTTCGAAATTGTAGTCAAATATTCCTTAACAATTACCCTTCTTTATATTACCCCAGAAATCCTAATAATCGCTTATCAGAACGTTACTTTATTTTACAATTACCTAGCAAGCTTATTATTTACTTTGCAAATAAAGAAGGATATAGGCATTCCTACTTTAGAACTGTTAGCTTATTTCATAAAATGGATTGAATTTCTAATTATTTCTCGAGGTAAATATTTTCTATTAGTAACGCTTCCTGCACAAATAATGAGCTTAATAGCCTTCCTTTTCAACCCGCTATCGATATTCATTCTTCCAATAATAGGAATCTGGTGTGAAGAATTGAATGCAGATAGATTCATGTTAATGTCAAAAGGAATTGATCTTAAAACTTCAATAAAAACTTTGGAAAAATTGGAAGATAAGAAATCCTTTAAAAGCTGGTTTTTATCCCAAATATCTCATCCTCCAAAAACGCTGAGATGCTGGATGGCTCTTCAATCTTGCGAAAAAAAGAGTCTTTTAGTATTTCTCTTTCTCTTTCCATTGGCGTGTATAATCCAACTGCTTTTTCTCCTAATACAATTCCTGTCCTATTACACGATAAGTTATTTGACAGGATTTAGCAATATGCAGGAAATTTTGGAAAAACTTCTCAATGACCTGGTAACAACTATGCATAAGGTGTCATTTTTTTGGTTATTTTTTGCAATTTTGATTTTATTATGGCCTTTTATTGCCGTCTATTGGGTAAAATTTTTCTCAGGAGTGCGTGAAAACTACAACTTGGAAAACTGCAAAGAATACTTTTTGAGTGCAGTAGTTTTTATCTGTACTTTCATCTTCTGCTACGCCCTCTAATGCCAAAATTTGGTGTAGTGACACACATAGCTGAGAATTGATAACTCATAAAATTTCATTACCAAAAAATAAGTGGTATGTCGAAATTTCTGTAAAATCACTAATATCAAAAAGTATTGTAGAGCCCATCCCAAAACTTAAATTACTTCTCTAAATCCTATAGGACTTACGCATTTGAACTGAAAAACTGTAGCATTAAACCGTTAAATATCTAAAATGCAGATTTAAGCTATGATATTATATATTTGATTTTATATATTAAGCTCCTCCCAAAACTCAAAATTGCTTATATGAATACAGAATTCTGAGAAGCGATCGAGTTTCAAATTACGAAAAGTAATTCTAAAAATTTAAAGATTTGAGAATAAAATTGGTTTTGGGATGAGCTCATCAAGTGCGTAAGTCCTAAAGAAATTAAGGCCAATAGTCCCTTATCATAAAGAGAAGATGGAAGTCTTTCTGGACAGGTACTGGGACTTATATGATAAACTTTGTGAGTTTAGAATAAAACCAGATTCAAAGGTAGCGGAGCAATTATCCATTAAGTTTGATCAGTTGTTTTCTACTAAAACAGGATATGAACAGCCGATGAAAGAATTAGTAAAACGAAAGATAACAAGAAACAGCTGTTAAAGGTGTACTGTTTTTACTAGAGGTTCCGCTGCATTGTTATGCAGCGGAACTGGCGGCGAACGATGATTGCTCAGACAGCAAAGAAGCTGGGTGTAAGTACATATCAGTACATATGCGATAGAGTCGGAGTAGTAGTATTTGGAATGCCATCTCTGGCTCAACTCGTCAGAGAAAAAAGCTCATTGAGTGAAAAATGAGAGATTTCCACTCAATTTGAAGAGGATACAGTGTTCCTTTTAACCCTAATTTGACAGAAAA
>DAQQ01000287.1:0-3294 GCA_002508465.1 Methanosarcina sp. UBA7 | reverse complement strand
CGTAAGGTCGTAAACCTATTTTCACAGAACATGATCTATCCTTTGTATTTTTAGGAACTCTTATTTTTTTCATGAACTCTTACTTAAGAGTCAGTTTCAGTTCATTAACTTCTTCGGGTAAAGTAATCTGGCTTACCTGAGTGCCATCTGCATAGATACCTGCAGTCCAATTTTCGGGTACTTTCTCCAGGAAAAATGTAACTGATGTGCTCTCAGAAGTGTTGTATCCCTTTTCTAAGGTAAAGCTGAACTCCACCAGGTCTCCAGGTTTTGCGACCTTGCCACTGATTTCGTTTAAGACTGCAAGACTGGAGAAGTCCGCTCTGGCTGGAAAGGGCATGAGAGAAATTAGTACAAATATTATCAATACCATTGGGAGGAGTTTCTCCTTTCTATCAAGCACTTATATCCTCCCGTAAGAATTTTAGATGTGCAACTATCAGGAGGATTAGAGGAGCTACGAACAGGACTACAATATTTGTCCAGAATTCATTTAGCCACTGAGCCAGAGTAAAACGGATATCCAAAATTCCATCTATATTTTCTCCTCCTTTTCCTCCCCCTCCGGCTCCCCATCCAAGACCTGTTTTTCCAGTGCTCAACTCTGCATAATGATGCATTGGAGATAAAGCTGAAAGACTGTTGGTTATGTCCGGGCCTCCAGCACTTACTACGGGCTCAATAGTATAATGTAGAAAAATAAGTATCCAAGTAAACATAATGCTGAGAGTTAACCAGATAACAATATTATAGACAAGTGAATCCGCAGCTTCTCGAACAAAGGTAGAGCAAACAAGTCCTATACCAAGAAACACCAGAGCATAAAGGAAAGTAAGAATGAACCAGACTGCGATTCTGCTTAACTCCATTGCACTTACTTTTGCTCCGAGAAGAAGCATTATTGTCCCTAAGGAAATTCCACTTGAGATCAGCATAACTACCAGAAGGAGAAGTACAGCTCCAAGCATTTTTCCAAGGATTATCGTGTCCCTGAACACTGGATGTGTTAATAAAACGTTCAAAGACGCCGACTTTCTTTCCTTTATCACGTTATCAAAGCTTAAAGCGATGCCTACAAGCGGACTGAACCAGGTCATCATCAGTGAAGTGCTGTAAAATCCCTCAAGAACTGATGATAGAGGTGTAGGTAACTCTCCTACCTGGCTATAGAACTCTGTCTGAAGGATTTCTCTATAGGTGACTGCAAATATTGCAATTATTAAAGTCCCGAGTAAAGACAAAAAAATAGGGCTCCAGAGCCTGTCAGCAAATTCTTTTTCGGCAATCACTAGAGCTTTTTCGAAATCACAGTTCATCCTTTTTCACCTCCTATATCTCTTCTGAGAAACATCACATAAGAGATTATAAACATCAGTACAGGTATGCCTGCAAGTACAACCAGATTTGTCCAGTAATCCGAAAGCCAGGTTCCAAGCCCGACTCTCATGTCAAAAATTCCATTAGTTTCTTTACCTGAAGAAATTCCAAAACTCCCATAACTTAGACGGACTCCGGTTACAGCTTCAGCATAATAACTTGCGGGAGAAAGTTTTTGCAGGTCTTCACTCAGGGTCATAGCCTCTTCATTGTGTCCAAGGTCGACTATTAATTCCCCGGTAATGATAGATGAGGCAGCAGTTACTATAGCTCCGAAAATCAAAACCAAGTTAATCCATACTACAAGCCCGGAAATAAAAGAACGTTCCGAACTCTCCGAAAAAATCGAGATCAATAGGCTGAAAGCAAAAAAACCCGAAAGATATAAGAAAGTTAACAATGAGAAGACTAAGATCCGGTTCAGTTCAGAAATACCAACATTTATCCCTGTTAACATCAGGAGAGTGCCAATTGAAGCGACGACCGAAACAAAAATAACAAGAGTAAGAGCTCCAAAACCTCCTAGAATTTTTCCACTTATAATATTATCTCGAAAAACTGGATGTGTCAGTAATGTATTCAGTGATTTCGAATTCTTTTCCCTTACAACTGAATCAAAGCCAAGAGCAAGTCCGAGAATAGGAAGAAAAAGTGTTATTACCTGAGCAATATCAAGAAAGCCAGACTCAAAGATGTTAAATCCGTTTTCTCCTGATATAACGCTCATTGAAAGAATTATCAACGTGAAAATCCCAAGCAGCATCCTGAAACCAGGGCTGTACAGGTGATCTGCAAATTCTTTCTGAGCAATGACTCCCACATTTCTCAGGTCTGTTTTCATAGAGAAATCCTCCTGCGAATGAAACAAAGAAGGAGCAGGACCAAAGTAATNNTCAGAGGATGGCTCTGAACCTACAGGTGTTACTGAAGAGGTAGAGGAGTTCCCTTCCACGATAAGAACCCTATTTGTGGATCTGTATCCTGTTTTGCTGGCATTTACCATATGCCTGCCTGCATCAGGACAGCTGTAGTTCAAGAAGCCTGAACTATTTGTAATACCAATTTCTTTTCCGTTGAGTGTTATCAAGGCATCTGCAACAGGCTCTGACATGCAGCGAACTCTTAGCTCCCAGCTTTCTCCTTTTGCTGGAGTCAAAAAATCAATTGAGAGAGGGTCTTCGTATCCTTCGAGTTTTATTATGGATAAATCTGTGGGCTCGTTGCTAACGAGTAGTCTGCTGCCGTCAGGACTCCAGCCTTCAAGAAACCTACCATCTTCAGCAAGCTTTATTTTCGTTGATCCATCCGGGCTGGCAGCAAAAACAGAACCTGATGAAACAAAACTGATAAATTCTCCTGAAGGATGCCATTCGTAGTCTGTTATTGTGGAGGCAATAAGACTTTTTTCGCTTCCATCGGGGTTTATTGTATAAAGGTCCTCATCCTGTGTAAAAGCTATTTTATCTCCGTTCGGGCTCCATCTAGGTTTGAAGATAAGAGATCCTGGAAACTTTTCAAGCACTTTTACATTTTTTCCTGTCGAGTCTGTCAGAAATATAGTGACTCCGTTAGCGTTTACAGTACTAAAAATCAGATTTTTTCCGTCCGGGCTGAAACTAAAAACATCTTCGTTTCTTGTAAATCCTGTTGAGAGCTGAACTTTATCTATTCCATCAACCTTAATTGAACAGAGACCGGAATTTTCATCAACATAAAATAATCTGCTGTCATCAGGGCTCCAGGCAGCCAGTATTCCATTATCAGTAAGTCTCTTCTTTTCGGTCCCATTTTCATTCGTTATCCAGAGGCCATCTTCACTTTCAGATTGGCCGGCAGCACTATATGCTATTTTTTTGCCATCATTACTCCACAATGCAGTCTCTACAAATTCAAACTCTACATTCTTGGGCGCATATG
>DAQQ01000292.1:0-4078 GCA_002508465.1 Methanosarcina sp. UBA7 | reverse complement strand
GGTTTCCCAGAAGCTTGACTGCAGGGTTGATATCGATGACCGTGACCTGTCAATAGGAAAGAAAGTTAGGGAAGCAGGCAGGGAATGGGTCCCTTATGTGGTGGTCATTGGAGATAAAGAAATCGAGGATGGTACCATTAATGTAACAATTAGAGCCGAATCCGGACAGAACAAGCCTAAAAAAGTTCAAATTACTCCGGAAGAGCTTAATTCCCGGATTAAAGGCGAAATTGCAGGAAAACCGTACAGAAAATTGCCACTAGCAAAATATCTTTCTGTAAGGCCAAAGTTCTTCTAAACAATTTAAAATTTTCTGAATTCTTTCAAATAAGTTTTTCAGAAACCGCCAGAGGAAACAAAAATTTTCTGTTTATCTGTTTCTTCTGGCTTTTTAGCATAACATATATATTGACGTAATCCTTATTATTGAAAGAGAATTCCTTTTAAATAAAAGCAGTTCTAGGTTTATTCTTCTCCGTTTCTGGACGAAAAGATTCCGATTTGACCATTTTGGAAATTTTTGCTAAATAAAATTTTTACTAATTATTTGTAAGTTATGGGGAGTTACTTCTTATTGAATTTACAATTAAGCACAACATTTCCTGTTTCATAATTATACAAGTTTCCCAGAAACCCTTTACAAGGCACTTTCTGGTTTTGATATCAAATTTTTACATTGACAAGTGTAAGGACAGCATAACTAATGACAATTTCAAATGAGATCGCAGTCGGTATGGAAACCGTCGAGCTTGAGCCCTTGAGGGAAGATAAAAAGAAAATTTTTGAGGATATTGTAAAATATCTTGAAGATAATCAGAGAGGTTATATCAAGGTTCCTACAGGCTGGGGTAAAACCTTTCTTTCGAAGCATATAATGAAAAAGTACTATGACGAAGGAAAACTCGTACTTTTCCTTGTCTCGAAAAATAACCCTCTTCTTAGCCAAACCTATTATGACAGGAAGAAAGACAGGCCCCTATTTCCTAACAGTGCACTTCTCTCATCCGAGCAGAAAGTGGATCGAAAAGAACTCGCTGAAACTTTGAGAGTTTTTGGGCAGAGAAAAGATAAAGGGTTTGTGCTTTTTGCCTCGCTTCAGACCATACTTGGAAAGCAGAGTTCTGAGATCAAGAACCTTATTATTGAGCTTGCCGACCTTACAATCGTAGATGAGATTCATAATTTCATAAACAACAGAGGAAACGACTTTCTTAATGAGTTAGGGGAAAGGACAAAAATCCTGGGAATGACTGCAACTCCGTTTCAGGGAGTTGTCGGAAATGTCAAGTTCGTAGATGAAATAGCAGGGGATATGAGGGAAGTCTACGCAAAAACACTTCCTGAATGTATTCTGGACAACGAACTTGCCCCCCTCAAGTATACGATTGCCGAGAGTTCGCAGGATATCTTTGAGATATTTGATTTTGAAAAAGGGCTTGATGAGCTTGATAAACAGGACCTTTTCCTTGACTGCAGCACTCCAGACAGGTTGAAAAAAGTAATTCGAAGAACTCAGCTTGCAAAAGACGTGTACGATTCTATGATAAAAGACAGGCACGCAAAAACGCTTGTCTTTTGTGCCCCTGTACGGAAACGTGTTTACGGCGTGGGAGCTGAAGAGGAGGAAATTAATGCTTTCCATGCAAAGCTTACCTCCTCGGTCTTCAACGGGGAAATTTCAGTCCCGGAATCCGAAAAAGATTCTGAACCCGTCCTGCCCTTAAATTTTGAGAACTATACCCCTGAAGGCGAGTTCCGAGATACGGTTTTTATAAGCTCGGAGCTGCCCAAAAATGAACAAAACGACATTCTTGCAGCTTTCAGGGAAATAGGAAAGCCCCCCTATGTGCTTTGCACCGTAGGCATGTTGATTGAAGGGTTTGATTTTCCCGGACTTGAAGCCCTTGTTTTGCTGCGCCCTACCCTGAGTATGCGGCTCTTTGAGCAGCAGGTCGGAAGGGTAACAAGGCTTTCTCCAGTCTCAGGAAAGCAACAGGGAAATGTCTTCGAGATTTCGGACAGTATTGACTCTCTCTACCAGCGTTTTGGGGAAGGCGTTTTTTCTGGGGAAAAAGTTGACCAGGTGCAGATGCTCCAGCCTGAGATACGCCTCGAAGAACTTTTCTCAGAAGGTGATGCAGCCCGGGCAATCGAGGAAGGAAAGATCGAGATTAAGAAGGTAGAACTTGTACTTCAAGGAAAAGGGAAAGGAAAAAGAAAAGGGGCTCAGGTTCGGGAAATCCCGGTAAGGCTTCCTCCGACATCCATCAGGGCAAAATATTTCTCGCGCCTGCTCGCGCTGACAGAGGAAAAGGACATAGGTGCTTTTGAGCGGGAAAAGCGGGAACTCATGCGGGCTACCCTGAGATTCCGGGTCAGGGAACTCAGGGACGCAGAAGATATTGCAGAGCTTGCAGGCAATATAAATAAGCTCAAGCGGGAAGCCTATGAAGACCACAGGCTAGGGGATGTTTCAAGGCAGCACAAACCCAAGGTTTTTGGGGAGGTTGAATGGCTGCTGAAACTTCAGGCCCTGAACTCCCTCAAGTATAACGGTAGACACCTTTCTATGCCCGAGAAAAATCGGATATTAAAAACTCTGGGTTTCGAGCCCGATCTCCGGAAAATAGACAACTTCAGGCTTAAATGCCTGAAACTGGGCTCAGCCCAGAAGACAATCCCTGAACTTGTAAAAGTTCTCGGCTTCGTAAGTCGTCTCTCATCTTCGGAAACCTACCAGTTCCTCGACAAGAAGAAAAAAGAGCACTGGAAAAGAGAGTTCCTGCCTGCAGTCTACTGGGGTTTCTGCTTTATAGATGATTCTCCTGAATTGAAGGAGCTTTTCGAGTCTACTGAATGGGACAGACGGGTTAAAAATATTATTCGACAGAAGTAATTTCGTAAAAAAGAATTTTGGGAGGAAATCTTACTATTCTCCCATTTTATACTGATCTTTGATATATTATAGCAACTCGATACATTATTCTTCTCTGAATACACCAGTTCCTCTTCCATGATCAGTATACAGTTCGCCTTCGATTGTATTATTTCTACTGTCGGGGTTGTAAAACACTTTAATTTCTTTATTCATATCTGCAGTTTCTTTATTCAAACCTACAGTGTTGCCTTTAATTATATTATTTTGAGAATTCCCAAGTGTGATTGAAAACGTGTATGGGTGCATCTCAATAGTATTGTTCAGGAGTTTGTTACCATTCGAGTTCTGAAGGCTGATACTGAAATAATTATGTGAAACTCTGTTTTTGCCTAACTCATTGTCTGAAGAATTGGTTAAATTTACACCCTTCCAACTATTTGAAATATAATTACTTATTAGTTTATTACTGTTGGAGTTCTCAAGATTAATCCCGTTTACATCTACCTTTAGCTCATTATTGGATATATTATTATTTTTTAACCAATTATTGTTTGAATTTTTGAGACATACGGCATACATACTGTTTGAGTTTACAATATTGAAATCCAATTCGTTTTCAGTGGAATTCTCAATAAAAATTCCGTAATGTGAGCTGTCATTTGCCTCATTATTTTCCAGAGTATTTTTGCTAGAGTTTCTGAGATAAATTCCAAATTCATTCTGAAACACTGTGTTATTTCTAATTACGATATCACTGGAACTTTTCAGGAAGGCTCCATATTTATTATAAACCAATGTATTTCCAGTTATACTGCTATTAGATCCAGTATAATAAATACCGGCTTTGCTCCTTGATCCTGTAATATTGAATCCACTAATTGTTACGTTGTTCGCAGTTATGTGGAATACATCTTTTTCCGGATTTGCAGCTTGAATCACAGTATCCGCAGATTTGCCTTGTTTCGATACTATAGATAAAGGCTTATCTACAACCAAATTTTCCTTATATAACCCTGGGTAAACCAAAATAGTGTCACAAGAATTAACATTGTTGATTTTTTGTTGTATTGAATCTCCAGGGTAAACAATAACAGTGTCACCAGGACGAGCATTGCTGACTTTCTTTTGTATTAAGTCTCCAGAGTGTACGTTGGCATTAGTTGAGTTATTGCTAAGATTACTAGTGTCTCGTCAATCCTC
>DAQQ01000084.1:0-8765 GCA_002508465.1 Methanosarcina sp. UBA7 | reverse complement strand
AATCGGACTCCGAAAACTAGTGTAAAGTAGAATCTAAAAAGCGATTCTGAAACTTTGTCCTGACTCTCCAGTTGCTGTCTTGTTTTACTCAACTAAATATGTTTATTATACCTGTTGATGTAAGTTTTACTGCAAGAGCTGCAAGCAGAAGTCCCATGAGCCTTGTAAAGACCAGCATTCCATTGTATCCTATGAATTTATGGATTCTTCTTGAAAAGAGGAAGATGTACAGGCAGAGGATGAAAGTTGATATGATTGATACGAGAATTATTATTTTCTGCTCTATATTTTCTGTACTTCCCATCAGGACAATTACCGTACTGATTGCACCTGGACCTGTCAGAAGAGGCAGGCCTATAGGAAATACCCAGATATCCTCACGTTCCTGGGACTGAGAAATTTCTTCTTCAGTAATGCTTTCTCTTGAAATTTTGGCATGCATCATATCAAAGGCAATGCTGAAAAGCAGTAGACCTCCTGCAACCCGCAATGAGTCAACACTAATACTGAACAGGTCAAGTATTATGTTGCCGGTTACTGCAAAAAAAAGGGCAATTAGGCAAGCAAGTGTGACTGATTTTTTTGCAATTTGATTTTTTTCATCATGTGTCATCTTGCTGGTCAGGGAAATGAAAGTTACTACTCCGCTGATTGGGCTGACAACAACAAAAACAGATGTGAATGTGTAGATGAAAAACCCTATATTTTCAGTCATTATGTCAGTTATCATCTTTTTATTCCTGCCCTTTTAATACGTTATCACTTATGCATATAATTTCCTTAGTTATAATATTTACTTCTTAGAATTTTATAAAGCTTTCTTTTAAGCCTTTGTTTTAAGCTTTTGTTTATACTACATGTCTGGTCCGACAATTTATCTTTATATATAACTTTATATTGATAATTTATTTACTAATAAGTAAAAAATTAATTAATTGTTGCAGTATATGTGCAAGTTGGGAAAATAGTACAAAATGAAGAGTAAATAAAAAACGTCCTGAAACTTAAATGAACTCTAAGTAGAACATAGTTAGGTCAAGTAAATATAATTAGTTAAATAAAACATAACTAAACCAAAAAACAGAACTAAGTCAAGTAAAATACAACTCAAAACAAGTAAAACATAACTAAATTAAGTAAAAATATAATTAAGTCAAGTAAACATTATGAACCCAAATACGGATAATTAAGGCTATGATTTTATGAATGGGGAAAAGATCGAGAAAAAGTTGTTTGAAGAACTTAATTTTATCAAAAAGCAACTTGGTGAGATTAAGGAGCATATGGTGGATATAGACAGCCTGCTCACTGCAGAAGAAAAGGAACTGGTATGTGGAAGTTTTGAAAACGAGGCAAAAGGAAAACTAGTACCTTTAAGCAGATTGGAAGAAATTAGGCTTTAAAATATATAAAATTCTTCTTATCGTTTCTGTACACACGCTAATGACAGCTCCTGGTAAAGACAGGTGCTTGCTTACCATACTCTTAAACCTTTATGTAATTGATTTCTATATTTCCTGGGCTTACTTAAAAGAGTATTTCATCCCAAATTTGACAGAATTTATAAATTGATAAAGTATTTTCCTACAAAAAACGTATAGTATTGACGCAGAATTTTTCGGAAAAATGAAAATAGCAAAAAATCGAGAACAATGCACAGAAACATCAAATGTAGGGGGAAAACAGGAGCATGAAGCTCCTTTTTTCATTTTAATTTTTATTTTTCTGTCAAATTCGGGTTTCATCCCAGTCGGAAGATCAGGATCATGAAGCCTAAATAGAGAAAGAGCAAGATAAGTCCTTCGAACCGCTTGACTCTCCAGCCCGTTCGTATAAACAAGAGGAGCAGAGAGCTCATTATCAGCATAAAAGGTGCTATATAATAAATGCCAAGGTTAGTCGTCGCGATAGGGTGGACAATCCCTGAGCAGCCTAATATCAAAAGTATATTTGCAATGTTTGACCCTATGACATTTCCAAGAGCAATGCCAGCATAATCGCTTCGGGCTGCTGAGATGGTTACCATGAGTTCGGGAACTGAAGTCCCAATCGCAACAAGGCTTATTCCTATGAGCGTCTCCGGGACTTCCAGAAGCAGAGCAAAGAAGATTGCCTGTTCGACAAAGTACTTTGCCCCTACTATAATTGCAACCCCGCTTGCTATAAGCTTGAAAAATTCTATTAAAAGGCTGGCATCGTGAAGGTTTTCTTCTGTAACGTCGACGTCAATATCTTCATGTTCAGTCTCGGTTCTCGGTTCGGTTTCCAACTTGGCTACTGATCCGTCTTTGGTTCTTGTTTCAATCTTGGACTCATTTTCGTTTACCTTTTGAGTCTTTTTTTCGGTTTTCCAGGTGCTTTTTTTCGTGTCTCCAGAGCTTTGATTTCCTTTTCCGTGTTCCTGAACCTGGGGCTTAATTTTCGATTTTAGATCGAAAAGGTATTCAAACTTGAGAAAATAAATCATAAAATCTTTAAAATATATATCTTCTTTATGTCTTTTCACTTTATCGAGAAGGAATAAAAGATAGGCAAGATAAAGTAAAATAAAAATTAATGCTTCCAATCTCGAAATTTTGAAGTCAAGCATAAAAAGAAAGAGGAGAACAGAGGCAAATAGCATTATATAGCCATCCCTTCTCAGCATAACCTCTTCAGTTCGGACGTTTGTCAGAAGAGCAGCCGTACTTGCAATCAGGCCTATATTAGCAATGTTTGATCCGAGTATGTTACCTATAACTATCCCACTTGCTTGCTGGAAAGATGCTGTTAGTGAGGATGCAAGCTCAGGCACTGACGTGCCCACTGACACAAGAGTCAATCCTATTACAAATTCGGAGACTCCAAATCTTCTTGCAATCCGGGATGAGGTTAGCACAAAGAGATTTGATCCTTTTACGAGTAATATAAGCCCGCCAAGAAATATAAGGATATTAATTATAGGCACATTGAAATGAGAACCCGAGATTTATTTAAATATATCTTAAAACATAACATTGACTTGAAGTTATTGCTCTAAGATTAATTTGAGGTTAACTTGAGGTTAACTTGAAATTATTTGAGATTAATTTGGAATTAATTTGAAAATAATTTGAAAATAATTTGAAATTATTCTAAGAAAATTATTTTTAAAAGTGTAACACGGTGGTTAGTCCTTCAATAATTAGTTGATATTTCCTAGAGTGTTCATACATCGCATCTCACTCTCATTTTCTGCTTTATGTACACTCAATTTCCTTTAAGCGAGTAAGCTTGGAAAAGAGGCAACTGAGAAAAACACTTAAAGGCAAAACATCAGCCATATACTAATTCACAACCAAATTAGGAGATATATCAAAAAGAAGTAATATAGGGAAATGTATCAAAAAGAAAATAAGTAATATAAGAAAGTACTTCAAATAAGTCTCAGTTCCATCTCATAACAGTTTTCTTTCTGGCCACAGATATTTTTTACTTGTTTTACTTTTCGAAAGCCTATTTTTTTGTATAACCGTATTGCAGGAAGATTATTTATATTGACATATAAGAGAACGGATGATATTCTGTTTACCTTCATCTCTTCAATACTGCTCCTTAATAACCTCTCCGCAAACCCCCTGCCTCTGAAATTTCTGTCAGTTGCAATTGAGAATACTACTGATTTTTTCTCAAAGCCTTTGAGGGAAAGTGCAGGTTTAAGGTAGTAAACGCAGTAGCCCACAATTTTATCCCGGCTCTTCACAACATAAAAAATATTTCTGGAATTCTTCGAATATTTTATGAGCTTTTCCGAGCTTCCGTTTTTAAACCCTTCAGCCTGGATTCTAAGAACTTCAGGAAGCATATAGTCTTCTATAGAAACAATATCTCCTTTTTCTATTGATTTCCATTTTTTAACCAGCAGATTGCCAGTAGTATTTTGGAGTAGTTTTTTACAACTCATTAAATATTTAACTGAGAGGGTGTGAAGTTTTGCAGTACCCATAAAAATCACTCTTGGGTAAGGCTGTTGGTAAAGTTATCTTTCTAAAGTTTACGGTTTCAAACCATTAAAAACTTCCTACTTTTTGTGATAAAATTCCCAGCAGTCAAGTAATTATGTGCGTCTTAGAAAATTCGGTTTTTATTTAAATCTATCTTATGCCAAAAATATAAACTGTTATATTGAGGAAAAAAGATTAGGTAAAACTCAAGATTATTACCTTACAAAAAGAACTTTTGAATAAAATCAGTCAACACCGTATCAAGATATTTATTTTCGGGGCTTGTATCAAAAAGTTCGAAAAGAGTTTGTAAGATTTATTGAGCTTAAGGAATGATAGAGTTTAAGGATGATATAGAAGGAGGGAGGCATAGAGAAGGAGGGATAAAAAAGAGTGAGAATGATAGAGAAGGAATGATGGAGAAGGAATGAGAAAATTTAAGAAATGGTAAAAAGACATGAGAATTAAAGAATCCTTAGTTCCATTTCATAACATATCTCTTTTGGGCCACATATGTCTTTTACTTCTTTAATTTTCCTGAAACCCATTTTTTCGTATAACCTTATGGCAGGAAGGTTTTCCGTATTCACATATAATAAAATAGAAGATATTCCGTTATGTAAACTGAATTTTTGTCAGACCCATGAAGATTACTTTTAAGCACGTATAACAATTTGCGAACTTACCCCTGAACTGTTTCCTAGACTCTGTGTCCGATGAATTGAGTTTTATGCTTCCGAATAAATATATTAACGATTTTCGATTCCATGTCTTCAGGAATACTCACCGTTTTTGAAGTGGAACTTTAGATCTGAAGTTTAAAGTAAGTAAATTTTAAATTATCTTTCAGGATGAGAAGGCTTTAAAGTCCTTTTTATATTCACTTTTCAATCTTCTCTTCTGGAACAGTTGTTAATCTGGAGTGCTTGACTCCTTTTAAACTTAAAATTCTTTCAGTAAGTTCGGTTATTTTTTCCCCTTCTCCCTGTAGAATTATTACCTCAAAACACGAATTCGGCTCAACATGGACGCGCACTGAGGAATTTATCAGATCCATATTTTCATGTTGAATACTTGCTAGGGTGCTAGCTACTCCTTTTTTTGAGCAATCATATACAATAGAAATCGTTGCAACTCTTTTGCCCTTTATTTGCTGCATCCACTCATAGTGCTGATTATATGTCCTTATGGCATCTCTTATCCCCTCTGACCGAGAGGAATATCCTCTCTTCAAAAGAGTTTTATCAAACTTGTCCAGAAGTTCCCCAGGTAGGGAAACCCCTATTCTCATAAGCTTTCTTTCCATACACCCCTCCCGAAAACAAAAATTCTCTGCTAAGCACTATTCCACACATCTGGTTGTAAAACTCAACAGGACACTTGGCAGAAAAAAAAATAATAGTAGATCCCCAATTCTCCACTGCGATTCCCAGAACTATATCCTAATATTTTATTGTAATTTTGTTGCATAAATAGTAATCGAAAGACATATGAAATACGAGAAAGTTAATTATACTTAGAAATCCGTTAGACTCAAAGTGTTAGGACAGAACTTTTCCTGCGGGAACCTCGGCTTTTGTCCGGGCAATTTGCGGGAAGAGAGCACTCCTACAAAAGTTAGTGATCACCGTAAGTATAAAGTAAAACAATTTTACCTGCCTATTTTTCATGCCAGTTGTTTGCTATAAGTAAGTTTCAAGGTCGAATGGTATCGATTCTGGTATGTTTTTTGTAAAACCGCAATTTTTATAAGTATTCATAAGATCGGCAGTAACCCAGCAGATTCCCAAAAAGCTTATTAAAGGCAGAGTTCTATAGCGTGAAACACATTTACGCTGAATTAGCTGGCAATGAATAACTTTCTTGCTTATCAATTTAGTTTATTCAAAAAAAGAGTTGAAAATTATGGCAATCCAGAAAGGCGATTTCATAACATTGAACTACACAGGTAAGTTCGAAGATGGTAGAATTTTCGATACAACAGACGAAGAACTTGCAAAAAAGGAAGACATCTTTAACCCGCATGGACTTTATGGTGGGGACATTGTTATTGTCGGAGCAGGTCATACTATTGAAGGCCTTGATGAAGATCTTGAGGGAAAAGAAGTCGGTTACAGCGGAAATGTTGTAATCCCTCCGGAAAAGGCTTTTGGTCCTGGCAATCCCAAACTTGTAGAAACTATTTCTATCACGAAACTAAAAGACCGAAATGTTCACCCTGGCCTCCCTGTTGAGGTAGATGGTAGAAGAGGAGTTATCAGCAGGGTTATAGGCCGTAGGGTCACTGTAGACTTTAACAGCCCTCTTGCGGGCAAGACCGTCACTTATGAGTACACCATTGAGAAAGTAATTGAGACTGCAGTTGAGAAAATTCAAGGTCTTCTTGCTCTCTATACCGGCCTCAGAGATCTGGAAGTAGAGACTGCTGACGGCGTTGCTAAGATTTATATTCCAACAGGCCTCACTTTCAACCAGCGCTGGCTCATGGCAAAGAACAGGGTTGCATCCGAACTTTTCAAGTATGCTGACTTAAAGGAAGTCCAATTCATTGAAAAGATCACAGCCGAATCCGAAACTCTGATACCAGCCGAGCCCGAAGCTAAAGCCGAAGAGGAATCTAAAGCTGAGGCTGAATCCGAAACAGAGGAATCATCAGAGCCGGAAGTCTGATATCAGCTTTTAATTGTTCATAGAGGCGAAGAGTTCTTTCTCTTCGCAAATTTTATATACCATAATTGGGTTTGTTGTATACGCTTACCGGAATCTGATGGTAAGCTTTACTGTTTCCTTTGCGGAAGCTGTAAGAATAATTCTTTCAACCTGCTGAGGTAGCCCAGCGGACCACGGCGCCGGTCTTGAAAACCGGTAGCGCCTCGCGCTACGGGAGTTCGAATCTCCCCCTCAGCGCCTATTTTCCTAGCAATATTAAAAAGCATATTCTTTTTTATTTCAGAATCTATATTGTATTTTGTCTTTGAGTCGCGGCACTTTCCTATAGAAAGACAAGAACCATACTATAAATTTAGTTATTTTTATGAGCCAATCCCAAATTTCCGTTACACGGCTTTACTATCTGTACTTTCTGTAAATAAAGGTGGTTAGATGAGTTCTCCTCGAAAGTTATCGATCTTATGAGGCTCTCAAATTAGAGCTTGATTTAAAAAATTTTCTTTTTTCACTGTCCTTTGACATATCTGTTTTCTTAGATTAGATTGCTAATAAGGTAGCATGGAATGGGTTGGAGATAAGAATACACATGTGAGATCTTCATACAAATTATTGTCAAATTGGATCTGGATTTTTTAGAGCTAATTTGATAGCTTTCTATAATATGAGGTGATAAATATATATTTATAGTACTGTATTAATTTATAAATAGCTCTCAGAAAGAATTTAAATTTTCAAAATAGTGCAGAATATGAATTACTATTCTAAAAAATTTACATACTAGAACATTTATATAATTATGTTAGCATATTATTTTTTTTGATTTACTATGTATTTAATAATATCTACGAGTTTAAATAAAACAAAAAACACAAGCCAGGTAATAAAAACAATAAGTAAAAGTTTGAAGATAATACTCATGAGATTCACCTTTTTACATGTCTTTTTTCAAATATGAAACTTTTTTATTATAAAATCGAATTTATTTTTATTGGGCGCCCTATATATTTTATGATGTAAATACTACTTGTAATATCTCATCTTATTTAAAGTATTATTAAACAATTTTTAAACAACATCTAATATAATTGTAAAAATAAGTAGCAGCCGCGTTTAATCTATAAAACTATATAAAAATACACTATATTAATGAACTGATCAAAGAGTATAAAGTCAGAAAATATGTAACTCTTAATAATTGATTACAAAATAAATAATATATTTGACACAGTTAGTTTAGTTTGGTTGAATATATTTAGCACAGTTAGTTTAGTTCGGTTTGTATTGTGTTGTCATACATATCTACATCTTCTTCTAGAATCTCCACGGAGCCCACGAATTATGCCGGTGACAGCCAGAGTGATTCATTCAATTAGTAAAGAAGTAACGGAGACAGTGAGTTTTAAGGACTGCATAGTTCTTTGGTTAAAGGTCCTGAAGATCGAAGTCTTAAATTTCTGCCTTCTTATTCCTTTCTTGGTAAAGAGAAGGTATATTGCTTTAAACTTGATCCATTCAGCAGAATCTATTAAGGCCTGCATCTACCCCAGGCTGATAAGCTGTCTTTCTTCATGACGCTGTTCTTTGTAGTATCTATGATATTTTTCTGAATGTTGGGATTATATTTTTTGTACTCTTTCCCATTCTGAGTAATCGAAAAAAAGAGGATAAGAAGGCAAAAAAGTTTTCTACCGTGGAGGAAGCATATATTTTTTCGTCCCTGATGTAAGTGAGGAAATCTTTCAGGACCAGGGACGAAATTTCTAACAAGTACCAGGAAAAAAGTGCTTCAGATTGCTTTTGTATAACTATATTGTTCTGGGAAAAAGTTCCAGACTTCACAATCCTGCAAAAAATCAGAAAGGAAGCTTGTTTCTGGGTAGGCTTCGAGTGACATTTGCATAATCGTTATAAGGACAGCACTTTCTAAATATTACTTCTTTTATTGCGGGGGTGAGAAAAATAAGACGGTATTGGTTACACTTATATATGCTCTTAACACGTCTTAACTTGGTATTAGGCGAGCCGCATTGCAGGACAACGGTTACGAGACATTAACTTGACTGTAGTATTATACCCTATTTTTTATGAGTTACTACCTCACACGGGTAACAAAGCTTTATATCAATTTGCTAA
>DAQQ01000285.1:14381-19897 GCA_002508465.1 Methanosarcina sp. UBA7 | reverse complement strand
ATAGAGGAAACTCAGAATCTGGAAATCAACAGGAAAGTTTTAGATATCTGTTCTGGCTTAAGTTTTTCTGGCTTTAGAGTTTTCTTGTTTTCTTTCATTATATAAATGGTTACTTATATTAGAAAGGGGTTTAATAGGTAAAGCCGTTAATGGGGAAAACTTCTCAGGATTTTTACTTCATAATATCTGGCAAATAGTCGTGAGACCTGCGTTTCGAGGAATCCCAGTCGAGTAGCAGGTTTGAATATCATACCTATTAAGGTTATATCTTACCATTATTTCATTGAAATGAATTATTTCCAAAGCCAAGGAACATCAAACATGATTGACAGGAACGAAATTAAAGAAATCGTTGAAGGCTACTATACCCACGCTGATAAGATAAAAGTCGGAACTATAGGCTCTCACTCCGGACTTGACATCTGTGACGGGGCAGTTGAAGAGGAATTCAGGACTCTTGCTGTCTGCCAGGCTGGCAGGGAAAAAACATATAGCGAGTACTTCAGGGCCCAGAGAGACCCTTCTGGAAAAGTAAAGAGGGGGATTGTTGACGAGACCGTTGTTTTCAAAAAGTATAACGAAATTCTCCTGCCTGAGAACCAGAAGAAACTGGTTGATGAAAATGTGCTTTTCGTTCCCAATCGTTCCTTTACTTCCTACTGCAGTATAGATGAGATCGAAGAAAACTTCAGAGTACCTCTTGTAGGAAGCAGGAACCTTCTACGGAGTGAGGAACGCAGTGAGCAGCAGAGTTATTACTGGATTCTGGAAAAAGCAGGACTTCCTTTTCCGGAAAAAATAGAATCTCCAAAAGATATAAATGAGCTTGTAATGGTAAAGCTCCCACATGCAGTAAAAAAACTCGAACGGGGATTTTTTACCGCTTCAAGTTACAGAGAATATACGGAGAAGTCCGAAGCTCTAATTAAGCAGGGAGTTATAACACATGATGCCCTTGAGAATGCAAGGATAGAGCGCTATATTATAGGTCCTGTGTTCAATCTTGATATGTTTTATTCCCCAATCGAACCGAAAATGAGCAAGCTGGAACTTCTTGGAATTGACTGGCGCTTTGAGACCAGCCTTGATGGGCATGTAAGGCTTCCTGCTCCTCAGCAAATGGCCCTGGCTGAAAGTCAGTTAACTCCAGAATATACGGTATGCGGTCATAACTCTGCAACCCTGCGCGAGTCTCTTCTTGAGAAAGTGTTTCAAATGGGAGAACAATATGTAAAAGCTACACAGGAATATTATTCTCCTGGGATTATAGGGCCTTTCTGCCTGCAGACCTGCGTTGATAAGGATCTTAACTTCTATATTTATGATGTGGCCCCAAGAGTAGGCGGTGGGACCAATGTGCATATGTCAGTAGGTCATTCTTACGGTAACTCGCTCTGGAGAAGACCGATGAGTACTGGAAGAAGGCTAGCCTTTGAGATCAGGCGTGCCCTTGAACTGGAGAAGCTTGACGCTATCGTCACATAAATTTATTAAGGCTTTCCGGCATTAGTAGATATTAGCTATGCAGGATACCGTAAACTTTAAAAATATCGCCTGAATCTGCAAGCCTTAAACCGTGATAAGAAAACATGGTTATAGAATTTACCTGAATTCCCAATTCAGAAAACAAACATGATATTCCTTGAATAACATGCACAACTATATGAAAATGCATGCTGACGGCAGCATTTTCATGCTAATTAAGACTAAGGACTGGGAGAGAATATCTCCTTCCCATAAGTCCCACTTTAGTTCATAATTATATTTCAAATTACAAACCAGATGAGTTAAAGGTTGGAATCTTCGGACTTACTGGAAAAAATGATTCAAAATTTTATGGTTCAGGTTTAGAATAATAGACCTGCCTTATATCGGATCACTTTACTTTACTGGAGGAAATTACAACTTGAGTCAGCCTTGTGTTAATATCGGCATGGTAGGCCATGTCGACCATGGAAAAACCACACTTGTTAGAGCTTTATCAGGTGTATGGACAGATACGCATAGTGAAGAAGTAAAAAGAGGAATTTCAATCAGATTGGGGTATGCAGACTCCCCATTCATGAAGTGCCCCAAATGCCCTGCTCCTCAGTGTTATACTGTAGAAAAGACATGCCCCAATTGCGGAGAGAAGACAGAAGAACACAGGATTGTATCCTTTGTAGATGCTCCTGGACACGAAACTCTCATGGCGACTATGCTTTCGGGTGCTGCGATTATGGACGGAGCAGTGCTTGTAATTGCCGCAAATGAGGACTGCCCGCAGCCCCAGACAAAAGAACACCTTATGGCCCTGGATATTATAGGGATTAAAAACATCGTAATAGTACAAAATAAGATTGACCTTGTATCCAAAGAACGCCTAATTGAAAATTATCACCAGATAAAGGAATTTGTGAAAGGTACGGTTGCAGAAAATGCCCCTATCATCCCTATTTCAGCTCAGCAGAACATTAACATCGATATCCTTATAGATGCCCTGGAAACAATGATTCCTACTCCTGTCCATAAAGTGGACAAGCCTGCCAGCATGTTGATTGCCCGTTCTTTTGATATTAACAAGCCAGGGGCTTCAATTGATGAAATGCGTGGGGGAGTTATCGGAGGAACTCTGACCGAAGGAGTCCTTCATCCAGGAGACGAGCTGGAAATAAGGCCAGGGATTAAGGTTACAACCGAAGGCGTTACAAGATGGGTTCCGATTTTGACAACGATTTCTTCTATCTTTGCAGGTACGGCAAAGGTAGAAGAGGCAACACCCGGAGGCCTTCTTGCTGTAGGAACTTATCTTGACCCTACCCTGACAAAAGGTGACTCTTTAACAGGACAGATTGCAGGCGCACCTGGGACCCTTCCTGAGACAAGACATCAATTCGTCATGGAACTACACCTGCTCGAGAGGGTAGTGGGAGTTACAAGGGAAGAAAAAATCAATGAAATCAAGACCAGTGAACCCCTTATGCTCAATATAGGAACTGCTACCACAGTTGGAGTGGTTACAAGTGCCAGGAAAAATGAAGCGCAAGTGGCTCTTAAACGTCCGATTAGCGCAGCCATAGGGTCAATGGTTGCTATTAGCAGAAGAATTGATTCTCGCTGGCGGCTTATTGGAGTAGGGGTAATTAAGAGTTGAAAGTTATAATTGATACTAATGGGTTCATGATCCCGGTCCAGTTCGGAGTTGATATCTTCGAAGAACTGAAAAGGCTGGGATTTGACGAATTTTTTGTGCCTGAGGCTGTAGTATTCGAGATAGAAAAACTCATAAAGCGGGAAAGAGGTTCGGACAGAACAGCTGCAAAGGTTGCCAGGTCCATGATGGACAGGTGCGAGCATATAATTCCTGCTACAGGCCCTGCGGATGATGTAATTCTCAGGCTTGCAAAGGAAATGGGAGCAGCTGTCCTGACAAACGACATAGGGTTGAAGCATAGGCTCGCCGAAGAAGGAATCCAGACCATATCCCTGCGCCAGAAAAACAAACTGGACTTTGTCTGAACTATATTACTTTACCAGGCAACATTAAATTGATTATTGTTTTTACGGGTGATTAGCAGATGTATAAGATGATGAAGCTCATTGATACGGTCCGTATCCCTCCTACCCTTTTAGGGGAAGAGGTGATGCAAACTGTTAAAAACGCTTTAAGAGAAAAACTCGAGGGGCAGGTTGACAAAAAACTTGGTTCTCTCGTTGCGATTTGCAAGATAATCGAGATAGGGGAAGGGCATATCCTTGTAGGAGACGGGGCAGTATATTATGACGTTACGTTCGAAGCAATAATGTTCGTGCCTGAGCTCCAGGAGATTATTGAAGGTGAAGTTGTTGAAACCGTTGGTTTCGGAGTTTTCGTAGGGATGGGACCAATGGACGGTTTGCTTCACGTCAGCCAGATTACGGACGATTTTATCTCATATGACGCCAAGAACGCAAGGCTTGTGACAAAGAACGGAGGCAAATCCATTGCTGAAGGTGACCATGTAAGAGCCAGGGTTGTCGCTGTAAGTATCAACGAAAGAGAACCTAAAGAAAGTAAAATAGGCCTTACTATGCGTCAGACTGCTCTTGGAAAGCTACAGTGGCTTGAAGAAGCCCGTAAAAAGAAGCAGTCGCATGAAGCAGTTCCTGAAGAAATTGCCTGAAAAGGAAGAGGATTTGTATGGTAGAAAAAGTGTGTCGACACTGCATGAGGGTTCTGGAAGGGCAAAATTGCCCGATCTGCGGGATTTCGGACCTTGCAGAGGAATGGAGTGGACTTGTAATTATCCTGGATGCCGAACGCTCAGAAATAGCAAAAAAACTTGGGGTTGACATTCCGGATAAATTTGCTTTGAAGGTGCGCTGATTTGAGTGTTCATATTGAGCTTCCGAGAGAACTTCGTCCACTTATGAAGAAACCACTGGGTACGCTTTACAGGGGCAAAGGCAGGGATACTATAGAGAAGTTTGCAGGAGAGCTTGGAAGTCCCACAAAACTTATATCCGTAGGGGATGTTACTACCTTCCACCTGCTTGAAGTCGGGATTATTCCGGATATTTGTATTGTGGACAACCGTACCAAAAGAAAGCCGGTTTCCAGTGATGTCTCAGCCCGGAACATGGACAAAGTTTACAGCGAAGTGTCTGTGGACAATCCTGCAGGAATTATTACTGATGAGTTGATTAAAACCCTGTGTGAAGCGTTTGCTTTCGAAAAGCCTCTCAGAATCTTTGTAAGGGGAGAAGAGGATCTGGCAACCCTTCCTGTAATCCTTCTGGCCCCTCTTGACTCTGTGGTCCTGTACGGACAGCCCGATGAGGGTGTTGTCTTTGTGAAGGTCACTGAGGAGAAAAAAGGGGAGATAAGAACTCTCTTTGAGAAACTCATCAGCAAAAATCAGAATTACGAATTGGATAAGCTACGGAGAATTTTAGATGGACATAAGAATTCTTAAAGACAAGAATAATGCACTTTTAAATCGAAGGGAACTGGATTTCATTGTGAAATATGAAGGTTCAACTCCTTCCAGAAACGATGTCAGGAATAAGCTTGCTGCAATGCTGAATGCTCCTCTTGAGCTGCTTGTAGTCCAGAGAATCAAAACCGAATACGGACTGCAGGAAGGCAAGGGCTATGCCAAACTCTATGAAAATGCAGACCGTATGAAGGAAGTAGAACTGGAATACGTTATGAAGAGAAACGCTATCCCGGGAACGGAAACTGAAGGCGAAGAGGCTTAAGCGAGGTGCATATACATGGCAGTAAAAGATTACTACAAAGTCCAGGGTGACTCCGTAACCAGAATCAAACAGTTCTGTCCCAGATGCGGACCAGGTACATTCCTCGCCGATCACAAGAACCGCCTTGCCTGCGGAAAGTGCGGCTATACCGAATTTAAGAAGTAACTCAATTCAAGACTGATTTGACTCTTTTTCAATCCGAGCCGCAGGAAATTGCCTGCGGTTCCTTTCACTTCCCAAGTCCTGTCTCTGGAGGACGGTTCGGTTTCGCTCCCCGAGTCCCGTCTCTGGAGGAC
>DAQQ01000285.1:9145-14242 GCA_002508465.1 Methanosarcina sp. UBA7 | reverse complement strand
ACAGATAAGTTTACTTCCCGAGTTCCGTCTTGGGAGGACTATCCAGGCTTGAATTTAAATAAACTGACAAACTGCTGAAAATTAAATCAGTAACTATTTTCTGCGCCCATATTTATAATAATTCTCTTATATACGTATTTATTACAGGTATCGTATATAACTAAATGAATTTTATTAACTAAATTTTACTCAAAGATTCCGAGGGCTTATGAATTCTCTTTATGCCAGAGCCTGGTACAGTAGAGCTCTTGCTCTTTTGAACTTGAAAAACCAGATCGGCGCGGAGAAAAATTTTGAGAAGGCGCTTGAGGCTTTTGATGCCGTACTTGAGGTTAGTCCTGAGGATAGCGTTGCGTGGCAATACAGGGGAAATATACTTCGTTACCTGGACCGACCGGAAGAAGCTCTTCAGGCTTTTGGAAAGGCACTTGATTATGACCCTGACAATATTCCTGCCAGATATCTCAAAGGACTTACCTTAGGGTACCTTAACATGCCAGATCAGGCTCTTGAGGCTTTTAGCGGTGTACTTGGGAGAGATGAAAAGCATATCGGTGCTCTGTACTACAGCGGACTTGCTTTAAAACAACTCTCACGAGATGAAGAGGCACTTGAGGCTTTTACCAGAGCTACCGAGTTAAATCCCGAAAACCTGAAAGTTTGGTACTATAGAGGAATAACCTTATCCATGCTTGGGAGAAATGAAGAAGCATTAGAGGCTTATGGAAAAACACTGAAACTGGAACCTTCGCATTCAGGAGCATGGGAAGGCGAGGCAAAAGCATATCTTGCTCTGGGCAGAAGGAGAGAAGCTTTAAGAACCTGTGAAAGGGCTCTGGAACTCGAACCTTCGTCTGCCGCGACCTGGGAAACCCAGGGAAGAATTCTCGAAGGCATGGGAAGAAAAGAGGAAGCTCTCTCAGCTTTTGAAAAAAGCCTGATTCTTGAGCCGGGAAATGCAAAAAACAGGCTAGAAAAGGGGAAGCTTCTTGGACAGCTTGGTAGGTTCCCGGAGGCTCTTGATGTTTTTGAAAATGCTCTTGAGCTGGATAACTCTCTTATAGAAGCAAATGTCGGCAAAGGAAAAGCCTTACTGGTACTTGGAAGGTACCAGGAATCTCTTGACACTTTCAGAAAAGTTCTTGAGATTGAGCCTTTAAGTCCAGAGGGATGGAAAGGAACAGGCAACTGCTTTCTAGCTATGCGGAAGCCTCATGAAGCTTTACAGGCTTATGAAAAAGCTCTCTCTTCGGGAACTGAAAATTGTGGTGTTTTGAGCGGCCTTGGAGAGGTATATTATACGTTTGGGGATTATCCAAAAGCTCTTGAGAGCTTCGAAAAGGCTATCAGACTTGATTCCGAAAGCCTTTTTGCTTGGAACGGAAAGGGAAACGCACTCTATAAGCTTGGAAGATACGGTGAAGCTCTTGAGGTCTATGAGACCCTTCTCGAACTTAACTATGCAAGTCTCCCTGCACGATATAACAGGGGTGCAACTCTCTTCCAACTCAAACGTCAAAATAAAAACTTTGATGAAGCTCATGAAAGTCAGCTCCAGACAGCTTTAAAAAAATATCTCGAATTGTCCGGGGGGCTTCCTGAGGGAGAAACTGGGGATGAGAGCTGGAAGTACCGAGGGTTTGCTTTTGCCGGATTGGGAGAATATAGTGAAGCTCTTAAAGCCTTTGACAATGCTACGAAAAAAGAACCTGAAAATTCATTTCCCAGAGTTTGCAAGGGAGTTACTCTTCTCTGCCTGAAAAAATATGAAGAAGCCCTGGCAACGCTCGAGGATGCCGAGAATGCTCTTTATGTAGCCGCAAGAACAGAGAAATACACAAAAAACGAGAAGCGCAAAGATTCTGGGATTTTGAACCCTGATGAACAGGATTTCAGGCTGGAAATTCTCTGGAATGCTAAAGGGCTTGCTCTGGACACCCTTGGCAGGTATCAGGATGCTTTAAAGGCTTTTGAAAACGTAAGGAAACTCTCGAAAGCTGAGAATATTGCATGTTCCGGAAAAGGCCTGGTTTTTGCGCATTGTGGAGAGTGGGAAAAAGCTCTGAGAGCGTTTGATAGAATTCTTACCTTCAACCCTAAAAATATTCAGGCTTCAGTCATGAAAGCTTTTGCACTTATAAGGCTGCAGGAGTTTGAGAAAGCCATTCCAATCCTTGAGGAACTGCCAGCTGACGAGATTAACTCGGATTTACCTTCGTGCCTGCTGGGCTTTGCCTATTTCAAGCTGGAAAATTTCGAAAGAGCACTCAAGGCGTACAGAACAGCAATTGATATAAACCCAAAAAACTCTCATGCAAGAAACGGGCTTGCAGAACTTTACTTCAGGCTCGGAAACAGCAGGGGCGCATTAAAAGAACTCGAGTCTTCGATTGCAGAAGCCCCTGAAAATGCATTCTCAAGAAACCTGAAAGGTCGGGTAGAACTTGAAGAACAGGCCTGTGAGGAAGCACTTGAGTCTTTCAGGCGATCTCTTGCCCTGGATACGGAAGATCTAAGACTGTTGCTCTGGGATGCATACGCAAGGTATATGTATGCAGAAGCTTCTTTTGAGGAAAACAGTGCACGCTTCAGGTCTATGCTTCTTGCAGCTGCAGGAAAACTTGAAAAAGCAGCTATTCGGCAAAGGTCCGAAGATCATGAATTGAAAACTTATGCCCTTTATTTTCTGGGGCTTTTTTACTGTCGGGCGCACTACTTCCGAAAAGCCGCCGATAGGCTGGATGAATGCCTGAGAATGGATCCCCCAACCGAAGTTAAAAAGCCTGCAGCCTTGCTACTGAAAAATCTTCGTACAGGCCCTTTGAATCCTACCTGGTGGGAATGGTGGCTTGATTCAAGGACAAATCGCCTGCTTAAAAAACTTAGTTTCGGGTTAATTTTCCTTTTTATATTCGGTTTTCTGCTGTCCAATCCGGCAGTGTTGTCCATTCCAATTATCTCCTGGCCCGCATCCTATTTAAATTACCTTTTTTCTCCCGCAGGGCGCATTTCATGGCCGATTTACGGCAGAGAGTACATAGTCTTTATTCTGTTTTTGGTTTTCATCCTGCTCTTGCCCGGTTTAAGGCAAGGCAAACCGAACAAAGAAGAGCTTGAACCTCTTACTCCTCCATACCCTGATTTCGATATTCCTGCATCCATACTTGAGGAGTTTGGTGAAAAGCTTGAAAGAAGCCTGTTCTCTCCCGAACCTATGGAAGAAAGTGTGCAAAAGCTCGAAAATTTTTAAAGTCTTGGAAAAAACTTGAAAAAGCCGTTTAATGTCCAGGAAAAGCAAACGTATATAAGTTCTCTCCTGTATTATCGAAGGCAGTGACAGCAAAAAGGACTGGAAGGAGACTGTAAGCCTTGAAAAACACGTTCATCCTTGGAATCGAGGGCACTGCCTGGAACCTTAGTGCCGCAATCGTGACCGAGACAGAGATTATTGCCGAGGTCACAGAGACATACAAACCCATCGCCGGAGGAATTCATCCCAGGGAAGCAGCCCAGCACCATGCAAAGTATGCAGCTAGCGTTATAAAGAGACTCTTTGCAGAGGCAAAAGAAAAGGGAGTCGAGCCTTCTGAGATTGATGGAATAGCTTTCTCCCAGGGGCCTGGACTTGGGCCGTGCCTGAGGACGGTTGCAACAGCAGCCAGATTGCTTTCAATATCCCTTGGCATCCCTCTTATAGGGGTCAATCACTGTATCGCTCACATAGAAATTGGGATCTGGAGAACATCTGCAACGGACCCTGTCGTTCTTTACGTAAGTGGGGCCAATTCTCAGGTTATTTCCTATATGGGAGGACGGTATAGAGTCTTTGGGGAAACACTGGATATAGGGCTAGGAAATGCCCTTGATAAGTTTGCACGAGGGGCTAACCTGCCTCATCCGGGAGGGCCAAAGATCGAGGCATATGCAAAGGACGCAAAGAAATATATCCATCTCCCTTATGTGGTAAAAGGCATGGACCTTTCCTTTTCCGGGCTTTCCACTGCAGCTAGCGAAGCTCTGAAAAAAGCTCCTCTTGAGGATGTCTGCTTTTCTTACCAGGAAACAGCTTTTGCAATGGTTGTTGAGGTTGCAGAACGAGCCCTTGCTCACACCGGAAAAAAAGAAGTCCTGCTGGCAGGAGGAGTTGGGGCAAACACAAGGCTCCGAGAAATGTTAAACGATATGTGTGAAGCCAGAGGTGCGAAGTTCTATGTGCCCGAAAAACGCTTCATGGGAGATAACGGGACAATGATTGCATATACAGGGCTTCTGATGTATAAATCCGGAAACACACTTTCCCTTGAAGATTCCCGTGTAAACCCAAGTTACAGGACTGATGATGTGAAAGTGACATGGATCCGGGAAGAAGCAACGAAAAAAATTCCTGAAATCTCTCCTGACACTTCCCTCAAGCTTGGGGAAACACTGGATAACGGAGCCGAAGCTGTTGTTTACCTTGAAGAAGGACCTGAAGGAAAGGAAGTACTTATTAAGGAAAGAGTCCCGAAGGCTTACAGACATAAGGAAATTGATGAAAGGATCAGGACAGAAAGAAACCGGACAGAAGCCCGCCTGATGTCTGAAGCCCGACGCAGTGGAGTCTCTACGCCTATTATCTATGATGTGGAAGATTTCAAGCTCAAGATGCAGTATATTGATGGCGTTCCCATAAAGTACCTGGTAACTTCAGAGCTTTCCGAAAAAGTAGGGGAACTTATAGGAAAACTCCACAGTGCGGGTATAATACATGGAGACCTTACTACCTCAAACCTCCTGCTTGCAGGTGAAAGGCTTTATCTCATTGATTTCGGGCTTGCGTATTTCGACAACGGACTTGAGTCCAGAGGGGTAGATGTACATGTACTTTTCCAGACTTTTGAGAGTACCCACCGCAACTATGAGGCTCTAATCGAAGCTTTCAAAAAAGGATACCAGAGAACTTTTGTAGGTTCAGAGGAAGTACTCAATCGTGTTGAAGAGATAAAAAAGAGGGCTCGTTATGCATAAAATTGTTTTTGTTACGGGAAATAAAGGCAAATTTGCCGAGGTAAGGGACATCCTCAAGACTTTTGGGATTGAAGTAATTCAGGACAAAAA
>DAQQ01000285.1:7341-9131 GCA_002508465.1 Methanosarcina sp. UBA7 | reverse complement strand
CTGAACATGCCTGTAATGGTAGACGATTCCGGAATTTTCATAAAAGCCTTAAATGGCTTTCCAGGTCCTTATTCTCGTTTCATAGAGGACAGACTCGGAAATCCGAAAGTACTTAAGCTCATGGAAGGGGAAACCGACAGGACAGCGTATTTCAAGACCGTTATAGGATACTGCGAGCCCGGAAAAGAGCCTCTGGTTTTCCCAGGTATAGTTGAAGGAAAAGTCGCATATGAAGAAAGAGGTACAGGCGGCTTTGGGTATGACCCGATTTTCGAGTACCAGGGTGCGACCTTCGGAGAACTCGGAGACGCCGAGAAAAATAAGGTTTCTCACCGCCGCAGGGCCATTGACCGCTTCTTAGAATGGTATAAAGGTAAACTTGAAAATCCTGACTAAGGACATTAAGGTTTGACGATANNATAAGGAAGGACAGCAAGGTTTGGTAATAAGAATTAGTAAACTGCAACTGTAAAAAAGCTACCTGAAAAGGATTTTTATATCTATCCTTCCTTTTTTCCTACGCTTTCTTACTATGCTTTCTTACTCTTTCAGTTTGTTTTTAAGTAGCCCAAGAGCTATACCTAGCTGGTTCAAACCTAGTTTCAGGGCGATAGTAATAATCTCATTATTTGAAAGATTACCAAATTCTCTTTTGATTGCAAATAAATCCATAATACACTGCTGATCCAGAACGAGTGGCCCATTAAGTAGATCTTTTGAAGTCGTACCTGTTTTTTGGCCTTTAAATTCAATTTTCCTTACTACTTCTACTCCACTTTCTGGTTTTGCAGTGCCTCCTACAGCCTCAGGTGCGTCTGGCTTTTCCCCATAAAGGCATTCCATTTGCTGGAGGCAGTGAGCCAGGCAAACGCTCTTTATAAATTCTTCAACTTCCATGCCACTCATGCTAGCATATTTCTTTATTTCGGCAAGCTGTTCTTCCGAAAAAGGTACATAGAGCACGTTTTCGTTACGTTCTTCTTCTATCCCAAACCCTCCTTGTATTTTTCATTATCTTTTGATATGATGTAATTTTATCTTCTGATAATTTATTCTTTTCTTCTTTATTTTTTATGTTTTAATTGTTCTTTATCCTTCAAGTTTTCCTTTTTACTTTGTTATTATCAAAGTTATTTGTTAATCAAAGACTATATGTTGATGAAATTTGTCGGTACTCACACATAATCTATTAATCAGAGATTATCTATTAAACGTCAAGTAAAATTTTTTAATGTGTATGGCATGTTAATTCTTATATGAGAAATCTTGCTTCCGATACTACTGCTGCAGATACTATCCCTCTCAAATTAGTTGTGTACTTAAGTCTGCTTGCGGCAGTGCTAATTATAGCATTTCAGGCCTGGCATAACGCGAGTCCTGTCCTGGAAGAGGCGCAGATTAAGTCCCAGGTTGAGGCTGCTTCTCTGTCGATCCGTTCAATTCAGGAAGGGTATGCCCGAGATTCTGCTGAGAGTCATAGTCCTGAAGGGGCAATGTGTACCCTCAAATTTTCCTTTCCTTCTTCAGTCAGGTATATTAGCTTCGGAGTGGACCCCGATCCCGAATGCAATGGACAGCTTCACGATTCGGAATGGGTTCTTGAAAATAACACTATTATCTACCAGTATAAAAACGGAGTTAAAAAAAGATTATTTCTTGCAGGAAAGCCGGTACACTTTATAAAAGGCGAGCAAAATTCTAAAGGAGCGTGGGTGCCCTGGGAGAGCCGGGAAAACATCCTGACACCTTTATCTCCTGAAAAGACAGGAGTTGTAATTGAGTATCCGGTT
>DAQQ01000285.1:0-7333 GCA_002508465.1 Methanosarcina sp. UBA7 | reverse complement strand
TAGTTCAAAAACAAAAAGAAATGAAAAATCAAAAATGATGATCCAAAATCAGAACCAAAAGTAATAGTTTAAATGTGAAAATTCAAAGTGGAAACTTAAAAATGAAATTCAAAATTAATATCTCAAAAGTGAAACTCAAAAGTGNNGAAACTCAAAAGTGAAACTCAAAGTGGAAACTCAAAAGTAAAATTCAAAGTGGAAACTCAAAATGGAATCTCAAAAGTGATAATCAAGAATAAGATATCAATAAGGCTCTTGCAGGTGCGCCGTCACAACCTTCAATTTTAATGGGAAGGCAGAGGAAGAAATAAGTTCCTGCTCGTACGGAGCTGAGTTCAAGACATTCTACTATGTTCACACTACCTGAAAGAAGGATGTGGTGAGCAGGTAGAGTTTCGGAATAAAAATTATCCACCGAAAAATCGTCAATTCCGACCGTTCTGAAGCCTTTTTCAACAATCCAGGCTGCTCCGTTTTTTTCAAGGTACGTAGAGCCAGATTTTTCCTTCCCGAGTTCCATACTTTGAGGATCTGACTCTGTACTTTGTGTACTAAGGTTACCTGCATTTCCTTGTTTCCGAGAAAAGGCTTCTGTTTTCAGAAGGAGGATCTGGATATTTTCAGGAGCTCCCATGTTCTGAAATGCCTTTTCAAGAATGCCAGCAGTCAGTTCACCTGACAGTGATGAAAAGTCGAGAATAAGGGCCGGACCCATGAGGCTTTTTAGTTCCAGTTTGTCAATAGTCAGGCCATTTTTCAGGATATGAGAAGGAGCATCGACATGTGTGCCTGTATGGCTTCCAAGACTCAACTTTGATACAGCATAGCCTTCTTCTTCAAGAGTACAGATCTTCTCAATTGCAGGTATCGGGTCTCCGGGAAAAGTCCGTGTAAAAGGGGAAATCGGGACGGTAATATCTATTATTTTTCCATGAGCTGTTAGTTTTTCCATTTCAGCCTGAAATTCTTCCACTTGAGTAAAAATTCCTATCACGTCAATCGGAGTTTTTCCCATGTTAACACCTTTAACGTCTTATTCCATATAGATAATGGACCTGTTCGTGCACTCATCTATGCATTTCATACAAAGGGTGCATTTCTTGGGGTCTATTTTCGCAAGCTCATTTTCCTCATATATTGCACCTACAGGACAGACATCTTTGCATTTTCCGCATCTTTTGCAGCCGAAAACCACGACGTATCCATTTTGTTCTGACATCAATGATCAGTGAACCTTTAGCACCTCATGGTTATATCAGTTTCCGAAAAAAGCTCCTTCTTTATAAAGGCGTCTCCATACTTTCAATCTGGAGTCAAAAACAAGCCTTATATATAAAAAAAGAATATGCAGGATCAGGTATGGAAAAGTTCACTGAAGATGAAACCGGTTCTTTTTACAGTTATCTCTCCGAAGGGTGTAGACTCTGCCAGAAAGGCGCCAAAATGGTTCTTTTCGTAACAGGCCTTTGCCTCAGGAGCTGCTTTTACTGCCCTCTTTCTGATGAAAGGCGAGGAAAAGACCTTGTTTTTGCGAATGAAAGACCTGTAAACAGCGATGAGGATTTACTGAAAGAAGCCGAGCTTATGAATGCTCTTGGGACAGGAATTACAGGTGGAGAGCCCTTACTAAAGCTTGAAAGAGTTCTGTATTATATCCGAATGCTCAAGACTTCTTTCGGAAAAGGGCATCACATCCATCTCTATACTTCCCTGGCTCCTGGAAGGCAGATTCTTGAAAAGCTTGCAGATGCAGGCCTTGATGAAATCCGTTTCCATCCTCCGCAGGAATACTGGAATGACCTTAAGAACAGTCAATACGCAGATGCTCTACAAAATGCAAAGGAACTCGGAATCGAAGCCGGAATCGAGATTCCCGCTCTTGAAGGGTCGGAGAAGGTTGCAGCTTTTACAGAAGAAACTGGAGTTTTCCTTAATTTGAATGAACTCGAATTTTCGGACAATAACTCGGAAGCTCTCTTGAAGAATGGTTTTTGTCTTGAATCAGACACGTCCAGTGCGGCTGCAGGGTCCTGTAAATTTGCAAGGACTGCTCTTACGAAGTGTAAAAAGGCCCATTTTTGTTCTTCAGTTTATAAAGATGCAGTTCAGCTCCGCAAAAGATTTCAGAGGATTGCAAAGAACACTGCAAGAGAGTTCGACGAAATCACCGACGACGGCACTCTGGTGTATGGGGTAATTGAAGGAGGAGACCAGGAGCTTGCAGAAAAAACTTTGCAAAATCTGGAAATTCCATCCGAACTATTTGAAGTGAAAAATGGAAAAATCGAGGTCGCCTGGTGGGTACTTGAAGAATTAAAAGAAAGCATTAAAGAAGAACTGGAACCCTCAGGATCAAGGCTTACTATTATTGAAAGATATCCATTCGAAGACGGAATGCTTGTCGAGCTAATTCCTCTTTAAGGTACTCTCCGAGCAAGTAAGCTGGCAAAGAATAACTATTTCCTGAGTTTGTGAGGCGTCTTTAATGTTAACTAACTCCTGTAAAGAAATTTTCTAAAGATAAATACTTCCCGCGCAAACATTAAAAAATTTTAAATATGTTGGAGGTCAACTTTATCCAAACCTAAAAACTGTTACCTTTAGAAATCTTAAGTGTTTTCTTATGCCTTATCCGATTGTACATGTGTTATTCTTTGTATTCTGTATAAGTGCAGTAGCAGTCTTTGCTGCTATCAGATCGTTTTTTCGAGGGGAACTCTCTTTTAAGGGTTCAACGAATTTATTATTTCTGATGTCTGTAGGCAGTGTCTGTGCATTATTCCCGGATATTATGGTCATTCATAGTTTACTAGTAAACGGTACTATGGAACATTGCTGGGTCGGCCCGATTCCGACACATTCATTTTTATTCAGTCTTTCAGCAGTCCTGTTTGGGATTATTGCAGGATATATTAAATACAGGAAGTCTGACAGGGCAGTGTATCTCGGACTTCTTGCAGAGGCTGCGTTTGCTTCTCACCTGTTGCTCGATGACATAAGTGAAGGAGGCTGTGAGTACCTTTATCCATTGTACAAGGAGAAGATTAGTTTATTTTCAATGATGGACACAGGTTTTCGGGAAACCGGAGTCTTTAATTATCTGATGGCATCTTTTGTATCGGTTTTTTTCATTTGTTCCATAATAATGATCGCACTCTTTGCCCTGAGTAAGTACGGTTTTGAGCTAAACTACAAAACCGAAAAATAAAATAGTTGAAAGTACTGGTTGTCCTCTGTTATCTGGTTGATATTATTCTCAAATGATCGTAAAGTGGTTTCCATGTTTTTTGTTCCGAGCTTCAGCGCAACTTGAGCTGACTTGCATTACTTGCACAAAAAAGCAAGCATTTATCCTGCTGAATATTAATCATGGTAATATCAACCAGATGACACTGGACGACCTTTTCATTCTGTATCAACGTTAATCAACCCATTTTTCTTTTACCTCAATCCACAAGCATAAATTATTCTGCTAAAAGTGATTGCAGATGCGGTTATGAACACAAAAATACCAGTTTTAACCTCAATTGCGAAAAGAAACTTTTTGCAACACAACCTTCAGGCTTCAATAGAGTTTTGGTGAAAAATCGAAATCTTTTTTAACTTTTCAATCAATTTCGTTTTGCAGGCTGATACAAAGCTTATGTCTCAAAATCCTATAGTTAACCAAATTACTGAATATTTTAATATCAGCCTGCAAAATATCCTTTTTTGACAGTGTCTTATAGTCTTTATTTTGTTCAATTTGCGCTAAGATTCTCTCATGACTCCAGCTGAGGTATTTCCAATCTTTGATACAACTGGAAAGAAACTTTATCTTATTTAATTAAAAAAAACAGGGTGTAATGCTCGATTGATAAACTATTTTGTTATGTTGTTTCAAACATAATACTATTTGAATTTAGAATTATAGTTCCGTTGTAAAAAATTAGAATAAGCATGTAATCTATGGATAAGATAGTATGCCGAGAGTTTCGTAAATTCGAAATCAAACTTTTGGTTACTCAGCATTATTCAATCGTCCGCCATTATGCGGTTGATATTTTCATGAGTAATTTTCCAGTGCTAGAAATTCCCTACGTTTCGTGCATCAAGCATGCTATTAACCTTACTAATTGCAAATATGATACGCCACTAAAAACATTTGGAAATAACATCAACTAGCTAATAGTGCACGATCAAAGTATTAAAATCAGGTTTTAAGTTCACCTACACCTTCAAGTTTTTTAACAACTCTTGCCGGATAGCCCAGAGCAAGACTATTTGAAGAGATATCGCGGCTAACTACGGATCCGATACCTATTATTGAGTTATCCCCTATTTCTACGCCCTGAGTGATTATACATCCAGGGTTTACACAAACTCCACGTCCGATTTTTATGGGAGCCATAGTTCTCGGATATGCCTGTCTTGTAGTCAAACTCCCTCTCGTATGAGCAGATAATATGCATCGGTCCCCGATTTCAGAGTAATCTCCTACTGTAATTAATTCGGGATGGATTCGATCAAAAACCACATTATAGCCAACATATACATTATGCCCAAGATTTACACCCCTCATTCTGTGCAGTTTTGCCCTCCAGGAAGGAACGGGAATGAATGAGGCAAGCTGTTCCAGAATCCAATTTTTAAAATATTTTATACCAAACAGGAGTTTATTACTGTGGTAATGATCTGCGATTTCTCCAAAGGCTACTTTATCTCTATTAGATACTACAGTAGTCACGCTATACCCCCCATTTCTATCTAGATATTTATACAATTTTCCCGATTAAATTATTTTACATAACTTTTCTGTCAAGTTATTTTCTGTCTAATTATTTTCTGTCAAATTATTTTATAATACATTCCTATTAAATTTTTTATGCTTTTTCATTGGCATTTTGATAAATAATATATAACCAAATAAATTACTTATTTACGCCTAATTAATTTTGGCATTAATAATCTGCCGAGTATACTGTCCATCATGCTTAGTGAGTATACTGTCCATCATGTTTAATCATACATACTCTCAGGCGACTCTTATGCTAACTATAACTCTCCTGTTAACTTTTACTTCTGGTTACAAGCTTCATAAGCAGTGATTTTTTTATTTCTACCGCATCATTAGGGCAAAGTTCACGGCAGCAATAACAGTGAATGCATTTCTCTTCGTTAATTTTGAGTACACTGTCTATTTTCTCAATGGCATGCGCTGAACAGTTCGAAATGCAGGCTCTACAAAGTTCACATTTTGAAGTGTTAATAATAGGCCTTACAGCTAACTGTTTTCTAAGGATTCTCATAAGAAAAGCTGGTATATAAGCCGTAATTCCGCCTTCAGGGCTTTTGAACCTGACCTTTGCTTTTTCCAGCGGTATCCCAACAATCTCAGGATGCTCGGTTCCGAAACCTCTTTTGATTGCAGCTATATTTGTAGGAACCTTTAAAGGATCGACTCCTATAAGCTCAGAGGCTACAATATCCAGGGATACACAGTCATAACTTGCCATAATTACGCCTGCAAAGATAGGTGTGCCATTGGACGGACCATTTCCTTCCATTCCAACCACTCCATCCATAACTGCAAGCTGAGGCTTGACAACAGAATATATGTCAACAATTGCTTCTCCAAAACGGCGGCGGTCTTCCAGGAAATGAGCTTGTTTTCTTGTTTTCTGAGGTACGGCGCCGAAGAAATTTTTAACTGCCCCTGTATACAGTGTGAGTTCATGGGTCTTGAGCTTTGGAAGAGAGATTACTACATCTGCCTCAAGTACGGCTTTTGAGATGTACAGATGAGAAAACTGACTTGCATTCGGAACATCAATCTCAATAAAACCTGACGTCTCAAAATTGATCAGCTCAACCCTATGATCGAAAGCAACACCCTCAATACCAGACACTTTAAGCGCCTGCGAAGTCGTAGTGGATCCGGGTTTCACAATACCGGACCCGTCTCCTATAACTGGAATGCCTCCTGCTTCCGAGACAAGCTCGCACATAGCAGATACTATCGTCGGATGGGTGGTAACGGCATCCTCTGGCGGTCGAATAGAAAGCACATTGGGTTTGAGAAGCACGCGGCTGCCAGGAACTATAATTTTCTCAAGCCCGCCTATCAGGTTTAACGCTTCTTTTACCGATTCTTTAGCACTCGAATAGTCCTGGCATTCAACAACTGAGACCCTGGTATTCATATTCACACTTTTTAATGTTGTCTACAGGCATTTTCACAGTTTTTACCTGTTGATATCGCAAACAGGCGGCGCAGCTCGTATATATTCTGTATTATTTCTTATCCTATTGATATGCTTCTGGGCTTTTTCGATTGTCTCTCTGGACAGCCCGGTGCTCTTTTCAATTACTTGCAGGGGCAACTGATGTTCCTGGGCATACAGCATCTGATCCATGATCTGAATCGGCATGCGCCAGTAAAATTCCTCATCAGTTGTGTAGTGGCTCCAGGTATCAGCACTTGGAGGACGTTTCATAATTTCTTTGTTGATATCCAGATATCTCCCCAGAGCATAGACCTGGGTCTTATAACAGTCTGCCAGAGGTTCAAGATCTACCCCCCCATCCCCATATTTCACAAACTGACCAAGAACTACTTCGGTCTTGTTGGTCGTACCGCAAACTGCATAATTCAACGTTTCAGCATACATATATTGAACGAGCATTCTAGATCTCTGTTTGACGCCCTGCAAGCCTATTAATTCAAGATAATCGGTAGCTTTTAGCCTGTACTTTCCAATGGTTTCATTATTTTTTACTAAGCGGATATAGGGGACGTTTAGCGATCCTGTGTTAAGAAAATCAGGCAGAACTAACGAAGTTTTATGTATTCTGATATCATATTCAGGGCAGACTCTTTTTATAATCTGTTCTTTCTTATCATAGATATTAAGCGATCTTAGAATAGGAGAAATGGGCACTTCTTCATATGACACTCCAAGGCTTTCACAGATCTCTGCTCCCAGGGTCTTGCTGGAAGGAGCGGATTCCTCTTCAGGAAGGAGAAGTCCATACACGTTTTCTTTTCCCAGTTCCTGTACACATAGTGTAAGTGCTACAGCTGAGTCAATTCCTCCCGAAACTCCTATAACTATTCCTTTTTTCTTAAAACCCGTTACCTGATCTCTAATAAAACCTCTCAGTTTTAAAGCTATATTTTCAATGTTTCCATTGAGTTCTTCTATTATATTCATGCTCATTTCTTCTGTGATCTGCATATATTACCCCTCAAATAATTAGATCTTAGAATTAGACTGTTCAAGTTAGACTGTTTAATTTAGACTGTTCAAGTTAGACTGTTTAATTTAGATTGTTTAATTTAGACTGTTTAATT
>DAQQ01000072.1:0-4121 GCA_002508465.1 Methanosarcina sp. UBA7 | reverse complement strand
ATATTACACATGACTCAGGAAAAGCCTTGGCTCAGAGGAATACAGAGCCAACATACGAGGCTATTTTGATAGGTACAGGTTTCCATGGTAGACTTTTCGTGATTATTAATTCTACACTTTTGTTTCCAGTCCAATTATATTATTCCTTTTTAACCCTCTTCTATCAACTTATTCCAAGTTTCTTGATTGTGTTTTTTCAACCAAAATCACATAAAGGTGCCGCAGTATTAATGAGTTTGATTAAAAATCAACAATGTGAAGTGATAAAATGGAACAAAAATACAGTCCGGTTGAAAACTATTTTGTAAAGAAGAAGAAATTCTTTGGTGATGGCGATAGTAATGCTAAAAAGGCTTTTTTCCTGCTTGAAGGTATTGCAATAAGGTCATGACAAGTGCGGAGATATATTATGCTGAAAAAGGTGAGGCCAATAGTCTTCAGGATAAGATGAGTAGATTGTTCACACAAAGAATGACATACAGGATCTATATCCTGGTTTCAAATGCCTGTGACGAAATGGCAGTAAATGCAATGTGCAACTGTTTAGGGAAGAAGGGGTAGAGCATAAACAACTAATGGTTCAGTCCGATTACTACCTGCAATGGTTCAAGTCTGATTACTACCTGCAAAACAATAAGAAAAAAGTTAAAATGCCAGTAGAAGACGTAAACACTGCATTTTCACTGGGCTTATGGCAAAAATAGGGGTAATGATCAGCAGCGTTTTGTTTTGATGGGCAGTCATGATGCTGCCCATTCCATTACCAGTGCCGGCGGATGTATATAAATTCACAAGTAAGGGTTTGTTTATCGCCTGCGAGAACCTATCGGTCATCGCGACAACCGACGCATCCTGCAGGCCAATTACATATCAAATATTTTTCTAAATATACGTTGGAAACAGCTGTTCAGTAGATCCTAGGTTTCCGAAAATAAGTCACCTTAGTTCTCCCACTGACGATGGTCCCTGCTTGATTCCGAGCGAGACGTCATGAGACGTCATAATAGTGTTGTAGCCTCTGTGTATCCAGTGGCTAAAAATTGCACCTTTGCAGGGACCGAGGAAACGCTTGCAGCATTTGGCGAGATTGTCTGGAACAATTCCATCACAAAACGGTTTTGTGACTGTGATAGTCATTTTTTTACCTTCCTTTATTTTTCCAGAGCCAGAATATTGCTCTTTTATTATTTGACGGTCGCAACGCACTTTTTATCCCGAGCATGCGATGCAGCTTCTTCGATCAGAGCTGCAACTTCCTTCGGCCTGGAGATGTAGACCGAGTGGCTGGCACCTGGGACTTCGACAGTCTGGCTGTTACCCCGTGTAGCATACCACCTTTCAAGGTCGGGGTTGATTGTTCTGTCTTTTGTCGGCACCAACATCCAGCTCGGTTTACTTCTCCATGCAGGTGTGGTAATGGCTGTTTTAAAATTGGCATCGGCGATCAGCACCTGCGAACGCGCCATGAAAGCGGCTTGCTCTGTAGGTAGGTCGGCTGCGAAATACTCATGAAACTGCGCGGGGTCAAGGTAGTCAAAACCATCTGCTGTCTTTTTTATAGCGGTAGACTTACTAAGATCACTTGGGAAGAGCTTTCCGTCAATAGCCTCACTCTCTCCAGCATCTGGCATATGAGCCGCAATATATACCAAACCGACAACCGACGGATCATTTCCCGCTTCCGTAATTACGGACCCTCCATAGCTGTGACCGACAAGAATGCACGGTCCGTCTTGTAGAGCAAGGACGCGCTTCGTAGCGTTGACATCTTCCTGGAATGAAGTCTCGGGCTCCTGGACGATGCTGACGTTGTAGCCATCCCTGACAAGAATGTCATAAACTCCTTTCCAGCCGGAACCATCTACCCAGGCGCCATGAACCAGAACAATATTCTTGACGTGATGATCTTCGTTCTGCGCAGCGTGCACACAGCAGGTCAACAGCAACAATATGATGCATAGATACTGAACGTGGCGCTTGATAGTGTTTATCATACTGATTACCTTCCTTTCGTCTTTTATGAGTCAATCTGTGACTTTTAAATTGCCGAAGTTACCACCAATTACGCTTGCAATTGACTGCAATCAATCAAAAACTCATAAAAAAAGTACCGATTTCAGATATTTTATGTAAATATTAATATTTAAATAATATAATACATAATGAACTTTAAATAAGGAACAAACATTAATTGAATTAAGGTTTTGCCAAAATTAATAACATAACTTCAGAAGTCGAGAAATCGTATAGTATCGCTACTTTACCAAAAGTTTGTCTTAATAGTGTTACATAATAAGAGAGTTCATCCAAAAACTTGGAATTTGCTTCTTGTACATTGTATTTTGAATATTAATCAAGCTCATAATCATGAAAACAACTCTGAGAATTCCCCAACGATTAAGAGTAAAGTGTCTTTTGGGATAGGCTCAGATATAACCTATAATTTTCCGCCATAAGATCTAACATGCTTCCAGGCTTTATGGTGATTGGCAAAAAGATTCTCGTCTACGTATATTGAATTATTTTCCCTATTATATACTACTCTATCATTTCCTACCGGACAGACCTTGATACATATACCGCAAGGTGAAATGTGACGCTTGTTTAATTCAGCGCTATAATAGGAACAGGCTTTTTTATCTGTTAATCCGCTGGGGTAATCTTCCTTATTAAGAGCTTTTGACGGACACATTTTTACACAACGCATACAGCGAGTGCAAAGTTCAGTCTCCAATATCGGATCCGGAGGAAGCTCGGCTGTGGACAGAATTGAACCAAAGCGGACTCTGGGGCCATATTGAGGCGTAATAATAGTGTTATTTACCCCAAAAGTGCCCAATCCAGCGAGCAAAGCAGCATGCCTGTGAGAAAAGAAGGCAATGGGATTTTCCAGGAGTACCTGAATGCTTCCGTACCCATCTCTAGGTATGAAAATAGATGGATATTCTCTCTCGGTCAGGAAGTTAGCAAGTCTATATGTGTACTGATCCAGTAAATTGTTTATAGTATTGTACAGTTCACGGTAATATAAAGAGGGGGAAGTTTCCAACACTGGTAGAGGTACTGGCAATCCTATAACTATCACTGATTTTGCTTCGGGATATATTGACTGAGGATAGAACTCTTCAGGCATCCATGGTAAAAAAGGAGGGTTATTCCATCTCTCAACACTGGCAACCCCAACCACGGGTATATCCATACTTTCGCATTTCTGCAGGAGGGCTTTTTTCAGATTTTCAGTCGTAGATTCATCCCTTCTTTATAATTTATGTTGTTACAGGAAGATATTTTTGCCTACTCATTTGAACGTTTTCACTAATTAATACGTCCAGAATTTCCCAAAAAGAGAAAACGGATTTAATTAACTCGGATAAACTTCTATCGTTTTTGAACTGAAGAATGAACAGGAAAAATCAAAAAGGATGTAACCTATTGTATACATTTACAATTAGGGTTATAACAAAATATAGAATCAGAGATCCTATTAGTGATCCAAAAATTGACATTGAAATAATTCCAAAATCGAGTTCTCTCGATAATAATATCATTGGAACGAAAAGAATTGTGAAGAAAACAATAAGTAATAATTGAGAAAGTTTTTTCTTCATGTTTAATCCACCTCGATAAATTTACACCATACTTACAAATTTTAAAACTGGGATATTCGTTATATTCTTGGTATTGTTCAATATAAACTTAATATAATTATAAAACAAGTTTTTATATTCATTGTTTCTAGCTCTTCGATTCTGAAATATTCACGAATCTGAACTCTCTAATTTATTCGCTGACCGATCAACTCTTCCTTAATCTGGTTTTAAACTGCAGATTTGAAACTACCGGATTAAGCGTAATACGGGTTATATGTAGTATTCAACGTAGAAACGGTAAGCAACCTGAATTTCTTCCAGTTCCCTTGGTTCCAGTTCAAAATCAGGCTGGCTGGTTTTGTAAGTTTTTTCTCCAAAATTCTTAAAGGTGACTTCGCACTTTATATTTTCAGGAAGTTGAGCCTCAAAGCTGCCGCATTTATCACGGATTCTCAGCACAAATTTTTCGATTTCTGCAGGACTGAAAACTTTTTTCTTTTCAGGGATATAATTTACCTCAACTATCAATTC
>DAQQ01000248.1:0-4761 GCA_002508465.1 Methanosarcina sp. UBA7 | reverse complement strand
TATCATATAGGGTCTCCCTGAAGAAAGATTAGCTAAAGTGAAAGTGCGGTCAGTGCAGTCCTGTCCTGCAGATGTCCTGCAGCTGCCCGATAAGTATTAATAATAAATGCAAACCGGTGGACTACTGGAAAACTTTACTACCGCCGCTTATATATCAAACTTCAAATAAGTATTTAACGAACATAATATCCGTGTTCGGGAAAGAACGTTTTTGTCTGTCCTGAAGAAAACGGATCTTCCACATGCCAATCAATTTATTCAGTAATTGCTGTACTTGATTTAAGCTTTGTTATACCGCAAGCCTTTTCAAAAAAGGCTTGAGTGAAAACCCCAAGCAATTTTTGGATTTGAAAAACTTATCCCCTTACCCTATAGGCGTGATCAACCGTTGCCCTCAAAAGGGACAGAAGCAGATTAATTTGAGAAAAAGAGAAAGGAAGGAGAAAGGAAAAAATAAAACTCAGACATAGAGTTTTATTTATCCGGAGCTCTTAAAACCGGTTTTTTTCTGACAAAAGTCCTTTTGCCAGAGGCTGCCTTGTTCAGGAAAAACGTTTTTATCGGGGAAACTGAGTTATCAAGGCTTATTACAATTGCTGCAGCAAGGATGAAAATACAGCCAGTGAGCATTCCACTGTGAATCGAGCTTCCCAGTACAGTATAATCGAAGAACATACAGGAAACCGGTTCAAGCAGAGTAAAGAGACTGCCTGTAATAGCGTTCACACCTGTTACACCTCTTATATAGAACACTGCACCGATTCCTGTAATCAATACCCCGAAGAGCACCAGGACTGGAAGGTTTCCGGTAAGTATATCTCGTGGAACGGAAACTGCGAATGGTGAAAGGAAGAAAAGGCTGATTGCACTCTGCCAGAAGAGCTGGGTAAGTCCATTATATTCATCTCTGAGATAACGAACCGAGATTATTACGCCACTGCTGAAAAGACCTCCTGTAAGCCCGAAGAGTACTCCCTTAAGATAACTGCTGCCAAATTCAATCTGCTCAAAACCTCCTTCCGGCCTTGTTATATAGAAAACTCCTATCAAGCCAAGGAAGAGGGCAAGAATAGTCTTTCCCGTGTTCTTTTCTCCAAGCAGTAGAGGAGCAAGAATAGTCAGATATATCGGATCCGTATAGAGCAGAAGAACGGCTGAAGAAGCTCCAAGATAACGAATTGCCGAGTAATAGGAAAACATTTGCAAAACATACAGGATTCCCAGAAGAAGCAGGTACTTCTTTTTTCTTTTTAAAGCTAACTGACCTAAGTTTCGAGTAATTGAAAGATAGAATAAAAGAGCTGTCAGTCCGAAGAATATTCTATAGAAAATAATTGACCCTATAGACATATCCTCAAGCTGTTGCATGTAGATTCCAACAGTACCATAAATCACGCAGGCAATTAACAATTCAAGGTGATGTTTGAATATATCAGTCATATATTATTTAGAGTGATTAAATGTATATATATTTTTAGTAAGATAACACATTAGAATATTTATTATACTGTTTGTGGTGCGGGTTTCTTTGCAGGTTCCTGATTCGGTTTTGAGCTAATAAACAGTTTTTAGAAGTTACACTTTTATGTTTTCACAGGTTACAGCTCTATAGTTTTTGTAGGCCACAGATTTATGTTTTTTAAAGTTTACAGCTTTATAGTTTTTTGCAGACACAACTTTATATTTTTCAAAGGTTACAGCTTTATGTTTTTTAAAGGTTACAGTTTTATGTTCTTTACAGACAATAACAATTTTAATTTTTAAGTTTTTGGAGGCTGAGTACTACATGCTGTCTGCTTCCGGCCCTATAGATAGTAAGCCCCTTAAGTCCCTGTTTCCAGGCATAAACTAGAGCCTGTTTGATATCCTCTTTTCTTGCGGAACCAGGCATATTTATAGTTTTCGAAATTCCGGCATGGCAGTGCCGTTGAAATGAGGCCTGCATATCAATATGGGCCTTCCAGTCAATGTCAAGGGCTGACCTGAAAAGCTGCTTATCCTCTTTACTTATAAGTTCTGAATTTTCCACATCCTGCAACGTACCATACTTATAGACATGCTCCAGAAGCCATTCATAGTCAGCTTCCGACAATTTTGGTTTGAAATACGCCTTAAAAAACGGATGAACAAGCATAAATTCCCTGCCTACGGTCTGAGTTCGCCTGTAGACCCAACTGAAAACAGGTTCAATTCCTGCAGAACAACCGGCAAGAATGCTAATCGTGCCTGTAGGAGCGACTGCGGTTAGTGCAGCGTTCCTCATTGGAAGTTCCCATGAGGAATCTTCATATTCCGGAAAACTTCCTTTTTCCGCAGCAAGCTTCCTTGATTCCCTGATCGAAGCCCAGGTAATCTGTTCCATAAGCTTTTCCGCAAGCTTGAGGGCTTCCTGTGAATCATAGGGCATCCCGAGCTTTAAAAGCATATCATGAAGCCCCATTACTCCAAGCCCTACTTTCCTGGTCCTTTTAGTTGCAGCTTCGATCTCCGGAACAGGATATGTATTCTCATCAATTTCGTAATCCAGGAAACGGATAGCTTTTCCGGCTACTTCCCTGAGGAAGTCCCAGTTTACCTTTCTGTCTGTAACGAAAAGTGAAAGATTTATGCTGCCCAGGTTACAGGCTTCAAAAGACAGAAGTGGCTCTTCACCACAGGGATTTGTAGCTGAGATGTTACCAAGGGCAGGTGTGAAGTTATCTCTGTTTATTCGGTCATAAAAAAGAATGCCAGGTTCACCATTTCTCCAGATTCCCTCTACAATCTCGGAAAATATATCCCCGACTGTCACACCTGTTTGCCTGTTCCAAACTTCGTCAGCCCTATTAGCTTCAACAAGTTCCATGAAAGCATCAGGTACCATAACTGAGAGATTGAAATTACTCAACTCTCCTTCGACATGCTTTGCCCTGATGAAAGAAAGGATATCGTTATGGGAAATATCAAGGATGCCCATATTGGCACCTCGTCGCCTTCCAAATTGTTTTACGATCTCAGTTGCCTCATTGAACAGTTTCATGACAGCTACAGGACCGCTAGTCCCGTCATTACCACATGAAATTGTAAAACCTTCAGGGCGTATTTTTGAGAAATCAAACCCTGTACCTCCCCCCGTTTTCTGGGTTAGGGCTGCAGTTTTTATCGAATTGAAGATTTCCTCGACTCCGTCCTCCACAGGAATTACAAAACAGGCTGCAAGCTGTCCGAATTCAGTACCCGCATTCATAAGCGTGGGCGAGCTTGGAAGAAAAATCTTTCTGACCATGAGGTCTTTGAAATCCAGATACTCCTCCTCAGTCAATGCAACTGCCTTTGCAACTCTCTCACAGACATCCTCCCAGTCCTTTTCTCCCTCACGAAGATACCTGGCTTTAAGGGTTTCACTTGCCAGAAAATCCAATTCCTCTTCTGTTTTCAACACAAAAATCTCTTCTCCTGTGTTCAACAGGCTTCAATCTCCGATAAAAGAAATTATATTCTAATTATGCGGGCTTTTTTATCATAGTATCCGAAAATTAGATCAGAAATCGTGTGCAGGAATTGCAATCAGAAATAGTGATCAAAAATAGTGATCAAAAATAATAGTTAGAAAAAGATTCAAGAAAAAAGATTCAAAAGGGGTATATGGAGAACATGATTAGACATAGAGATAAAAATAGTAAATAAGTTACTAACCGAATAGCAAAAACGGAAAATAGAAAATATGAAAAAATAAGAGGTAAAAAACAGATAATACAATAACAGATAGCTGAAAGATAGGAAAAATAAAAGGCATGAATTGCCCTGAAACATTAAAAAGTTTCAGACCAGTTCAGCCTTTATAATTTTCACTTCGTTTTTCGGGCGATCCTGACGGTCAGTTTTGACTTTTCCCATAGAATCCACAACATCCATGCCTTCGACTACCTTCCCGAAGACAGGGTGCATCTTGTCAAGATAATTATTGTTCACGAGGTTGATAAAGAACTGGCTACCACCTGTATTAGGGCCTGCGTTTGCCATAGATATAGTTCCCCTGTCGTTCCGGTTATGGCTTGTGAACTCATCCGGAATCTCGTAGCCTGGCCCTCCCATACCTGTACCTGTTGGGTCTCCACCCTGGATCATAAATTTGTCGATCACCCTGTGAAAAACAACTCCGTCATAGAAGCCTTTCTCCACAAGTTTTGCAAAATTTCCTGCCGTAATCGGCATGTCTTCAAAGAGCTCAATTGTTATATCGCCCATAGTGGTATGTAGAATTACTTTCTTTCCTTTCCATACAGCCATTGGTTTTCCTCTACCAGTCGTCCAATTTTATTTTTATTTTTGCCTGTCTTTTAGTCGGCTTTTCGTGCACTTTATGTTCACCTTACATGTAAATGCTTCGCTGCCCGAGTCCCGTCACCCGAGTCCCGTCACCCGAGTCCCGTCACCCGAGTCCCGTCTCGGGAGGACGGAGCCCTTTTCGCTACGCTCAAGAGGGCTGAATCAGGGGTAAGGAGGGCTAGCTACATTCTCAACAAGTTCAGAACACCTGATATCTCTAAATTTTGGTTTGGGCCATCTGGGAGGTATGGTTACAACTTTTTGATAAAGTCTTGAGCGCGATCCTTTTCAAAAAACTGCTTGCCTGCAACCCTTTTGAAAAAAGGCTTGACCGAAAACCCCAAGCAGTGTTTGGATTTGAAAAACTTATCCTCTAACCCTAAAGGCGTGATCACAAGCCTTTTTAAAAAAACTGCTTGACCGCAAGCCTTTTTAAAAAAACTGCTTGACCGC
>DAQQ01000247.1:0-6448 GCA_002508465.1 Methanosarcina sp. UBA7 | reverse complement strand
TTCTATATTATTATAAAAGGATTAGATTCCACCTCGGTCGGCCAAGGAAATACATGTAAAAACAAACGAAAACATAATTCCTGAGAATCAAACTCTCACCAGTAAAGACCGAAAAGAAATATTTGTTCAAAACGACAAATTATTCAAAAGAAAAACTCATTCAAAACAATTATTCAAATGAAAACTTATTTTTTCCGAACAATCTACCTTTTACTTATTCGAAAATAATTTATTCAAATGAAAAATTCATTCAAAATGATTATTCAAGTGAAAAACTTACTCGAAAACTAAGTCAAATAAAAAGGGAATTAAAGGTTCAAAAGGTAGATTGTTCGGAAAAAATAAGTTAAGTCGTTGTAAGGAAAACTATATTATAAAAAAGTAAATGAAAATTTACCTTCTAAGTATCATTGTTCTCAGACGGTCAGCAGCACTTGCGGACTTATCAGCAATGCCTCCTACTCTTTCGACAAGACCTATCAGGTGACAGACACCTGCACCTCCTATAGTATCCTCGTTTTCGAAGATCTTTTTTAAGAGAGAAGTTTCAAGAACATCCACATCATGTTCCAGTCTTTCGACTTCAGGGATAATGGTCATAGTTTCTTTGATTTCTTCCTTGCTGAAAGAAGTTGCGAGAAGTTTGTAAAGCGCGCCCGCAAGTTCATCGTAAAGCCTTGCAGTCTTCAGGGAGGTGCCCATTAGTTCCAGAAAGCCTTCCTTGATTTCCTCAGGTATATCCTTACAGGGCCGAAGGGTCATCCAGTAGGCAGCCGCCTGAGCATAATCCGCAATAGAATCCTGCTGCTTAAGGAAGGAAAGGAGATCTTTTTTATTCACGGGCAGCCTTATTAATGAGGGAATGCTGGCCCTTATCTTCTGTTTGAGTTTATCAGCCTCGTGCTCCAGTTTGTCAATCTCATCTGTTCTCTCCTCCAGGATGGACTGATTTCCTGCACAGTAGGCTTCCATTGCTTCAGCCAGCTTTTCAACTGCCAGCACTCCCTTTTTTGCGTGTGCCTCCAGAGGCACAAAGGGAGATTCAGCAACCACGTCAAGGACAGAACGGATGTAGTCTATCATAAAAAGATCACCTGTAATCCTATAAAGATCAATGCTGATGTAAGGGCCGCTATAGGAACTGTTGCTACCCAGGAAGAAATAATTCTCCAGATCACACGAAGGTCAACGGCTGCAATCCCGCCTGCAAGTCCAACCCCTATAACCGAACCGACAAGTGTATGGGTAGTCGAAATAGGAAGCGAACTGTAACTGTGAATCAAAACAACTGACGCTGTTGCAAACTGGGCAGAAAAACCACGTGTAGGAGTTAGTTCCGTAATCTTTGAGCCGATTGTTAGAACCACTTTATAGCCCCAGGTGGCCATTCCTATTACCATTCCAAGGCCTCCCATTAAAAGCACCCATAAAGGAATTCCGGCTTCTACTCCTGATACCCCCATAACCTTAAGTGCTGCACAGAGAGGACCAATCGCGTTTGCTACGTCATTTGATCCATGCGCAAATGCGATATAACAGCCTGTTATGAGCTGTAAGGATATGAATTTTTTCTCAACAAAAGGCAGGTCTATAGCTCTATGAAGATAAATCCTTCTTATTATGGAAAAGGTGAGATAAGCAAAAATTGCTCCAAGAACTGGAGATATAAACCAGCTGGCAATAATCTTAATAAGTTCTCCCCAGTGGATCTCAGAAAAAGAGATAGTTCCGTTATAAACCAGGATCAGTCCGAAACCGAGCACAGAACCAACTATGGAATGGCTGGTTGAAACAGGAAGGTTGTAAAAAGTGGTAAGAGTTACCCAGAAGCTTGCTGCAAGAATCGCAGCCAGCATCCCTACCGCTACCATATTCGGATGAACTTTGCCGATTAGATCGATGGGAACAATTCCATTTGCAATTGTCTGAGTAACTCGGTCACCAAAGAATACGGCGCCTAAAAGTTCAAAGACAGCAGCAACAATAATCACTTGCTTGATTGACAAGGACCCTGTTCCAACTGAAGTTCCCATAGCATTTGCGAGGTCGTTTGCCCCTATATTCCAGGCCATATAAAGGCCCGCTAAAATAAGCGCTATGATAAGTAAATCCATTTTTTTTCTGCTCCAGAAATCTTAAAATTCAAACCTGTTATAGTAATTATAACGATAATTATAAAATACATATTTTTTAGTTTTCATATTAAAGATTTTATCAGTTCCATTGTCCAGAATTTATTGTTTACATTAGTCTCTGAATGTTTCTCTTAATTTCAAGCGTGTGGTATTTCAGACAATTTCATTATATTTTATAGTTTCCATATATTTTCGAGCGCTCTATATAATCTATAGATCTATATACGACTATTTTTGGTATATTTATTTTCTTTTCCTCAAAGTTAGCAATTTCAAACCTTCAATCTGAAGATAACAAGGACAAACTCTAAGAGGCTGTCTGAATATTATATTTCTCTTATTTTTCTTACGTTTTTATCCTACCCAGTCGTCTAATCATTATATGGATCATAGCAGCATATATTAATGTTTGACTTGATTCTGTCAATATTATGTGACTCTTACTCAAACGTCGATATCCTCCTACCATCAACATGTACGCTCTACTACCCTTCTATGAGGAAGTACTTGAAAACTTTTGACATCATCGCTACGCTTGACTATTTCCAATATCCAACATATATTTCTTTGACCCAATTAATCAGTTGACCAGAATAACCAGCACCAACCTAAATTAACTACAATAGAGGAAATTTACCTTAACTTATTCCAGAACAAGTTTAGCCCTTTCTTCCTTTACCCTTTCTTCCTTTACCCTTTCTTCCTTTAACTTTCTTGGCAGCGTTATAACCGCGTACTACACAGGTGTTTATGTTGTTTTAACCGATCGGATATCTAAAACTGCTGCACTGGGTTCTGGTTCTCTTCCATATGCAATTTTCAGTTCAGTCTTCAGTAAAGCATTTATACGTTCACAAACGCCATCAAGTCGCCAAAGGTGGAAATAACAGTAGACAATTTTCCATGGTGAAAAGTCATGGATAACATTCGCCACGCACAACCAGAACGTAGTAAGTAAAATATAGCATTTCAGGATTTCCCGATAAGAATGAACACGCTTTCTACCTAGATTCGCTCTCAGAGTAGGATATGAAGTTTAATTATATCCTGTTGTCTATCAGATAAATCACTGCGATGAGGAATTCTTTTGTTTTGTTCCGATATTAGCGAACAATTAGTTGCATGTAGTATTTAATTTTAAGACAGTCTCTTAGCTTTTTTGCAACAGGACCTATTTTTACACTTATAAGATTAAATATTATATATTTATATTCCATTAAGTTACTGAATATATAATTAACATTAATATTGATTAGACTGCCTTGTAAAATACGCAATGTCTCTAAATAAATTCAGAAATAATCGTGAATAGTTAAGTAAGACAAATTACTAACGATCACTATTACTACCAAGAATCAAAACAGCTATACTTTTACCTGGCCTGTACTTTTTGCCAACAAAGCTGAGTATACTATTTGCATGTCAATACAAAACATTTAATAGAGGAAATTTATGAGTCTATTACGAAACCAATCGTATTTTTATAATAATGAGAACTCTAGAGTTTTTTCAATGAGCAAAACTCTGCTGATTATTATAATTTACAGATTTATAAATGTATATAGAGAATCGATTCCTAGTTTTGAGAACAACTCATTTACTGTGATTTCTAAATCACCACTATTTCGAATTTGTTTTATTCTAGGTACTTTTTTGTTACTAGTGGAGCCAGTGTTAGGTTACAGTCAGGAAACTGGGACTTTAACTCCTCAATCATCGATAACATTAGGTTTGAACAACACATTTCAACCGACAATAACTAGTTTGAATGTTTCGGCAGTCCCAGTTTATGTAGCAGATCCTTATGCAAAAGTCAACACTTCTGGACTAATTGCTTGGTACAGATTTGATGAAAATTTAGGTACAAGTATTATTGACTCAAGTGGTTTGGGACATAATAGCACAGCCACAAAAGAAATAGGATGGACAAATTTGAAATATAACTCAGCATGTAGTTTTAACGGTGTGAATAGTTCTATAAGTCTTCCAAATAATGGAATGACATGCAATAATACAATGTCTTTTGCATGCTGGTTCAATACAACCACCAATAGCACTTCAAAAAGTCAACAAGTCTTTATTAGTCAAACATCAGGCACATTAAATAGAAACTATGAAATTTACTTAAACGGTCCAACGCCCACTTTTCTTATAGGTAGTGGATCAGACGCTAGTAGAATTTCATTTAATAATTATAATGTTCAAGCTAATCATAGCTATTTCATAGCCTACTCAGTAAACAGTTATTCATGCACTATGTGGATATATGATGGAAAAGAATGGTATAGTTCAACAGGCACATTTGATTATGTTTTGAAGAAAACATCATCTTCTGGTTTTTCAATTGGGTACTTAAGTGGTACCTCAACAGCGTGGAATGGCTCTTTAGACAACATGTTAATATGGAATAGAGCAATAAACCAGTCTGAAGTCTATAGTCTAGTATACGATACCTCAGTTGGAATAAATGCAAAAACCAATAGTAATAACACCTATTCAAGTGAGATTCCAGCAAATGGAAGTACTGTAAATGTTCCATATTATTCAAACGATTTACCTATATCTTCACTGGAATTTTTTGTCCCGTCAACTACTAGAATTAAAGGTATTTCTGTTTATGATTATCTAAGTTCACTATCTCCATTGAATGTGACAACAAATATTGATTATAACGAATTTTCATCAATTCTCAAAAAAGACGTTAATAATACTTATTTGATGAATTTTACTTATAGTACTGTAGCTGATCACTCAACGGGTGTATCTATAAATGCTCCAATAAACGATAGTAATGTTATTGATGCCAAATGGCTGGGTCCAATAAGTTATACTACTAATGATAGTAGGGAAATGGTCACTTATAACACGGTAAATCATAGCATGGAGATTCAAACTGGACCGCTAACTTCCGGCCAGACAGTGACGTATAAGGTTAGTATGGCGTATCAAAATGATGATACTGTAAATAACGCCAGCACAATTAATTACGAGGGATTTCCATTAGTTACAGAAAATGATGCTAATAACACTTATTTTATGAATGTTAGTTATACTGATATAACTAATCATCCAACCGGTGTATACATAAATACCATCGTAAACGACAGTAACGTTATTAGTGCAGGTTGGCTAGGTGCAGTAAATTATACTACTACCAATAGTGGGGGTATAGTCACTTATAACGCGGCAAATCATACTATACGAATTAAAACTGGGTCGATAACTTCCGGTCAGACAGTGGTATATAATGTGAGTATGCCTTATGGATATGGTGACACTGTAGACAACACAGGCAAACGCATCATTAGGTGGCAAGGTCTAAATTGGACGTGCAAAAATGTGCAAGGTGCAGATCCAGGTTCCAACAACTTCAGTGATTCGTCTGATAATATCTGGGTTGATGATCAACAAAGGTTGCACTTAACGATTAAAAAAGATAGTGGGGATTGGAACTGCACAGAAATTAGATGCCAAAATAATTATACATTCGGCAAATTTACTTGGAAGATTGATCCGGCCAGTCCAGTCTTTAATTTAAGTCAAGAAAGTGCATGGATTGGATTTTTTTCTTATAGAGATGATAACAATGAGACAGATATTGAAATATCTAGATGGCAGGTACAGGGAAATCACTTAATATTGTATACGTTACAGCCATACTGGATACCTGGAAACAGTCAAGGACATCTGCCAGCTGTGACCAATTCTCAAGGATCAACGACTACTGAAGACAATTATGATGGCTCTGGAATGACAGTTTCAATGGATAGAGAACCCACATATGTTGATTTTACAGCTTTGGACAACAATGGGAATGTTATAGCTTATGAACATTTTACTAATTCCGCTGTAATTGATCAGGGACCTGAACAACTTATGATGAATTTTTATTTGCGTTCAATTCCAACTAGCGGACCTGACGTAGAGATTATTCTGGATAGTTTGAGAGTGGATGCTACGCCTGTTTAAAATCTCATAAAACAGTGACTCTGTAAAGTTTACATTGGTTAAAATATAATTCAAATTCCGTAGTGATCTCACTTTTTGGGTGAGATATGTGCTGAATTTCCTGCTCTTTAGGAATAGTTTAGCGATATTTGATAAAAGACTCCCTAATTAAATTTGTATCCATCTCTGTGTTTTGACACTAATAAATTAGTTCAAAAATAATTATATAAATTTTTGTCTGATCATACAGAAGGGGTTATTTCATTCACTACTTTAAAGTCGGAGCTTATGTGACCCTCTATGATCATAAATACTAAGTTTAGTAATTTTTTTACTATACTTACCCAAATTTGACAGAATTTATA
>DAQQ01000258.1:7969-25905 GCA_002508465.1 Methanosarcina sp. UBA7 | reverse complement strand
TCCGTGGATAAGAGTCCTTTGTGAGTGGACATCAAGACAAAACTCGCAGCGCATAAGGACTAAAGAAGCGACTACAATCAATCTCTTGCTCTTGCAATCAACACGCCATTCTCAACTATAATATTCGAGCTAGGTTTTTAATAAGCAAAGATGACATAAAAACTCTTAATTAGAAAGCTTAGTTTTTTTGCTTTCCTTAACGCGGTGGACCTCGTTCCTGCCTGATCCAGGCCATAGGAATGTCTGCTTCCAGTTCTCCATTTTTTCCTGAAATTCGTTTTTCAAGTCTGCCTTCAGCCCTGAAACTAAATTTCTCGTAAAACCTTATAGCTTTTTGATTGCTTTCCTTTGCGATGAGTTCAACTCTGATGATCTCAGGATATTTTGATTCGATTTCCTTAAACAGAGCTCGAAAGAGCAATGACCCTATCCCTTTACCTTGATAGTCCGGATGCACAGCTATTGTAAGGTCGCTGAAAAGATGTGAAAAAACCTTTATACCCGGGCTGCAGGTATGAACTTCAGCTATCAAGGTTTCAGGATTTAAAGGATTTTCAATTATCAGAATAATTCCTGTTTCATGGCATCTCTCGATGAAATTTCGGACATAAGTTTCAGTGACCTCATCGGCTTGCCTTGCAATTCCACCCGATCGGGCTGCAACAGCCTTATAAAGCACCATGATTTTATGAAGATCCGAAAGTTCGGCTCCTCTTACACTGTATTCCATTTGCATTTTACCCATCCCCATTTTCAAGAAAAAAATCAACATGACAATATTAAAACATATCCCTATATGTGCCAGGAGCTAAATTTCGGGAATGGCAAGCAGTACCAAACTTGTTGAAAGATGTTACGAGAGAGTAAAAAAGCTTTTTCTGGAAAAATGAGCAGAGAATGAAATATCAGTGGATAAGTTGATTGAGAAAGAAGCCCTGAGCTTACTGAGGACAAACTCTGTAATATATGTGCTCTCTGGAGTACTTCCAAAGAAAAGTCCAGAAAACACATAGAAAACACATTATAGAGCCAGAGAATTTAGTTAAGCTTTTATTCTTTCCTTTTACATATTAATAATGAAAAAAGGCAAAAATGAACAGGAGATGAACTGGCTGACCAGTAAAATTCCTTTTTCCAGTCTAGGCCCGGAAACTAACTTTGATAAGCAGTGGGCTTTTGAGATTGCTTACTTTACTCAGCATATAGGGACTGATCTCAGGAAGCTCGGTGATCTTCTAAATGCAAAAGATTATGTTGAGTCACGTTTTCTGGTATCCGAAATGAAACATAGGGCAGAGTACGAAAAAACCGTTCAGCCCGACTTCAGAACCTCGGATGGCCTTATAAAGGCCCGTAAGCTGTTCAACAGCTTTCTGGACGAGTGCGTTAATTTTGCCGAACTTCTGAGGATCACAACAATACAGGAAGAAACCGGATGTGAAGAAGTACTTGACAAGCCCGAACAGATCCGGAACTCAATAGACAGGCTGAACCTCCTTAAAGAAATGTTGACCGATGAAATTTGTTTTCATGGACGGTATTATTGAACAGGCAGGTATTTTCTCAACGTTTTCTTAGTCCTATCTGAAAAGTTCTATCTGAANNCCTATCTAAAGCCTCATTTTATAACCTCTAAGCACCGGATATAATTTCCAAGCATTCATTGCGATTCTAAGCACTCTATTGAGTCTGTAACTCCTGTCTATATTGCAATTGCTTCATATGCCTATATTGTAATTGCTGCATATACTCATTTTAATTGCTGCATATGCTTGTATTGTAATTATTGGCTTATAATTGGGTTTCCTGGAAATCGCTGCCATCTGGCTTAAGGGCTTTTCCGGATGATAGAAAGCTTTATCATTAAAGACTCCATTAGAGGAGTTGCAAAGGGTTATATACAGGAATTGGTTACAGGGTAACTGTAATTATTCAAGTCAAAGGTTATCTAACCTGGTATTATTTAATCTAATAACTCCGTCTGCCTGTATCACAGGGAAGAACTCAAAAAAGCGTCCGGAACTTATCCAAGAAAATCGAACTTTTGCTGTATAAGTTTTATGTATCTCGGTTGTGAATTTCCCTGGTCCTAGGCACCTTCTCGCATTCCCGGGAAATATCAACCATTTATTCGGCGTGTTTACCTGTTTTTAGCTGGTATCATGTACTGGTTTCAATAAATGGCCTCTTCCGCAAAGGATACTGCCGGGTATGCGGCAGAGTATGTCAGCAGCAGACCTGCAAATTGAGCGATCTGTAAAAAAATATTAATATTAGAGTGAGTACATGGAAAAATTAGCAAAATTTAAGGCATTAGGGCTTTCAGACAGTACATTAAAAGCTCTTAAAAAGAAAGGGTTTGAAGAACCAACCCCAATTCAGGAAAAGGTTATCCCGCTTTTTTTGAAAGGAGAATGTGATATCATAGGGCAGGCTCAGACCGGAACCGGGAAAACAACGGCTTTCGGAGCTCCCATTATAGAAAAAATTCCGGAAAAATCAGGAAAGGTGCAGGCTATAGTCCTGACCCCTACTCGAGAACTGGCAATCCAGGTCTCAGAAGAGCTCAACTCCCTGAAAGGGGACAAAAAGCTGCATATCGTCCCGATTTATGGGGGACAGTCCATGACCCAGCAGCTCAGAATGCTGAAAAGTGGAGTTGATATTGTCGTGGGAACCCCAGGAAGGGTCATCGATCACCTTGAGCGAAAGAGCTTGAACCTTGAGGACATCATGTACTTTGTGCTGGACGAAGCCGATGAAATGCTCAATATGGGCTTCATTGACGATATTAAGGAAATTCTAAAGGCAACTGGACCTCATAAGCGAATGCTTTTCTTTTCAGCTACAATGCCAAAAGCAATCCTTGGAATCGTCAAGAAGTATATGAAAAACTATGAGCACATTGCTATAGAAAAAGAAGAAATTGTCGCAGAACTGACGGAACAGATCTACTTTGAGGTACAGGAAAACGACAAATTCGAAGCTCTGTGCAGGATTATAGATATCGAAGACGAGTTCTACGGGCTTATTTTCTGCAGAACAAAAACAGATACCGCCCAGCTTGCTCAGAAGCTTGGGGACAGAGGTTACTCAGCCGATGCACTGCATGGAGATCTTTCCCAGAATGAAAGGGAAAAAATCCTGAATAAGTTCAGGAAACAGAAGATAAATATTCTCGTAGCAACTGACGTTGCAGCACGAGGTATTGATATCATGGACCTGACTCATGTTATCAACTATACTCTACCCCAGGACCCCGAATCCTACGTGCACAGGATCGGAAGGACAGGAAGGGCAGGAAAGCAGGGAACTGCGATTACCTTTGTTACATCCAATGAATACAGGCGGCTCACTTACATAAAAAAGACTTCAAAGTCAGAGATGAAGAAAGGAAAACTGCCTGAAATAAAAGATGTGATCAAAGCTAAAAGGACTAGAATAAAAGCCGAACTTGACTCTACTATAAAGATGGAAGAATATGGCGACTGCCTTGAGATGAGCGAAAAACTCCTAAATGAATATCCGGCAGAAAAAATCCTGGCTGCACTTCTTAAGTACGCTTTCAAAGAACAGTTCGACGAAAGCATGTACGCAGAGATTTCCAGCAGTTCTTATGTCGATAGAAAAGGCAAAACAAGGCTGTTCATAGCTATGGGAAAAGTCGACGGCATGACTCCTGACAAGTTGGGTGAGTTCATTCAGGAGGAAACAGGAGATAGCGAACTGAAAATAAGGGACGCAGAGATTTTTCCCCACTTCTCCTTCGTAACCGTACCTTTTGCCCAGGCTGAAGCCCTGCTTGAAATCTTCAAAAACAGAATGAGAGGGCGAAAACCCTTTGTAGAACTTGCCCAGAAATCAAAGGGAAGAAGTTCAAAGAGTACTGGTGACTCTCGCAGCGGCTCTCGAAGTGACTCTCGCAGCGGCTCTCGCAGCACAGGTTATACGAGAAATACAAGAAGTACGAAAAGAAAAGATTCTTCGTACTAATTTCTTTTCTTTTTTGTAGAGTTCTGGGCTTCAAAGCTTCAGAGATTCCGACAAATTCTGAGAGCATAATTTACCTGAATTTTTTATTAGATCTTTTACTTCCTGTTTGGATTTGCGTTGAAATTAACATCAATAGACCTACTTTTCACAGGCTGAGTGGTTACTGATATTCTCTGATATTCTCATTAACATCAAAGTCTTATTTTCCCAAAAAGGTCTTTATTCCTATTAAAATAACAAATATACCAAAAGCCTTTCTTAGTACATCTACTGGAAGCATATTTGCAAATTGTGCTCCGAACTTAGCACCAATAACCATAGCAATACAAATAATTATACCCGCATATAAATCGGTGTGTCCTCTTTTATAATACTCAAGAAATGCAAGTATGCCAACAGGCGGAAGCAGTGCGACTAGAGAGGTTCCCTGGGCTTTTATTTGAGAAAATCCCTGTAAAACAACTAATGCAGGAATAATTATAACCCCACCACCAATCCCAAATAATCCGCTTAAAATACCTGCTGCAGCACCAATCAGTAAATAAATTATTATATCTTCCATATAATTTACCGCCAAAATATGTTTGATATGAATATTCCATTTATTCTGTTTTTGTGATGAAAAACAGATGTAGAATCAATATTAATATCATTTCATTAATAAAAAAATTATTCTGTCTATAAGTAAGATTGAGTTTGTCAGCTTATTAATGTGATTTTAAATCGTGTAATCAAAAATAAAAAATAAAATAAGGATAATGATAACTAACTTATTTGATGCAGTAAAAACCAGCCTGCATGTAAGAATACCAGAATAGTTCTACGGTTCTGAATCCTGCTTCTCTTAAAAGCTCAAGGTGTTCTTCAACAGTTATTGGAAAATATTCGGTATCAAAACGCTCCAGATGTTCATTTATTTCTTCTTCAGTCCTGCCGTGGGCTAACTGGAAATTGCGCCAGTATTGTTTTCCTAAAGTAATGCCTTCTTTGGTTAGCGGTCTGATGTTCTCAAATGTGATATAAATCCCACCTTCTTTTAGAAGATTATAACACACACCAGTCGCCCTGATCCTGCCTTCGCGGTTAAGATAATGATGACACTGTATTGCAGTTATAATATCCGGCTTTTCTTCCAATTCTTGAGAAAACTCCTGAGAAGAGGAAGCTTTCAGGAATTCCAGCCTGTCAGCAGGGCAGGATGATAGTTTTTTCCTTGCCTGATTTAGCATACCTTCTGAGGGATCAAGTAAAAGAAATTTTGTAGCCGGAAACTTCTCAATTGCCTTATTAACCAGAGATCCTGTTCCGCATCCGGTATCTAGCCAGATTTTTGGGCTGTATGGCAGAGATTTGATGAAATTCATAGTTTCCTGATGAAAGCAGGAGTAATAAGGGAGAACGCCGGAAATCCGAGAATCATAGTCCTCAGGAATATGAGGAGTAGCATTTTGGGTAGATTTTGCAGAAGTCATATTACCAGGGTCCTTTTTATTTGTTATCTAGTTAAAAAGCTATCATCTTATGTTTCGAAAGAAAGTTTTCATTTCCAGTCATTTCAAATGATCTTGAAATAACTATATATATTCATTAATTTGAAATATTATTGTTCTAAGATTACACTTTATTATATCAACTCTTAATTTGTAAACTCTTTTATTCTGACGAGCGAATGTAAAAATAATAAAACATTTGTTAAAGCCACTTCAAAAAAAGAAAAAAGGAGCAATTTTCAACATGCATTATAGCCTTGGGATTGATGCCGGAGGTACTTATACCGATGCGGCGCTTGTAGGGGATTCGGATGGAAAAATTGTAGACTCAAATAAAGCACTTACCACCTATCCCGACCCCCTTGAAGGCATCAAAAACGTGATTAATGGACTCAATCCTGAATATCTCGAAAACGTAAAGCTGGTTTCAGTCTCAACGACCCTTTCAACCAATACAATTCTTGAAGGCACAGGTTTTCCTGTAGCCCTTATCCTTATAGGAGACCATCCGGTCGAAAAAGAATTGCCGGCAGAACATGTACTTTTTGCTGCAGGCGGGCATAACCACAATGGAGAAGAGGTTGCTGCCCTTGACCTTGAAGCTATCGAGAAGTTTGCTCTGCAGGTCAAAGATAAGGTTTCAGCTTTTGCAATATCGTCCTATTTTAGCACAAGAAATCCTGAACATGAAATAAAGGCAAGAGACCTGATTCTTGAACTTACGGGGTTGCCTGCGGTCTGCGGCCATGAGCTTTCCCAGGAACTGGGAGCTTACGAAAGGGCTGTAACGGCTTTTCTCAATGCCCAGCTCATCCCTATAACAAGGCAGTTTGTGAAGTCCATTATTTCAGATATCACGAAGCGTGGGATTAACGCACGACTCCTTATGCTCAAATGCGATGGTTCGGTAGTGGGAATAAAAGATGCCCTGAAAAAACCCATTGAAACTATCTTTTCAGGCCCTGCAGCAAGCCTTGTAGGAGCTTCTTACCTTTCAGGGCTCAAGACCTGCGCAGTTGTGGACGTAGGAGGCACAAGCACGGATATCTCCTCAATCTGTATGGGCGTTCCCGACCTGAGCGACGAAGGAGCCGTTGTAGGAGGCTGGAAGACCCGTGTCAGGGCAATAAGGATGGAGACGACGGCTACAGGTGGGGATAGCCATATCTGGACCGTTAACAGGGAACTCTTCCTTGGGCCCAGGCGAGTCATTCCTCTGGCAGTAGCTGCGGTAAAGTATCCTGATTTCTTGAATAACCTCAAAAGAACGCCTATGCATGCTAGAGAAGATCTTGGAGAAAACATTCAGCCAACAAAGTTTTTTGTAAGATCCGGCTACCCTACAGGAGAACTGAGCAGGGCTGAAGCCGAGGTACTGGAGGTCATCGGGGAAGAACCTGTTTCGGTAACTGAAATCAACGCACTTATCCGAAAAGACGTCTATCCTCAGACATTAGATTCCCTCACCAGAAAACGCCTCGTACAGGCGATTGGCTTTACCCCTACTGATGCTCTGCATGTACTGGGGGAGTATACAGCCTGGAACGTCGAAGCTTCCAGGATAGGCGCAGAAAGGCTTGCAAGACTTATGCGCATAACCCCAGGAGAGTTTTGCACTGCCGTAAAAAAGAGGGTTGCAAGGAATATGGCACTTCATCTATTGTCTTATATTCTTGCAGGCGTTCCATACACATCCATTGCAAAAATCCTGGATGGAAACTATCCTGCCAAATTCAAACTTGACATTCCGGTTGTGTTGCTTGGAGGACCTGTCCGGGCATATAGGGAAGAATTAACGAAAATTATTGATGCGGAAATTCTCGTTCCCGAACACGCACAGGTAGGAAATGCAGTTGGAGCTCTTGTGGGAAAAGGCATTAAAAGAGTTGAAATTCTAATACGGCCAGCTAGTCTTATGTCTCCAGATAAGGATTTCCTGGTCTTTGCCCCTGGCAGCAGGCTGAAATTTGATACATATTCGGAAGCCCTTGATACTGCAACTACACTTGGGAAAAAGCTTGTTGCGGATTACATGCGAGGCTGCGGCCTTAGTGAAAATCAGATCGAGATTTCTATTGATAAAAGGACGATTTTACCTGATGGCTGGAATCATCCACCTATGGAAACCAATTTATTGGTAATGGGAATAGGCATACGTGGACTACATATTTGAGAGATAAAACGGAGAATCTAAAGAGAAAAATAGACAAAATAAAAAACAAAGGGAGATAAAAGTAAACAATGGAATAAAGGAAACAAGTATGGAAATTTAAGGGAATAAAGAGACATGTATGGAATCTACGGGAACAAAGGAAACAAGTACGGAAATCTAAGGGAAAAAAGGAAAAGTATGAGAATTCTGCTGATTGCCGACATCCATGCAAATTATGAAGCTTTAGAGACTGTTCTGGAAATTTCTCATGATAGAGTCATCTGTCTCGGAGATATTGTTGACTATGGGCCTGATCCAGACAAATGTGTTGACCTTATGCGTATGAAAGGAATTTCTGTAATAAGAGGAAACCACGACAATGCAGTTGCTTTCAAGGTGGATTGCCAGTGTGGGTACAAATATAAGCACCTTTCAATTGCAACCCGGGAATATACCTGGAAAATCCTTAACAGATCCGAAATAGAATACCTTCAGAAATTGCCACTCGTTATAAAAGAAGAAATTGATGGAAAAAGTCTCTACCTGACTCATGCAAGCCCGCGCTCGATGTTCGAGTACATAAAACCTGAAACCCAGGATGACGAAATCCAAAGTATGATAAATGAAGCAGTAGAGCCTGTAGAAACGGAATTTCTTATTGTCGGGCATTCTCATATCCCCATGAACAGGAAGCTCGGAAACCTGACAATTATAAATCCGGGTTCAGTCGGACAGCCTAGAGATGGAGATCCCAGAGCAAGCTGTGCAGTTTTTGATACCGAAAACGGAGAAGTAAAGTACCTGCGCCTCGATTATGATATCAATTCGGTCTGCACAAAAATCAAAGAAAGAATGTCCCATGCTGATGAACTTATAGCTATTCTCAGGCGTGGATACTAATACTCTAAACAAGGAGTTAAAAGTAATATAGGGAGGTTGGAATCAGGCTTCTTTTATAGCTCTGATAATTTTCTCCACATATTCTAGCTTCACATCCGAAGGCATTGTTTTTTCAATCCCGAGTTCAGTGACCATCATATATACATCGGCTTTCAACCCGCCTTCTTCGAGCTTTTTTGTGGCGCAGCGGTCCGAGCAGCCATCCAGGACAAGAATATTAACCCCGTCTGATAAGGCATCTTCAACTGCATCAATCCCTTTGTGAGCAGCTGCAGCCCTGTACATGTCAGGCCTCCTGAAAGCAAGAGCTGACGCTGCCTGCATTGTAAGTTTTCCTGTGTTAGAAAGGCCAGAGCAGGCAAAAATGAGAGTACTTTTCCTTTTTCCGGAAGTTTTTTTCATTCCATTTGCCTTGTCTGGTAAAGAGTCTGTAGGTTCCTTTCCTGCTGCTTCCATGGCTATTACAACCTTCAATGAGAAATCTAATTTTTAGATACAATCTTTATGAGCTTACAATTTTTAATGAGAAGCTGCTTCAAAGCTTGTTGAAATGGAAAAGTCAAGGAAGCTAATATAATTTCCGATATTATTTCCAGAGAATCGGGTTCAGTTTGTCTGAAAAATACTAAAGAACGCCAAAAAACACCAAAGAATGTAAATAAAACTCATTATGCTAAAAAATAAGAGAGGAACAAAATTAGTCAAGTTCAAGCTGCATTATTTCAATGTTAAGGTTTGAGATCTCAAGAATGGCAACCGTTGACTTTTCTGAAAGCACGCCTGAGGCTTCTCCTGGATTTATCACAGGAACTCCTTCAATGATTTTGACACCTGGTTCATGGGTATGGCCTCGGACTACCACATCAAACTCACCTGATTTGGCAAGCGCTTTGACAAGGGTCTCATTTGTCCCATGGAGAAGGGCAACATGCAGTCCGTCAATTGTCAGATCTCCAAAATCCCCGCAAGAAGTAGCTCCGATTTCTTCAAACCGCTTAGTAAGTGTTACTTTATCGCCATCGTTATTTCCGAACACAAAATAAAGTTTTGACTCCAGCTCCTTAAAGGCTCTAGCAGTAAACGGAGAAACGAGATCTCCAGCATGCAGCACTGCTTTTACATTTTTTCCATTGAACAGCTCTACCGCTTTCCGGATAGCGTTTATATTATCGTGTGAGTCCGAAATAATTCCAATCAAGTATTCCCACCTCTTCGATTAACTTTCCTTATTCAATATAGTGCGGTTTGCTAAAAATAATTTGGTAAAACAGGTTTTTGGAGCCTTATTCAAGAGTTTAAATTTTAAAATAATTTTTATAAAAATATTTTTATTGAAGTTGAGCTCGGAATTTAAACTTAAACCTTTAGGACTTACGCAGTTGAACTGAGAAACCAGTAGCATTAAACCATCAACTGTATAAATCAAAAAGTTAACTATAACGTTTACTATACTTGATTTTGTACCTCAAGTGCGTAAGTCCTAACCTTATCAGAAACTGCTTTTACACCTGCACCCAGAACAACTTCCCACTAGCACCTGGAATGAGTCTGAATCAGTACAAATCCATAGGTTGAGCCCTAAATCTCATCAAGAGGACAGCTACTTTTAAATACGAGTTGCTGGTATTATTGAAATAATCCCTGAAGAATATCTTGGGAGCCCTGGAAGAATACGTCTTTATACTCCTGATTCAATGAACCTGGATAATTTTGCAATTACAAGTTCACGAAATTCCCTCTTAAGTTTAAAAAATGATTTTAGTTCCTATTGAGTTTAAAATAATTAGTTAAATTTCTTATTGAGTTTAAAATAATTAGTTAAATTTCCTGTTGAGTTTAAAAAGTAGGTTTAATCAAAGAGTTAGAATCTTGAGTTAAAACAAAGTTAAGTAGTGAGTGAAAATGAAAGCTATAACCCTCCTGAGCAGCGGGCTTGATTCAGTTGCAGCGCTCGCAATCGCAGCGGAAGATTTTGGCATTGAGATGGCTATTACCTTTGATTATGGGCAGAGAGCCAGAGAGAGAGAAATTGAGTACTCACGAAAGGTATGTGAATACTTCGAAATTGAGCACAGGGTTATAAAACTGGACTGGCTTTCAGAAATAACGTCTACTTCTCTCGTTAACAGGGATGTTGAAGTCCCAGCTTTATCGTTTGAGGACATTGGTGAAACGGCTCCTTCAGAAATTACAGATGCTTCAGCAAAAGCTGTCTGGGTCCCTAATAGAAACGGAGTAATGCTCAATATCTCAGGGAGCTTTGCCGAAAGCAGGAAATGTGATTACATCGTAGTGGGCTTTAACGGAGAAGAGGCAGGCACTTTCCCTGACAATTCCCTTGCATACGTACAGGCAATTGACAGGGCTTTTTCCTACTCCACTCAGAATGGAGTAAAGATACTCGCTCCTCTAATTGAACTTGGAAAAACCGAAATCGTCAGAAGAGCTCTGGAAGCAAAAGCTCCTCTTGAGTATAGCTGGAGCTGTTATCACGGAGGAGATATTCCCTGCGGAGAATGCGAAAGCTGCGTGCGCAGGGCACGTGCATTTAAAAATGCAGGTGTAAAAGATCCTCTTCTGGAGAGACTTGGAATTTGAGCCGAGACACCTGGAATCAGTATAAGTAATAATCAGTAATATTAGACAGGATGTCGGCCAACAAAGTACATTAAGAAAGAATTAAGATGAAGCCTGCAGAAAAACTTGCAGAATAACTTGCAGAGATAGTTCTATGAAATGCATTGTTTTACCTGAGAAATTTGATTATGATGGGAGCCAGATTTCCTCTCTCTGGGCCTACAATAGTTTTGGAGTTCAGGAAGATTCGGTTGTAGTTTTCAGAGGGGCCTGCGACGTAAAAATTGAACACATGATCGACCTGGAAGACCGACGGGCAAATGAATCGATCTGGTCTGAAGATATGGTAAGTTTCATTATCGAACATTTTGACTCTACAGACCTGAAACTTATATATGCACGGCAGCGTTTTTTCACAGCTCTTGTCAGAGAGTACCTTTCAGATCTCGGAGTGCACACAACCCGGGAAGGAGATGACCTTTTCCTGAACGGTAAGAAACTGACAGTCTCTATTGCCAGTACCTCTGCGGTTTCCCAAAAAATCCACTTCGGCATTAATGTATCTCACAATGTATACGGAAATCTGAAAGATGCTGGGATCGGAGAAGACAAACAGGTTGCAAACTTTATGCAGGCAGTAGGAAAAGCCTATGTCCGCGAATTTGAGGATATAGAAAAGGATCTGAGAAAGTCCAGGCCTCTGGGGGCTATATAATGACGACTTCTGACTTTATTTCTGCTCCGATAAGGGAGGTCTTCTGTTCTGTGCAGGGCGAGGGCCCATATGTTGGAGTAAGGCAGGCTTTTGTCCGCTTTTCTGGCTGCAATCTCAATTGCAATTACTGTGATACTGACTTTGCAAACCCCGGAACCTGTGATTATGAGCAGGTGGAAGGGAGTGGAAGTTTTGAGAAGATCAAAAACCCTGTAAGTGTCGGCCAGCTGGAAGCTATGCTGCATCCTTTCAAAAAGCTACATTCAGTCTCCCTGACAGGAGGAGAACCTCTCCTGCATGCAGATTTCATAGAAACGTTGAATCTGGCCTTGCCACTTTATCTTGAATCCAATATGACTTTGCCTGGGCAGGCAAGAAAGCTGACTGAAAAGGTTACTTATGTGTCCGGAGATTTCAAACTTCCAGCATCACTCCGGGATATAGGGTCTGAAGCCCGGGAAACCCATATGGAAAATACAGTAGAGTGCTTCAGGCTTCTGAGAAAAAACCATTCAAGAGATTGCTTTTGCAAGATTGTTGTAGATAATAGTACGGAATTAGAAACTGTAACTTCAGCTGTAGAAGCTATAGTTCCCTACGTATCCTGTGTGATACTTCAGCCTGAAACCCCTATTGGACGTGACGTAACGAATCTGCGACCTTCTGGATCTATACAGGCATCCGTACAGAGTATTATGCAACTTCAGGAAAGCCTGCTTGAGATTATAGACACGCGAGTTATCCCTCAGACTCACAGGATGTGGGGTTGTTTATAATCGGAATTAAAGAGAACAAAGAAAACACATTGAGATGTGAATAAACTATTGAAAAAACATTTATTGAAAACGGAGTGTACCAGATGACAAAAATGAGATTGGGAGTCATTGACTATATTGATAGTGCCCACTACCTTCCTGGACACGGAAAATGCGGAAGAGTACACGGTCATACGTATAAAATTGAGGTCCTGATAAAAGGGGAGGTCAGGGAAAGTGGAATGGTTATCGATTTTTACGACCTGAAGAAGGGAATTAAAGAAACCCTTGATGAATATGATCATACTCTGTTAAATGAAATCCTCGAATTTCCAAGTTCTGAGCACCTATGCCAGCACATTCACTCCCGACTCCTCGAAAGATTTGGTTTTCCGCTACAGGTAAAGGTCTGGGAAGGGGAAGGAAAATGGTGCGAAATGGATAATTTTTCAGAATAATCAGGTTTGACAATGTTTGTCCTGACAACATTTAGTGTTTGGCAATGTTTGTCCTGACAACATTTAATAATTAATTTCATTTTATTCAGGATTTTTAAGAAACAAAATTTATCGAACATAGATAAATTCATTTAAAGTTCGCTATACTATGCTGAGCTTTTATATAAGTAAAGAGATTTTTAATATTATTTAAATTTAAAACTGTAGGAACTCGGAGCAAGCTTCTATAAATTCTCTGGATTCCAGATAAATTCACAATGTATATCAAGGGGCGCATCATAGATTGGTTAGACATCCTGAAATCCCCCTGCACTGAAGTTCTGCTGTACTTCTAAACTCTGAACGGAGGAGAACACATTTGCCAGAAGACAATCCTATAAATGATATAAACAGCCCTGAATTTGAAGAAGGGCTCCTGAGAAAGATTGCCGAACATCCCTGCTACGACAGGAAAGCCCAGCACAAGTACGGGAGAATTCACCTGGCTGTGGCTCCTTCATGTAATATCCAGTGTAATTTCTGCGTCCGGGAATTTGACTGTGTAAACGAAAGCCGTCCAGGAGTTACGAGTAAAGTTCTTACTCCACAGGAAGCTCTTGAGAAGACAAGGCAGGTTCTGACAGACTATCCTTTTATCAAGGTTGTGGGAATTGCAGGCCCGGGTGACCCACTGGCTAATAAAGAGACTTTTGAGACTTTTGAACTGATAAAAAATGAGTTTCCTGAACTCACTCTCTGTATGAGTACAAACGGTCTCCTGCTTCCCGAAAAGCTGGAGGACATTCTGCGTGTAGGAGTTTCTACGTTAACGGTAACAATAAATGCTATAGACCCGGAAATCCAGGCAAAAATCGTGGACCATATAGTTTATCACGGAAAGGTCTATAGGGGAATCGAAGGTTCAAGAATCCAGGTAAAGAACCAGCTTGAGGGTGTTAAAGCTGCTGTTGATGCAGGTATTGTTGTCAAGGTAAATACCGTTCTCATTCCGGGCATTAATGATAAACACGTAGTTGAGATTGCCAGAAAACTCAACGAACTCGGGGTATATATAATGAATATCATGCCCCTTATTAATCAGGGAGCTTTTGCAAACATTGAGCCTCCTACAGCAGAAGAAAGAAAAGCTGTTCAGCAGGCGTGTGAACCTTACGTCTTGCAGATGCGCCACTGCAGGCAGTGTAGAGCTGATGCTTATGGTCTCCTTTCTCAGGACATGTCGCAGATGAGCGAAGAACGCAGAAAGCTCATAAAAATCCAGACAAAAGAGGACGTTGAAAGAGCAAGAAAAGTCCTTAAGGAAAATGGAAAGGAGAAAGTTTGAAAAGGGCAGGAATTCCAGAACTATCAATTACCTCTTCAACAACATCAGTAATTTTTAGTTCTTAAATTAAAAACTTTTAAATAATACTTTAATTAAGAGTTCAAATAAGAATTCCGGCTTAAAAACCTGAAAAAATTCTTAACCAAAACTTGAAAAGTCGGAGTAAAAATACTCCGCTTCTCAGATCGATTTTAAAAACATACTTAAAATTGCATCTATAATAGTCACTCGATTGTGATTGCATTGTTCGGGCAGGCATCTTCGCATGCACCGCAGTCCAAGCATTCACTTTCATCCACAACTGCAATATCATCTTCGTTGAGAGAAATTGCGGCTGCTGGGCATTCGTCTACACAGGTTCCACAGCCTGTACAAATATCGGCGTTAACTTTTGCTACCATTTTTTTCACTCCTTTTTTAATAGTATGGAATTTTTATATGTCCATACTTATATTAGGGCCTTAATAAGATTGAATTACTTAATAAAAAGCTGTCGCTTCTTCTCTATGAAACAAAGAACAAAAAAGATAAAGGATAAAAGAATAGGTACTCACGAAATATCTCAAGATTCTTTCATAAGAGAAGTTTAGTAATCTGTTTAAGTTCATTGATAACATACTGGTAATATTATCTATATTATTCGCATTCATAACTTACTGGTAATGTTACCTATATTACTTACATGAATAGCTTATTGGTAATATTATCTGTGTTATTACATGCTTTCATATTTGCAGTACTGATTAATCGTATTTACGCTGGCTGAAATATTCATGTTTATACTACTGAAGTACCGTATTTATGCTATTGATTACTCTCACTTGTACTGTTAATATCCGTATCTANNCGTATCTACAATACTGAAATATTTGTATAAATTTTAAAAACAAAAGGAAGCCTGACATTGAACCTGGAAAAACTTGCAGAAGGGATAAAGAACTTCGAAGGGGTTACCCGAAAAAAACAGATTGAGGACATCGTTTCAGTTTTCGAAGCCGTTCGTCCGGAGTACAAGAATGCTATTGTTGATTTTGGAGACGATGCAGCAGTTATAGATATAGGAGGAGATGATGTTATCCTCTTTGCAGCAGATGGAATCTGGGGAAGGATACTGGATGCAAGTCCCTGGTGGGCAGGCTATGGAGCTGTAGTTGTTAATATAAACGACATCGCAGCAATGGGGGGAAAGCCTCTTGCTATGGTAGATATTGCATCTTCAAACTCCGAGAAAGCCTGTAAGGAACTGATGGAAGGACTGGCTGAAGGAGTCAGAAAATTCGGAGTTCCGGTTGTAGGCGGGCACGTCCATCCTGATACCGATTATAACTCTATTTCCGTTGCTATTATCGGGATAGTGAAGAAAGATTGCGTAATCCGGAGCGATACTGCCCGGCCTGGAGACCTGGTTATTGCAGCTTACGATATGGACGGAAAAATAGGGCCAAACTCTCCTTATAGCTGGGATACGACTTCTTTTAAAGACCCTGCAGTAATCAGGAAAAGCTATCTCGTGACCCAGGAAATTGCGAAAAGAAAACTTGCTACAGCAGGAAAAGACATCAGCAACCCAGGACTTATAGGGACGCTTGGCATGCTCTGTGAAACAAGTAGAGTTGGTGCAGCCGTAGACCTCGAAAAAGTCCCGAGACCTGACAATGTGGATTTTGAACAGTGGCTAAAAGTGCATCCAGGGACAGGTTATGTGTTTACTGCAGATCCAGAAAAGGCTGACGAATGCAGAAAGGTTTTTGAAGAAGCCGGACTTACAGCGGCAATTATCGGAAAAATCGAGGCTGGCTTAAAACTCGATATGTATGACAAAACCGATAGAACTACGGTATTTAATTTCTCAAAGGAAAGCATTACAGGCATCTGTTCTAAATAATCGGAACCTTCATGCTTTCTTTCCTTTTAACTTTCTTTCCTTTTTTAACGCCTTTACCTCCTTTATTCTTTTTTTAATGTCATGTCTCTTTTAAAGTTTAATCCTTTAGAGTTTATACCTTTAAAGTTTACATTTTTCATATTTTCGTCAAAAAAGAATAATTTTATTGTTGTTTTTCAATCCGGAATTTTTTTCTTCAAGTACTGACCAGAAGAGACTTAACCGGATTGAGAAAACTTGCTGCATAATTTGTAAAATCTAGCCGATTGAGAGCTTTCAATCAGTTACTCATTTTTTATCCAGGCTTCCATTTCTTCGTAGAGGAATTTTTCAGCAGCCTGAACTTTCTCCAGAGGGCCACGGAGAACCAGTAGTTCTCTTTCTTCACTGTTTGCTACGCCTACGAACATCTTCCTTGTAACGGGTTCAAGCCCGAACTCTTCAACAATATCGTAAATAATAGATACAACCGTACCTGGGGGAATTATTAGGTCATACAGTTCTTCAATGTTCAGATCTCCGTGTTCTGTCTCTTTTTCCTTTTCAAGTTGCTTTGAGGCAATTAACTCTTCCAGATTAAGTATCTTATGCATCCTGGGGTCACCTTCTTATTTTCCTTCTTGTCTTTTCTTCTTATTTTTTCGAATTGTAACTTCTGTTAGTTTAAGTTAGCTTCAACCAAAAGAAGCAGTTTTAGTCAAGTGGACAAGTTTTTGTTTGCGCATTGTTAAAGTAAAGGATTGTTAAATTAAAGGATAAGGTAAATCAAATTGAATCTTCAGATATATCAGGCAATTAATCATATCTTTTTCGTATCAACTTATGATAGATATAATCATATTTATGATTGATTCTTGCGAATATTATCTGTTTTGAGTGGAATATTTAATTTGCAAAGCTATGCTGAAACAAAATTATACCATATTACTCAAGAAAACGCACATGATATTTTTTGAATAACAGGCATAAACAATGAAAATGTTTGCAGATGGCAGTATTTTCATGCTAAATAAGTTAAGGTTCTATATTCTGATGTAAGTTATTGAAAGTAAAATCAACATAAAACTACGAAAGCTATAGATAAACTTAGCTAAAGCAGGCTAAATATGAATAAAAAAGAATATGATAAGGAAAAATAGAGGAATCCATGTTCAGGGGCTTTACCCTGGACTGATTTGTGAAATTACTCAACTTCATATTAAATTAATGGCCAATGTTAAATATGATCAGAACTGAATAGTTAGAATATCCTATAGAAAAACCGTATCCTTTCCTTACTTGATATAATGCATTTGGTATTACGAAATAAAATGATGTAATAATGTGCTAGATAACTGAATGTAATGATATGCTGGATAACAGGATGTAATAATGTGCTGAATGTAAAAAAAGTATACTAAGATATAATTAAAATCGTGGAAAGTAAGGAAAATACAAGGGAAAGGGTTCTAAGCAAACCGATTCTAGCAAACTTTATCTGAGATGAATATCTCTTATAAGAGGATAGCAATGCAGCAGTATAAATTGAAGCGCGGTTTTAAGCCTGATATTGACAGGATTTACTCTGTAATGACGGAATGTTTCCCCGGAGAGATCTCTAGAAACGAAGAAATCCTTGAGACCTCCTATGGAGCTATGTCAAATATAAAAGTCTGGATTGAGAATAAAATGCTTTCTGTGGACACGG
>DAQQ01000258.1:0-7908 GCA_002508465.1 Methanosarcina sp. UBA7 | reverse complement strand
GTCAGTGAGGAGTAAAACTCCTGACGACTTAATCTTATTTTGAACTTTTTCTACCTAACACCCCCACCTTGAGGTATTTTTTTGAGTGGCGATTTTCTGGAAAAACTGAAGAGCTTTGAGATTCCCACCTGCCTACGGGTCTGCTGCGGAACCGACGGCTCAGTGACCTTTCTGCTTGAAATAATGACCCGAAAGCCGGTAAGTGTAACAACCGAGTCTCAGTACACCGTTAAGGCTGACAAAACGATTGCTTCTCTTCTGGATGTAGAGGAAGGCAGTAAAGTAAACGATAGAGTAGTCCGGCTCTCTGCAGGAGGCACGACCTTTGTACATGCAAGGTCTCTATCCCCCCTGGAGCGCATGCCTGATACCATGCGGGAACAGCTCATGCGGGCTGACATCCCGATTGGCCGAATCCTGCGCAGCCATAACCTTGAAACCAGACGCGACATGGGCGAACTTGAGATTCTTGAAGGGGAGCCAACCTTCAATGACATACCTGTCCTTTCACGTTCCTATAAGATAGTCCATAACAACCACATCCTCATGTGGATTAACGAGCGTTTCCCGATTGATGAGCGCTGGAATTTATAAAGGAGGTCTCAGGGAAAGACAAATTAAGCAGTAAAATTGGAATAATATAGCTTTTTTGAAGCAAATTTTCCCAATTTATTTAAAACAAACTCGTAAATTTTCCAGCAGTCATGGGAAATATCGCACCTATTTCTGCTTCAAGTCGAAAGCTTTATATCTCTGCTGTGATATTTTGGAGATGCTCTTTGAACATCAGTGCCTTGGTGGCTTAGGGGTATAGCGCGTCCTTGGTAAGGACGAGGTCGCGGGTTCAAATCCCGCCCGAGGCTTTTTTCTTTTTTTGTTTTCCTTTATATACTGCAGGTTCAAAGCCTATTTTCGTTAGAAGGTAGACGAATGATGGTGGGTATATATAAATTAAATGTTTCTGCACGTTTGGGATCTGTTGGAATTTTTTTCATTACAAAGTTTGGGATTTATAAGGAATGCTTGAAGTCTCTGCGAGCATTTCCCCTATAAGCATTCCTTATTTTTAATGTATCTCTCTATAACTCATCTTCTTCACTCAGGTTGGAATCGACTTTCTTCAAGATTCCTATCTCTGTTTTTACGCAGGTTTCATACTTTCTGAGGTCCTCTTGGCTAAAAGAACACATAACATGAGCTTGTACCTCATCCATTTTCTCCTGAATAATTTCATAGTACCTTTCCCCTTTTTCAGTTAAGGATATCAGGATTTTCCTTCGGTCTTTCGGATCAGTCCTTCTACTGACAATTCCTTTTTTTTCCAGGGAATCTAACATTCTTGAGAGACTACTCCTATCTATATTCAGACACAGGCCTATATATGAAGGAATCATTTCCCCCATCGTGCCAATTATCAGAATGACATTGGGCTGTTGTTTGCCGAGCTTTTCAAGTCCTTCCAATCTGGCCTTGGATATTTTTTCGGAGATATCTCTTTCAATCAATTTGTTGATAAGTATTGTCCTTTCCAGCACCAATAACCTGAATTTTCTTATTTCATTTTGATTTAACATGCTTCCTCCAAGATACATAAGTATAACTGCGGATGCAGATAAGGGGTGCCGAGCCAGATTACATCGTCGGTCTCTGAGAACTGAGAATTAACTCTAGTGTCGAGTCAAACACAAAATGTCGTATTAAATCGAGTGCAATTATTAGGTTTCATTGAATCTTTGATAATTGACTTGACACTAGTTTCAAGCAATGAAAAACTTACTGCTTGATAAACCAGAAGTGTCGTAACTTTTACTGTTCATAATTATAGGTAATTAATTTTACGATATCTAATTTAGGACTTACTATGTTAAACTGAGATAACAATAGTAGAACTTTCCAACATTTAAAGTGAACATACGGAATTGAATCGTAAATTAGGTATAAAATTTGTCAATAACAATTTTATTTCTTCACAATTATCATATACAAAAATACTTTCTATGTAAAATCAAATTGTATTACAAGGTTTTTGGTTAAAACTTTTTTGGATTCAAAGATGTTAATGTTCAACTTTAATCTTCTCAAAATTTAAAAAGATTGATTTTTTTGGATTTTTTTATATGTTTGAACCGCAGAATTTAAATACCAATTGTTGATATTATCAACAATTGGTAATGTAAACTATATGCATTATCAATAATAAACAATTTCAACAATATTTAATATCAACAATATGTAATATCAATAATATGTAATCAAACTATGGATATTGTATCGTTCAACTATAACTGTAGATATTTGCATAATTATAAGCTCAATATCAACTTGAAACTTAATTACTCCCTCTGGCTTGTTAGCTGGAAAATAAGCGTTTACTAGAAAAAAAATCTGGCATAAAAAGGTAGTGATAAAAAAATATGGATGGAACAGTTCTAATGAAGACTATCCTTCTTATGAATGAAAGAGATTGTCTTGATAATATGATTTTTGAACAGGCATTTCATAAAAAAATTATTGGTAAGTTTAAGGGACTGAGCAAGAATCAACCTATGGTGATCAAGATCATAGGTACAGAAGGTGAAGTCATGCCCTCAACCATTGGAAATTACACCGGTATGAGTAAAAGCAGCCTTACACGGATGGTTGATGATCTAGAAAAAAAGGGAATTGTCAGTAGAAGGACTGATCCTGAAGACAGACGAAAGGTGCTTGTCTCCTTGACAGATAAGGGATTGGAATGTTACAATTATTCTAACGAAATCGTCGACGAGCTTCTCAACCTTGTAGATGAAAACGATGTATATGAATATTTACAGAGTCTTGAGGCAACGGTGAGAATTTTAAACAAAATTGCGTGTCGACGGACTTGAATCAGCACAGAGCCTTTGAAAACAAGACTCATAGTAAATTTTTACGTACTCAACAACTAGACTTCAAAAAAGTAATGAGAGGAATGTGCTATATCTAATATTTTTGAAAAACTTGGAATATTTATCCATAACAACCGCATGACCATACTTCTTATCTTTTTCCTTCTCATCTTGTTGTCAGCGCAGGGTGCACAGAAAATCTATATGAAATCAGGAACCGAAACCTTTGTAGGAAAAGATACGGAACAGTATCAGACCTATGATCACCTGTACAAAAATCAATTTGGGGCTGAGACCTTAGTGGTCATGGTAGAGGGTAATGATGTAAAATCTTCCAAGTTACTTAAAGCTACGGATAGACTTGCCACGCAACTCGAGTCTGTTGACGGGATTGTTAGAGTCGTAAATCCTGCTTCTTACACAAAAACCATAAACTACAAAATGACAGGTAGGTCCCAGATACCTGAAACTGATGAAGAAGTCGAAAAGATTATTGATGGAAATCCTGCAGTCTTTGGGCAGATGGTTCCAGATGACACACATATGCTGATTGCTGTGGAAATGTTGGGAACCACTTCAAAAGACAAGCAAAAGGAAATCTTGGATATAACCGAAAAAGCTGTCAAATTTTCAGATTTCCCACCATCGTACACTGTAAGAGTAACAGGTAATCCATCTTTCGAAATTGCAATGAACACTCAGATGACTACAAGTATGGGACCTCTACTCGGACTTGCTGTTCTCTTTATGGTAATTGTGCTAGGCCTTGTCTTCGGACATGTTCGCTGGAGATTGTTGCCTTTGCCAATTGTTCTTATTGGTATCATATACACTTTTGGAGCGATGGGTTTTCTGGGAATTCCTCTTTCTATGGTTTCCATGTCAGCTTTTCCTGTATTGATAGGACTTGGAATCGATTACGCGATTCAGTTTCATAACAGGATGGAGGAGGAACTGCATAAAGAAGGGAACAAGTCTAAAGCTATAATACAAACAATAAAATTCACAGGACCTGCCGTACTCATAGCTATTACTATGACTATTCTTGGTTTCGTTTCCCTGTTCACATCCACAGTGCCGATGATTCAAGATTTTGGGAAACTTCTCACGATTGGCGTAGTAATGTGTTACTTAGCATCCCTCTTTGTTGGAGTAATTACTGTTTATACTTTTGACAGTATGTCAGGTAAATTCCAGTTGAGGAAAGGCAAAGATAAATCCAAAATTATAGGCAAAAATGAAGAAAATATCTCTCCTAAGAAGCCTAAAGGAAAAGCAATAGAAAATGTCCTTACGAAACTTAATAATTTTACAATAAAGTACAGTGCCCTTGTAATAGCGATTGCAGCTGTACTCTGCGTTGTAGGTCTTCAGGCGGACGAGAAAGTAGGCATCCAAACTGACACGCAATCCTTTGTCCCGCAGAATATGGCCGCTCTTGTAAACCTGAACCACATGAAGGAAATAATTTCATCAGGTGGAACTGATGAACTTAACCTTATAATAAAAGTGAAAAACACCGCTGACCCCGATGTTCTAAAGTGGATAGACAAATTCAGTGAGTATGAACTTAATAGACCGCGAATAAAAAGTGCTTCAAGTATCGTAACTCTTGTAAAGCAGTACAATGGAGGTACAATTCCAGATACTCGGGAAGAAATCGAGGCAATATACGATAAAATCCCGGAGACTCAGAAGGACCAATATGTATGCGGCAACAATATGCTTCTTTTAACTTTTGGCATTGGAAATGCCCAAAAAGTTATAAAAACTACAGGAGTTAAAGAGCTGAGGGATATAGTTCAAGAAGATATACAGTGGATGCAGGCTCCTCCTGATACTACGGTAACTATCACTGGAAGCGCTCTTATCTACACATCTGTCATAACCGCTCTTACAGATGGAAGAGTAGCGATGACCTATATTGGTCTTGTCCTTGTTCTGGCAGGTCTTCTAGTGGTTTATAGGGACTGGTTAAAAGCTCTTGTTCCTATCATCCCGATGTTTATGGTAACAGGCTGGTCGGGGCTTGTGATGAAATTCCTGGATATTGACTATACTCCTATGACTGCAACTCTAGGAGCACTGATTCTTGGAATAGGGTGCGAGTACTCAATTCTTATGATGGAAAGATATTTTGAAGAAAAGAATGAAGGAGCAAATCCACTGGAAGCTATACACAAGACCAGTATGAGCATCGGGTCTGCCCTTCTGGCTTCAGGATCCACAGTTGTGTGTGGATTTGCAGCTTTGATCATATCCCCTTTTCCTCTAATCAGTGACTTTGGACTTGTAACTGTTATTGATATAGGGCTTGTCCTGTTTGCAACTTTCGTAGTATTCCCACCTTTAATACTAGCGTTAGACAGCTGGAGAGATAAGAAGAGAGGAGTACAGGCATCAGCAAAAACGAAAAACATTTCAGGGGCTGATATTTAATGAAAAAACCCCAGAAGTACACTACATGGAACATAGTGAGAGTATTTATTACAGTTGCAGTTTTCCTTTCAGTTTTCTCAACAACTATGTATCCAGCTCTTGGAAGCAGTGATAATGACCTTCTACTTCCAGGTTATGGGTACACTGTTGACTATTACAGAAGCTACGGAGAACCCACTATTGAAGCCTCTTTAATAGGAAATACAGAGCTGGAAAGAGGGGAAAATATAGACCTTCAGGTGATGCTTGAAAATAAAGGCGTTATTGAAGGTATGAAGCGATTGAATGTGAATCAGAACCTTATACCAGATTCCAAAGAGGAGTTTATTGCTCTCGCCGAGATGGAAGCAGAACAGGACTGTATAACAGCAAAAGACATCGAAGCAAACCTGATTTCGGAATCTAAGTATATTCATGTTGAATCCAAAACAACTCCTCAGAATGTAGACGAACTTAAAACGGGTTATATCCAACCCATCAAATTCGGCATACGTGTTGATGATGACACTCCTGCAGGAGAGTATGAGTTGAAACTTCCTGTGACTTATGAATATCAAAACAATGTCCGGACGGAAACTTCAAAGGCGGCGAACCTTGGGATTTCTAACAACGTGGGATTTACACAGTCTGCAACTCCGGGATTTGCACAAGAGTATACCACACGGAATGTTACCATTCCCCTTCATATATCAATCAAAAAACAACCGGAGTTTGTAGTAAGCAACGTTTCAGGCAGTATAAAACAAGGCTCTACAGGCAAAATAAACGTTACCTACACTAACATAGGGGATGCTGTAGCTGAGGATGCTCAGGTCAAAATCACTGTCTTAAAACCACTCAGCACAAGTAAATCCATTTTTAGACTTGGATCAATTGGTCCTGGAGAAAATCGAACAGCATCATTCAGCATTTCGGTTGATGATGGAGCTGTGGCAAAAAACTACAACATTGACAGTGATATCAAGTACATCAATGATAAAAGAGAAATGGAGTTATCCGACAACATGAGAGTAAGTGCACTTGTGGAAAAGGATGAATCCAGTATCAATACAACTTACATCGTAATAATAGCAATAGCTCTTGTCTTTGTTTACCAAGCTGTAAAAGCGATTCGCAATAGGAACAAATACAGTGAAAATGCATCAGGTGATGAAAATGATTAAAAAAAGGTCTATCGCTGCGATTGCAACCCTTCTGATGTTTATGCTCGCAACAATTCCAGTACAGGCATCTTATCCAAAAAACTTTGATTTCGATGATAATTTTTACACAGTATATGGGGGTCCAAGCCTAGAGGCTGATTTAATTGGAAATAACGAGTACTCCAGAGGGGATACAGTTACCCTGAATATAGGACTTATAAACAAGGGAGTTATCAGTGGTTTTGAATCCGAAGATGAAGCGGACACAACCGTTGATACAGTATTGCAACAGAATGAAATGAAATACGAATCTCAAGCTGTTACAGCCGTTGGTATTAATGCAACTCTTGCATCCGATAATCCATATATAAAAGTAAAATCAGGAACCCAAAAAGCTGGAACCCTTTTAGAGGGAAAAGAAAGCCAGAACCCTACTCAATTTACCATCGAAATAAGTGATAATGCGCCTGCAGGCACATATCCCTTAAATTTAAACCTCTCGTACCTTTATCAAAACAATGTACAGGTAAGTGGAGATGAATATGATAGCACTACAGGTTTGGTGACAAATCAGGGAGTAGGTGTTTGGTATGAAACCAAGTCTCAAAACCAGACAATAGAGGTTCAGGTCAAGAAAGAAGCTGACTTTGAGGTTACAAATGTAACAGGTGATCTTTATCCTGGTGATGGAGGATTGCTTTATGTGACTTACAAGAACATTGGTGAAGAACCTGCAAAAGATGCAACTGTCAGAATAAGTGCCAGTGACCCTTTCAGTACAACCGATGATCAGGCGTTTATTGGCACCCTAAAACCTGGAGAAAGCGCAGTTGCAGCTTTTGATTTGTCTCTTGACTCAGACGCAGTTCCCAAACCGTACTCTCTAAATAGTGAAGTTCTTTTTGAAGATACAGAAGGACATGATCAGATTTCAGATGTTGTAAAAGTAGAGACAAAAATCTTGCAAGATGAAAATAAACTTCCCGGATTTGAGCTTGGAACTAGCATCTCATTTGTAGCTTTTGCAGCTTGCTTTATTACATTAAGAAAGAAGAAACAATACTGAAACTAAAGAATCAAAAAGAGTTTGTAACCATAAATCCAGGACTTACGCAGTTGAACTAAGAAATCAATGGCATTAAACTTTCAACAGTTTAAAACGCTTGATTAACTACAAAGTTGAATGTGCTTGATTTTGTATCTCAAGTGTATAAGTCCTAAATAACTATCTTACGCAAAAATTTCAGATTTATTAAACCGATCTTAAAAGAAGGAGAATAGGTGAGTGCAATGAAGAAAATTCTGAAAATGATAGCAATGCTTCTTATTGTTGCTGCTGTAGTCTTTGCAGCCGGTTGTGCCGAAAAGACAAATGATGCAGAAAGCCAAACTCAAACTCCCTCAGAACAAGTAAATTCCACACCTGCAGGAACACCTGTATCTTCAGAGACACCTGCACC
>DAQQ01000223.1:0-21206 GCA_002508465.1 Methanosarcina sp. UBA7 | reverse complement strand
GATCCAGTTGATGACGATTTAAATGAGGATCCTGAAGAAAATAATGAGTTTAATAAGGAAGTTGCTGGGAAAAGTAATGTCGGTAAAGAATTAGACACTTATTATACAGATGATTTTGATGATGATTTAAACGAGAATAATGATAATTTAAATGAGGAACCTGAAGAAAATAATGAGCTTAATTATGAAGTCGCTAGAAAAAGTAACGTCGGTAAAGAATTAGACGCTTATTCTGATCAAAATAGAGTGACCAATCATGAAGGTAAGCCTGAAGGAAATAATGATGACTTAAATGAGAACCCTGAAGGAAATAATGAGCTTAATAATGAAATCGTTGGAAGTAAAATCGGGAAAGAATTAGATGCTTATTATGACCAAAATAGAGGGAATACAGAAACTAAAGTTAGTGAGACCGATAAAGCTGGTGAGACTGGGACAGATGAAGACGACGCAAATGTCTTCATTACAAAAAATTTGATAATTCAACCTAATATTGAACCTGCAGAAACTGATCAAATAAAGGATTCAGGAACTCAATCTAATTCTAATGATGGAACTCAATCTAATTCTAATGAAGTAACTCCACCTAATTCTAACACTGATGGAACTGAATCTAATTCTAAATCTGAAAACAAACCTGAAGGCGATAAAGGTAATTTACTAGATAGCTCAAAAAATAAACCTAATCCAAAGAATAAAGGCGATCAGACAGGTAAGTCAGAACTTGATGATAGTCAAGAAAAGAGATCTGAAAGTTTAGAGAAGAAATCTGATAGTAAACCTGAAAATAAGAGAGGAGATAGTAAGGGTTACCAATATCAGAGTCATAATTCACGAAAACGAGAACACAAAGAAACACTTAATAAATGGCTCGATGATCAATATGTACAGATCAAAGATGCGGCAGCAAAAGGTGATAAGCTAGCGGGAAAAAAGCTTAAGTCTTGGGACGAACAAGTCAAGAAGTGGAACGAACAAGTCGAGAAAGGAGAAAAAGATAAGTCAAACAATAAAAATCCAGAAAAAGAGACTGAATCTGAGATAAGTCAGAAAAAGGCTGAAGCTAACTTGGCAAAGAAGAAGTTTGAGATCGCCGAAGCTTGGAACAAACATGTCAAGAAAGAAGAAACACGTAATAAATGGATCGATGATCAATTTGTACAGATTAAAGATGCGGCAGCAAAAGGTGATAAGCTAGCAGAAAAGATGCTTCAGTCTTGGGACAAGCAAGTCAAGAAGGGAGAAAAACATAAGCTAAACAATGAAAAATCTGAGATAAGTCAGAAAAAGGCTGAAGCTAGCTTGGCAAGGAAGAAGCTTGAGATCGCCAAAACTTGGAACAAACATGTTCATGAAGAATCTGCGATGAGACAGAAAAATGCCGAAGCTAGCTTGGCAAAGAAGAAGTTTGATATCATCCAAAAACGAGCGGCACAAGGTGATAAAAAAGCTATGGATGTACTACACGACTGGGAGAAAAGCGTTGAGAAAGAGAGGTTGGGGCCTGCCGCGAGAACAAAAGATTGGATAATTGCCACGAGAAAGAGCATCCTCGAAGAAGCCATGTCTGACAAGTCAAAACTTCCAAATAACGTCATCGGTTGGTATAAACAAGAGAAAAGTAGAATCATCAATGACCTTCAAAAGGATGCACGAGACGGAGATACGAAAAAGCAACACATTTTAGAAGATCAAAATTTACTAGCTGATTATTTAGTCGAGAATATGCGTGAGCCACCTGGATACGATCTTGGTCACCAGCTAGGAGATAAGCTTGGAGATAAACCTGGAAGACTAGAGTTTACGGCAGATAACCGTGGACGAGGAAGTAAATTCAGGTTATAATTATATCAATATTCATTGGTTATTGGTTAAGGATTCATTTCCTTTTCCTGTTACTCTTTTTGAACCAAATTCTTTCATTTTTTATTCAAACCATTCATCTCTAAACCTTTCTCTGTTTACATTCGGATCCAATGCTTGACTTTCATATACACTCATTATTGTTTCAAAAATTCTTCATGCGTCTTCGGCTAAGTGAGGACTCGTGACAACTTGCGTTAATTTCTCAATATTTTCAAATATTTTAATAAATTATGCGCTGGAACAGAGTATCGATTTCACGTAAATAGGCCAAAATATAAGGCCGACTTCTAATGCAAAATTGATAGCTTTCAGGCAGAAAATTCCTTAACCGATGAACAATGGTAACTGCTTTAATTCTGCTATTTAAACAATTAATATTCCTTTCTTTTTATTGCTTCTGCTTTTTAATAGTTTTTTATAGAAATAATTGAATAGCTGAATTTTAAAATAAACATTTCTTATAACTAGTTATCTACATTTAATCTCAATAAAATAGCTATTGAAACAAATAGGCAAGTTTAATAATTATAAATCAAATTATAACTTTGTTAACACTTATAATTAGAATTGCTTAAAAGTTAATTGCTTTTAGTAAACTAGAAGGATTATTAAAATGGTTGACAGCTATACAGATATACAAACTTATACGACTAAATGGATACTAATTTTCTCAGCAGTATTTAATTTCTTAGCAACAGCGCTTCTTTTCTCAACTTGAGTTGCATCGTTTGGTGCTATTGTAGTAATGTAATAGCTTTTGTCAACTATTCTAGACACTCTATGAGCACACAGTCTGTGTTTACAGATGTCCTTTTGCATTGGAAATCACTGAAATACAAGGAGATTAAGAGATGGGCAATAATGACAAGGAAGAACCTCCTACTGATCAAAGAATGGTAGATAATGCATTTTCTGAAAATATAAAAGATGAGCTTGCCGATAAAGTTACAAGCAACGAAGAAATCGAAGAAGAGAAATTGATACTTGATGAGCCTCTAAATGAGCAGAGTGCCGAAAAGTGTACTGAAGAGGAACTTGGAAAAACTGAAAATGCAAGCATCAGTAATGGCGATATTTTGCAAAATATTACCGACCTTTCGGCTAAAATAGACTCCCTTAATCAACTCTTTTCTGAAGAAATACAGCATCTGGAACATGAAGAAAAAACTATCTCCCAAATGCATAAAGAGCTTCAGAAGTATAAAGATGACATTTACTCACAGGTTCTCAGACAAGTTCTTCTTGATATTATTGAAGTTAGAGATAGTATTTTGAGAATGACCGATTTTTACCTCAAGAAGCCTGAAGGAGAACAGGATATTCCTAACGAAACTTTTGCAGGATATGCTCTTGACATTCAAGATATATTAGAGAAAAATGGTGTTGAGATATACGAAAGCAGCCCTGAAGATTCTTTTTTGCCGTTGAAACAACGGGCAATTAAAAAAGTGGTTACAGGAAGCAAAGAATTACATGGAAAGGTAGCCGAGTCTCTAAGCTGTGGTTATAGTTATAATGGAAAAACAATTTCTGCAGAAAAAATTGCTTTTTATTATTATGAAGAGCCAGCTAAAGTAATGGCTAAGAATAGCACGTAGGAGGTATGAAATGACCAAATATGTATACGGTATTGACCTTGGTACAACATATTCATGTATAGCTTATGTTGATGAAAGTGGAAGGTCTAACGTTATTAAAAATATGGAAGGAACAAATACTACTCCTTCTGTAGTTAATTTTGCAAGTACGAATCAAGTTGTTGTAGGACAAGCGGCAAAGGAGACTGCCGTTATTGACCCTAAGAATACGGTCTCGCTGGTAAAAACTTTAATGGGAAAAAGCAATTTCGCCATAAGTTATAATGGTGAAGATAAATCTCCTGAAGAAGTATCGGCTTACATATTGAGAAAGCTCACCGGAGATGCGGCAAAGGAAATTGATGAAGAAGTAAAGGATGTAGTGATTACTTGCCCTGCTTATTTTGGTACTGCTGAAAGAATAGCAACAAAGAATGCAGGAGTTATTGCTGGTCTCAATGTGCTGGAGATTATTAGTGAGCCTGTTGCTGCAGCAATTTACTATGGATGCACTAAAGAACTTGAAGAAAAAACTATTCTTGTTTACGATCTGGGTGGGGGAACTTTTGATGTTACTATCATGAGTATTAGCTCAGAAAAAATTGAGATTATATGTTCTGATGGAGACCATGATTTAGGTGGTAAGGACTGGGATGCTGCAACCATGCGTTACCTTGCAGATGAATTTGTTTCTCAAACAGGAAATAACTGTGACTTTGATGAATATGCTCAGCAAGATCTGCGTTTGAAAGCTGAAAAAGCAAAACAGCAATTGTCTGCTAGAGAAAAAACTCCTGTGGTGGTTGACGTAGCTGGAAAAAAAGCAAGAATTGATTTCTCAAGAGATAAGTTTGATGAAATTACTTCCGCATTATTAAAATCTACTCTTGATAAAACTGATGCTGCTATTACTGTGGCACAGCAACGCGGCTTTAAAGTGAATGAAATTCTTTTAGTTGGCGGTTCTACGAGAATGCCACAGGTAACCAGAGCACTTGAAGATAAGTATGGTATAAAACCTAAAGTTCTTGAACCGGATGAGTCTGTTGCTAAAGGAGCTGCTATTCACGCTGTTAATGTTTACATTAACAAGCAACGAAGTTATTTCAAATGGGGTGAAGACAATAAAGGCGACGTGACTTCGGATTCCGTTTCAGATCCGTCTAATAGTGTTGAACAATTATCTGTTGACCCTAAGATGATGAGCAACGATGGGAAAAAACTTTTGATTGTTGTGGCTACAACTAAAAGTTTTGCTGTAGAAGCAATTGTAAATAAGGATCTAAAATGTTGCAATATGATTCTCAAAAACGACCCTATGCCTGATGGTGCCATATCTGTGTCCGAGATATTTGGAACGAGTCGAAAGAATCAGGGAGAAGTTGAAATCGTTGTTTATGAAAGCGACTTTACGGATGAATTTTTTGATATTGATGAAGATTATGCAATTGGTACAGTAATCTTAGAACTGCCGAGCAATCTTCCCAGTGGTGCGCCGATTGAGATAACTTTAAGCCTTAATAATGAAGGCATTTTGGAAGTCACTGGTAAAGACGTAACAAGCAATAAAGAAGTTCATGCAACTATGCGGTCAAAATATATCATGAACAGCGAAGCGGTTGAAGAATTGAAAGAAAAATCAAAAAATATGGTTGTCATGTAACTACAGTTCATTGACATCGGTTAAGGGATTTTTTTTCTAAAACCATCGGTTTTGTATGAGAAATCCCTTCCACTTTTTATTCATTTTACAAAATCGAACCTCACTCCAATCCCTAATCAACTAAGGCTTTTAAGTAATTGTTGAAGTAGTGAACACGACTTATCATGATTCTCACTTAACCGATGACTAACAAATTAGCTTTGCTTTTCACAACACTCATAGACCGTAACAGATTAACTTAACTTGAAAAAAAAGCGGATAATTTTCAAAGATTACTCAAACAATTAGCGACTATGCTACTGGTTTGAGAGTAATGTAATTATAGATTAAGGGTGACATTTTCATGAACGAAAACTGCTATTTGCTATTAGAGTTGGATTTTGACTCTCCCATAGAGGATCAGTCCATAATAAACCAAAGAATTGAGGAAAAGGCTAGATTTTGGTCTAGTCATTACAATGATTTCAAAAGAGGTACAGAGTACAGACATTATCATCAAATGCTTCCAAAAATAAAAGAAATAATGAGCGACTCCGGCAAGCGTAAAAAGGAAGCTACTTCTGCTCGCAATATTGCATATGCTTTGTTAGATGAGGATCTTAAAATACTTGGCATGAATGGAGAAATTTCCGAAGATGTCGTTGTAAACATTGCAGATAATAAAAAGATGTCTATTAATATAGTTAAAAAAAGAGCTTCTGCTCTTGGGATAAAAATTATCCCGAAGGTTGATTTTCAGAGAACTTATGACAAGTATTATAAAAACAAACCTAAGAATGCTGATGAATTCGAGAGTGTGGTAGTCTATCTCAAGCCGTTTAATAAAGACAATTTGTATGACTTCTTAAATCCAGGTGCTATGCAGAATGTGGACAAACTGCCATGCGATAAGCTCAAACAACTAGCACAGGAAAAAAAGAAAAACGAGTTCTATAAAAATGATACTGCGAGCAGTTCCGGTAAAAAAGTCTGCGAAGCCTGTGAATTGGCTTTTAAGGACGAAAGCCGCAAAATAATTTATGATGATTACTTAGCATGGTGCAAAAGAAGAAGTATTTTAGACCATGCAAAAGAAATATCAAAGGTAGCTGATGGAAACTTGTCTTATGAGCAAGGTAATTTTTACATAGGGCAGTTAACTGAGTTATTCAAGGACAGAAAATTGGCTGAAAATATTTTTATTGCCTTTTGTAAAGTTGAGAAAATAGCATATAATCCAGAATTATATAATCCAGATTCGCAGAAAAGAAGAAGAAGCGAGAAAGAAGCTAATAACGAGAAAGCAAGGGAAGAAGCTGAAAAAAAGAAAGCAAGAGAGGAAGCTGAAAAAAAGAAAGCAAGAGAAGAAGCTGAAAAAGAGAAAGTAAGGGAAGAAGCTGAAAAAAAGAAGGCAAGAGAAGAAGCCAAAAAGAAAGAAAGGGAAGAACAAGAGAGGTCACGTAAACAGAAGGAAGAAGCTGAACAGGCTGAAAATAAAGAAAGGGAAGAACAAGAGAGATTACGTGGACAGAAGGATAAACTTGGAAATATAGAAGGATATGATGCACTAAAAAAGTTAGCTATCGGGGCAATTATATGTCTTCTAACACTTGGTGGAATTGCATTGATGAGTGGGAACAATGGAAGTCAATCTGAAGTTTCAGCACCATATCAGACAGTAGGCGATAGAGCAAATGGTACGAGTTCAGTTATAAATGGTTCAGAACAACCAGTACTCCCTGTTGCCGACTTTTGGTCAGATATAACTTCCGGAGAAGCACCACTGACAGTTACATTTAATGATCAGAGCACCGGATCACCAACCTCCTGGGACTGGAACTTTGGGGATGGAGTTACTTCAACCGAGAAAAATCCAATACATACCTATACAACAGATGGAACTTACACGGTGAAAGAGACTATAACCAATGAAATAGGTAAGGATACAAAAGAGAGTTATATCACTGTTACATCTCCTGCAGAGGCTCTAACTGCTGTTGTTCCAGTTCCTGATTTTTCTGCATCCGTAACTTCTGGAGAAGCACCACTGACAGTATCTTTTACTGATGAAAGCTCAGGATCACCAAATGCATGGCAATGGAATTTTGGAGACAGTTCTGATATATTGACCGAGTATAATCCAACGCATACCTATACAAAAGCCGGAACTTATACAGTAACAGAGACTGTAACCAATGAAGCAGGTAAGGATACGGAAACAAAAACAAATTATATCACTGTTACAGCTCCTCTGCAAACTCCAGATGCTGATTTTTCTGCATCCGTAACTTCAGGAGAAGCACCTCTGACAGTTTCTTTTACTGATGAAAGCTCAGGATCACCAAATGCATGGCAATGGAATTTTGGAGACAGTTCTGATATCTTGACCAAGTATAATCCAACGCATATCTTCACAAAAGCTGGAACTTATACAGTAACAGAGACTGTAACCAATGAAGCAGGTAAGGATGCGGAAACAAAAACAAATTATATCACTGTTACAGCTCCTCCCGATACCCCAACTGTTGCTGTTCCAGTTCCTGATTTTTCTGCATCCGTAACTTCAGGAGAAGCGCCTCTAACAGTTACGTTTACTGACGAAAGTACAGGATCTCCTACTGCATGGAAATGGAACTTTGGAGACGGGTCTACGATAATAGGCGGAACTACTTCAGCTTATAAGAACCCGACGCACACTTATGAAAAAGCTGGGATTTATGAGGTGAAAGAGACAGCAATTAACTCCGCAGGTAAAGATACAGAAATAAAAACAGACTATATAACTGTTACAGCTCCTGAAAATACTGCCACGTCATTAGATAACACAGAAACTGATTCAGATTCTGGAACAATATCAGGTTACACAAGTTTTCCCACCAAATCTGAAGTATTAACATTTGTAAATGATTATCAAGGAATAAGCGACTTTATAAATACCGTTTCAAGAGCTTCACAATCTGATCATCCTGAGTGGAAATGGGATATATGGCAAGATCAGAATGGAAATAAAATGATAAGCTTCTACTACTACCAAAACAATTCCAAAGGGTATGGAAGCACCTATTTTGACAGCGAAGGAAACATAATTTCAACAAAGGATTTGGAGTTAACATTGGTGGATAGTTACAAAGGAGCTTAAAGGGATATTCAAAATGAAATATCTATTTTTACTTTTTTGTTTGTTCAGCAGGATAGCTTCCAGACAGCGTTGACCTACGGTTTCAATCTTGTTTTAATGGATTTCTTCGGGAATGAGTAAGACATCAATCACAAATAACATCATACTCAACACACATCCACACTATCGAACTTATAGGTATGCTCAGTGGACAGGATTCGGATCTGCAGCCGGGTGAGAGCCCCGCTTGAGTCAAAACAGTTTGGCGTGCCCTACGGGCAAAAGCAGAAGAATTACGCATATCTAACGAGACTTAGAGTATATAAAATCAGATATGACAAGCAGTAGATCTGGCAATAGATTTCTTGTTATCATCAGGATCTGAACAGAATTAAAGGATTCATATCTCTCCGTAAAACCGCTGGTAATCTTCCATTGCCTTTTTCGCCTGAACAGGAAATTCTTTTTTCATATATTCTATAAATTCATCCAATGATTGGATTTCCTTGAGGATTTCAATCATAGAAGCTGCAAATTTTCTGGATCCCTCACTTCCTTTTCGAAGTTCAAAAGAGAGGCAGAGAGATTCTTTAGGAAAATATTTCCTTCGAATCCAGGGGGAAACCGAACCAAGGAGCACTCCTTCTTTTAGAATGCTGTAAGCAGGCACTCCTATGAGTTCTAACCTGTTCTTTCCGGCCAGTTTTTCAAGGTTTTTGCTGGAATAGGAGTGAAGCTCAACGTAAATTTCGGGCTTTAACTCTTCAATTGTCCTGACAATCTTTTTTCCGATACCGGGATAGTAGTCCGGGTTCAGGGTTGAAATGTACTTTCCGCAGTCTACAAGTGGGATCAGGGCCAGAGTGCCGGTTTTTGGAGGTTTGATTCTCTTCAGTAGTCCGGTCGTATCTTTCCATTCATCTCCATGGAGACCTGCAACAAAGAGACGAACCGGTCTTCCGCAGCCGTAAATTCTCATTCCGAAATCCGGATAAGAACCTGATCGCGTTTCTGCGCTTTCGTGATCGTCGGAAAAGGAATCCTCGGAACTTTCTTTTTTATTGGAGTTCCCTTTTCCTTTAGAATTCTCCATTGACTCAGAATTCTCTGTTGTTCTAGAATTCTCTACTGTTCTAGAATTCTCTACTGTTCCGGAATTCTCTACTCTGTCAGTATTCATCTGTTTTGAGACCTCAGAACTCTTTTTCTTCTGACTGATCTTCTGGCTTATCTTCTGTGAGCGGATCTCCATCTTCAGGCAGGGGTTTTCTTGCAACCACATAAATTTCCTGTTTTTTGGGATTGATGACCTGCTGAATTTCAAGCCCAAGGTTCTCGATTTTACTCAAGATCGGTTTTGGGTTCTTCTTTTTTGAGATTTTGATAACCTGAAGCAGCTTTCCTCCGGTTTTCAGTAGAAGGAGGACTCTTGAAAGAGCCTTGATTGAGTCCTCAGGTTCCAGGGTCATGTCCGAAAGAATGACATCTACAGGCTCTTCCGAGAGCGAGTTCAGGGGTACGGTGAAGACGTCTCCGAATATTACCTCAACATTTTCCTTTTCGTATGCGATTTTTCCAAGTTCGCTCCTGAAGTCCTTGCTGAATTCCACGCCTTTCACATGGCCTGCAATTTCCGAGGCAAAAAGAAGAAAGCCACCTGCGCTGGACCCAAGGTCAAGCACTTTATCTCCAGGCTTAAGAATTCCGCTTTCCTCCTGAATAAGCTTGAGTTTGAAATAGCCCTGAGGCTGGTCCAGACCCTCAGTAACTTCGATTATATCATCAGTAGACACATCTCTGGAGGCCTTTGTCACCGCCACGCCGTTTACCTTAACATCTCCGGCAAGGATAGCCGTCTTGGCTCGTCCCCTTGACTTGAAATGGCCCATATCTACAAGGTACGCATCCAGTCTCATGGGGCATTGTATCGACAGAGCCTGTATATATAGGTAGCAAGTAGGTATACGTAGCAAGTAGGTGTGCAGAAAAACACAAAAGACATTTTCATGCGTTATTAGACGCATTTTCATGTGTTAAGGCGCTTTAACGTATTACAAGGCATCCTCAAGTGTTATTATAACTAGAAAATTGAAATCAAACTGATTTTAATCTTATTTTTAATTTGAGGACTTTTTAGGCTGCTTATGCACTGAATCAATGACACGCAATATAAAGAATCTCTGCCCAGTACAATAAATAACAGCTATTAAAATAAATATTACGAAGATAAAAGAGATACGTATCCACCGCATAAACATAATATGGTGAATATAATGAATGGGGAGAAACTCTTTAAAGTGGGTGGCGTGGGATGACGTTCACCCAGTATTCCGATATTTATTTAGCGGTAAGGGATGCCGGTATCACTCGTATCCTTTCCCATATTATGGCACAGAGGCCATCGCTCTTCAACTATGGGTCGACTCTTCCTGTAACTGGGTGCTGGCCAATCTGCATGGATATCCGCACAGTGCCACAGGTAGTGCAGTCAAGCAATCCATTGATAACCAGGATGGATCCTTTACCAGTTATCCAGACTCCAGTTACTCTTGATTATATTGTCCAGTTAACTGAAGGAACTGTAGACTTTTTCCCTGGAAGCACTTTAAATCTTCCAGCAGAACTGAATCCTCCTCTCAGCAATCAGCAGTTTGCTGTCAACTTTGAGGTTTGCGCCGGCCTTATCTGCCAGTCAGGAAAAAGCATTTTGCCTCTTACTAGCAGCATAAAGAAAGAAGATACCAGCAATATAGAGGAAAATACCAGCAGCATAAAGAAAGAAAATACCAGCAACATAAAGGAAAATACCAGCAACATAAAGAAGGAAGACGAAAGTATCGAATGCTTTTGCTTAAATCTCTTTGCTACCGGTGGTTGCGGGATCGTTGGAGTTCCAGGGAAGCAAAATCTTTTGATGAAGATATCCGGCTTAGAGATTCCTGAACTCAAACCCGACAGCCTGGAGAAGATAATTGAGTGTTATTCTCTCTTCACCTTGAACCAGGGAATTCTGCCCAAGATAACAGATGCGATCTCAGCACTCGTTTTCAATTCCATCAGTCTTCCCAAAGGCCTGGGTAGCCTTACTTTCTCGGCATCAACTGCAGTCCCTTATAACCCGGCTGTAGAGGATAACCAGTTAAAACTTTTTGTCAATCTCGAAAATATCGCGCTCAACTTGCCTCTTTTAGGGCTATCTTCCTCCATAAACGAATCTCTTGAAACCATTACAAGGACCAGTAGATTGAGAAGCAGAAAAGGGGCCTTTGACTTCAGTGCTGCCATTTCCGCAGATGCATTCGAAAGAATCTTCACTGCGGTTGTAAAGGAGTTCCGGTTCTTAAAATCAGGAACCGATAACTATGGCTCGTTTTCAGTTAACTATGATGTGGTGGCACATCTGGAAGGTGGTTCAGTGGAGACAAGGGACGACGGTACAATTGTTATCAAGGAACTCAACGTCATATGGGATAAATTCAAACTCAATATAGGGATAGATCTCCCTGAAATTTCTGTGGGGGGTGGTGAGGTCTGTTTGATGCCGCCATATCCTTCTTGCAATGTCCCTATCGTGGGATGCAAGAAGTGCGTAACTCTTCCGTTATACAATTTCTTCAGTGACAGTCAGGACATTACCGTTCCAGTAGATTTGAGTGGGCTTATCACCTCGGAACTGGTTTTCGATACGCAGTTAGAGACATTCTATGGAATCGGCTCAGAAACGTCAAATCGGTGGCAGATTGCTTTCGTTCCGTCCCTACCTTCCGACCTCTATATTACCAATATTGCCGATAGTGTAGGAGATCTCTTCAAAAGTCGTGTGAAACACGCAATCGACGATCTTCTTAGCTCTTCAAAAGCACCTGATTCTGCGATCAGAATCATATCTGAGATCCTGGGTGGGATAGACAACATTATGCGGAACATAATTAATATTCCGGACGATACAGGAAAATGGTTCATTGATATGATCCAGCATATCGGGATTGTCAGATCTTTGCTTAACGATTTTTATGACTACCTCACCTTCAAGGTTCTGGCAGCATTCGAGATTGAGGACCCTTTCCAGGTTCTTAAACCTGCCAGTAACATGATACCGGTGAAGATTCCAATTGAATTTATCAGGGTTAGTGTGAACTCCCATGAGATCACGATTGAAGGGGATGTGGGAGATTGATCCCGATATTGACACCTGGCAAATCCATGTCAGGGACAATACTTTTCACCTTCCCTCTTTTATCACATACGATGATGTAGAGCGGGTGCACGCAGAATATCTAAATTATATAAGGTCTTATTATTTATCGTAAAGAAATAGATATACTTTTAAATAACAATTTTTATTTATTTTCGCCTGAAGCTTTTATTCAGCTTTCTATTTCAATACAGGGCATTTCCTATGAATTAAATGTGTAAGTGCTATTTATAAAAATATATAGTGCTGTTTATGAGTTTACTTTATTAAGTTTAGTTAATTAGCCTTTATAACTTACGCTTTAGAACGCCTGCTTCATCCTGCAAATCTGGTGAGATCGTGTATCAAAAAATGCTTCAAAAATTTACGGCTCTGTTTCCCCTCTGGGCGGTTCTTCTATCGGTCGTGGCATATTTTTATCCTGAATATTTTGCTCCTCATCAGGGGCTTATTGTACCTTTTCTAAGCCTTATTATGCTCGGGATGGGAATCACCCTCTCTGTGGACAGTTTCCTTGCAGTATTGAAAAGACCTTCGGTAGTCCTCCTGGGCACCTTAATGCAGTACACTATTATGCCGCTTGCAGCCTGGATAGTTTGCCAGGTTCTGAAACTTCCCCCTGATCTGGCTGCTGGCGTGATTTTGCTGGGCTGCTGTCCTGGTGGCACGGCTTCGAATGTGATCTCTTATTTAGCAAAAGCCGATGTGGCCCTTTCAATAGTACTTACTTCGGTTTCTACCCTGATCGCTTTTCTGGCAACACCTTTCCTTACCTGGGTTTTTATAGGCCAGACTGTAGATGTTGACGTAATGGGCATGCTCGTAAGCGTTGTAAACGTGGTAATCGTGCCTGTGGTACTCGGGCTTGCAATTAACTACTTCTTCGAAAAAAGGATAAACGCAGTACGTGAGGTCTTTCCGGCAATTTCAGCCGCAGCCATAGTAATTATCATTGCGGTGATTATAGGGACAAACAGCGCGAACCTTGGAAAGAGCGGCCCGTTGGTACTGCTTGCAGTGATCCTGCATAACGGGCTTGGCCTTGCAGGCGGTTATGGGGTTTCAAAGGCTTTACAGCTCAGCGAAACCGAAGCAAGAACTATTGCAATCGAGGTCGGGATGCAGAATTCCGGCCTGAGTGTAGCTCTTGCAATAAAGCATTTCACAGCAACAGCAGCGCTTCCAGGCGCGATTTTCAGTATATGGCACAACCTGTCCGGAGCTTTTCTTGCAGGGCACTGGTCAAAACAAAGTGTACTCGTTCATGATAAAAGTAAGATGCCTTCCAAAAAGGGCATTAACAGTAAGAAATTGGGGTAAAATCCTTTGGATTTTACAAAAAGAGGTTGGGAAGCAGGAAAAATCCGGTAATTTCTCATAAGTTTCCCGGATTTTTCCTGTATTCATCTAACTTTCGCTTTTTCAGAGTTTTATAAAATTTAAAATAGTTCTCTGAAGCTTGAAGCAAAAGTATAGACTTTGACTATAATACAAAAAAAATCAGAAACGTTAAATGATTTAGTAAACCAAGTATTTTATAGGAAAAATTCCCTGCTAAGGTCATTCCTTAATCCCACTTGAATCGAATGTTAGCAGGACTAATATTAGTTCAGTAACTTCATGCTCAGTCAAGGTTACTTTTTTGCCTTTCAAATGAGTCCATTGTACAGATCCGACTGAATTACTTCTTTATTCAGTCCATATTTCTTTGAAACTGATTTCACTAAATCTAAGAACCATTTAGGAGACTTAGGGGAGACATACACTTTTTCGATTAATATGTCTAGAGAAATCGGAACGTAAATTCCACTCTTTTTTTCTTTTCTTTCTCCATTAGGAATGAAAACCATAGCTCTAATTTCATGTTCATATTCAAAACTTTGTCTTTTGTATACGAAAGGCTTGAATATTTTTAGCTCTCGTGTCCAAGGTATTGAATCTTCATTATAATCTATATACTCCACCTTCCCGATTGCTACCTTGGGCTCATCTTCAATAAAACATTCCTTTAAGTTCTTGAAAGTTGATTGAATTGCAATTCCTTTTTCAAGATCTGAATATAATTTCCACATAGCTGCAGATTCATAGTCATTCTCATGCCAGCCACATATACAGAAACTTCCTGAACCATGTAGACCCTTCGTTGATCTGTCAATTGGATTTTTTTTTCGGAGATACTCCAACATAGACGAGTTTCCTGCAAAAGCCTTTGTAAGTGTTTCCATAGTCTGAATTCTGTTCGCATTTGGAAACTGTCCTTCGATTGGATCTTCAAATGTCCTGAAATCAGCAAAAAAAAGAGAGTTTGTATTGAGTATTGATACATATTTTGTAAAATCCATATATCTCCAAATTTTAGTTAATTCGTTTTCTGGAGATTCAATAGTTTCAACTTTTTCGTACATCTGCATTCACATTGTCTTTTTAAGTTAAGAATACGAAAATTTTTCTATACTACGCAGTCAAAATTAACTCTAATATATAAAAAATACTCGATTTTGTCTAAAGATATGAGAAGTTACTCGATGTAGATCACCGGGAAGAAGAGTCAGGGAACTGGGATGTTGGTGGGATTGAAGAAAACAATTCGCTTAGTTTTCAGAGGGAACTATTAATTGATTCTCTGTATCATTGTTAAACCTAAGAGTAAAGATATTTTTGCTTATTTATACTTATTATCAAGAGTTATTATTCATTTTCGAACTGAATTTATTTTTCATATAATTAGTTTAAAATAATTATAGGAATAATTGTACTTTATAGGGGAGTACTAGATCTTGTGGACTTGTTGCTGTATAACAAATTTGCAGTTAAAAGGCTGATATTACCTAAACAGGGTTTACGCAGTTAAACTGAAAAATCAATTGCACTAAATATCTAATTATACAATATGCAAATATGATCACAACGTCTGATCTGTATGATTTTGTACCAAACATATATTTCCTATTACAAGATCAAGGATTTCTATGGAGTTAAAATAACCATTTTTGTAACTTTAATTTAAGGATCAGAATCCATAGTAGTTGAGAGTAGGGTTGAGGGGATATGAATAGGAAGGGAGTGATAAATCTGTTCACTTTTGGCATCGTACTAGTTAACGCTTTAACCATTGTAGCTTTTGGTTCTTCCGAAACCTCAAGTGGTAATACGAGCACTTCAGAAAAGGAAAAAGCTTTCGACCCCGGAAGCATGAATCTCTCAGTAAAACCTGGAGACGACTTCTACGAGTATTCTGAAGGAGCCTGGATAAAAAACCATCCTGTACCACCGGACAAAACCCGATACGGAGAGTTCGAGGTAGTAAAGGACAGGAATTATGACCTTGTCAAAGGAATAGTGGAGAGTGCAGCCAATAATACCTCAGCTCCTGATGGAAGCCTCGAGCAGAAGATTGGCAAGTTCTACAGTATGGGAATGGATAATACTACTCTGGAAAAGCAGCGCCTTGACCCAATTAAAGGCGAGCTGAAGATGATAGACAATATCTCCGGTGCCTCCGATCTCCAGACCGTTTCGACGCAAATGATGGAGTACGGCCTGGACCCTTTCTTCTCAATGTATGCCGCACCTGACAAGAAGAACAGCAAGACCATAATTGCTACCCTTAGTCAGGGAGGGTTGGGCCTTCCGGATAGGGATTTCTATTTCAGGCAGGACAATGAATCTATTAAGATCAGAGAACAGTATTTGACTCATGTTACAAGGATGTTCGTCCTCCTTGGTGATAGTCCGAAAATCGCTGAGAATAATGCCAGGGCCGTGATGAGGATAGAGACAAGGCTGGCCAATGCATCCTTTACCAACGTTGAGGACCACGATGAAGTCAAAACGTACAATAAGATGAGCCTTGAGGAACTTCAGAGCTTTGCTCCAGGCATTAACTGGTCCTGTCTCTTTGGTTCTCTGGTTTGTCCGGATGTAACTGAGGTCAATGTCAGAAATCCTTCCTTTTTTAAAGAGCTAAGCATCGCCCTTCAGGACGAAAGCATAGCTGACTGGAAGACCTTCCTGCGCTGGAAGTTGATTTTAGGGACGTCTCCTTACCTTAGCTCAGACATAGAGCAGGAACATTTTGATTTTTTTGGGAGAAAACTAAATGGCCAGCAGGAAATGAAGCCACGCTGGAAGAGAGTTATTGATGCGGAAAACGAGGCCATAGGCGAGGCTGTAGGCCGTGTCTATGCGGATAGATATTTTGATCCCGATTCCAGGGCCAGGATGCAGGAGATGGTATTCAACCTGAAGAAGGCCTTTGAAAAGAGACTTCAAAACTTGACATGGATGGAGCCTGAAACCAGGAAAGAAGCCCTCAATAAGCTTCAAGCTCTGGATGTACAGGTAGGCTATCCTGATGAATGGCTGAACTATTCGGAGCTTGAAATTAAAAACGACTCATATGTCATGAATGTCCTCAGGGCTTCTAAATTCAAGTTCTATCACGGTCCAGATGGTCTGGATAGAATAGGCCGGCCTGTAAATCGAAAACTGTGGGAAATGAACCCCCAGGAAGCCAATGCCTATGCGGACTACAATAAAATAATCATAGTCTTCCCGGCAGGCATTCTTCAGCCGCCTTTCTTCAATAAGGATGCCGATGACGCTGTCAACTATGGTGCCATAGGTTCTGTTATAGGACACGAGATGACTCACCACTTCGACAGCCAGGGCAGGAAGTTCGATGCAAGTGGAAATTTGACGGATTGGTGGACAACGCAAGACGCCGATAACTTCAATAAAAATACGGAGGTTCTGGTGGACGAATATAACAGGTTTGAGATTCTACCCGGCCTGTACGTCAACGGTAACCTGACCCTTCCTGAGAACGTAGCAGATTTCGGCGGGTTGACCGTGGCCTACCACGCCTATAAGCTCTCGTTGAAAGAGGAGCCGAAAACAATCGACGGATTTACTGGAGACCAGAGGTTCTTTTTAAGCTTCACCCAGATATGGAGGGAATCGAACACGAATGAATCCTTGAGGACTCTGGTACTGACTGACACGCACTCACCAGCCAGGTTCAGGGTCAATGGGGTAGTCTTCAACGTGCCTGAGTTTTACAGGGCTTTCCCGAACGTAAAACCCTCGGATAAACTATACAGAACAGAAAATAAGAGGCCTGTGATCTGGTAAAAGGCACAAGAAACCTTTTTGGTTATAATGGCAAAATACAGCACTTATGTAAAGAACAGCCTATTTAAGGGTGGAAAAGAAGTTGTCAGTTTAAAAGACATCCCGGCAGGGAAAACTGCCGGGTGGATAGCTAATTTTTCCAATATTTTTCCCTATGTTTCCTATATTTTTCCCTATGTTTCCTATATTTTTCCTGTTTTTTTCTTAATACTCTTATTTTTCCAAAACGATGCGTTTTTCAGATCCGGGAGCTATAGGGGAGAAAGCCGTGAGGTAATCGACAAAGGCATCTAAGTCTGTAGATCCTACTACCGTCCTATCAATTCCTTCCTTCATTACAGAGAAATTATCTCCTCCATCGGCCAGGAAGCTATTTACTGTTACGCGGTAAGGGCTGCTTGGATCGATAGAAGTTCCGTTGATTTTTATACTGGATATATCGACTTTTTCGCCCGTGGGGGCGCTTTTGTTCCAGGTATAACTAAAACCCTTTGAGATCTGCAGTACTCGCTTACTTCCAGGGGATGGATTGTCGAACTGCTGTTCCAGCAAAGCGTCGATCTGAGTGCCGTTTAAGGTCATTGTAACCAAGTCGTTTCCAAAAGGCTGGACACTGAAAGCCTCGCCATAGGTGACCTGCCCGGGCAATTCATTACCACTTAGTTGATTATATACCAGATCTGCTCGAATGCCTCCTGAGTTCGTGAAAGCTATGACAGCACCGCCATTGCTTGAGTTAGAGGTAGCATATAACTGAGCGTCAGCTACGACATCGCCAAGACTGGATTCACCGGAATCACTATCCGTTTTTGTAATATTCTTTGTAATGTTGCCGATCACCCGGTTAGCAAGGGGTGCAACCTGAGATTTGTATTCCTTAATCAGTTCGCTTACTCCAGCGTCTTCAGGAACATCTCTGGAAACTATGATATTTCTGGACTTCTCCTCTATCACGTCACAAGTCTCGTTACTTATCACCAGATCGATATCCGTGAGTAAATTACCTGATGAACCGGCTTCTGTCACCAGGCGGTCATCAATAACGGCATTGTAGGCCTGATGGGTATGGCCGGTGATGAAGACATCTACTTCGTCGTCGGTAGCATTGATGACATTAAGAATCGGGCTGCTCATGTTCAGGCTCTCATTATATGGTCCCTTCTGGGAACCGCCATCGTGGATAATTACGACTATGGTTTTTACGCCCATACTCTTCAGTTTTCTGACCTGCTCATTAATAGTTTCGACCTCGTCCAGGAACCTGAGACCTTTCACTTTGGAGGCAGTTACTATGTACGGCGTGTCTTTTAGGGCAACTCCAATGAACCCGATTGGTATTCCCTGGACGTAGGTAATGTTATAGGCAGGAAATATTGCTGTGTTTGTGCTTTCATTTACTATATTTGCAGCCAGGAACTGGAAGTGTGCTCCTTCAAAGGAGGAGTTACTCAGGTTGCCATCTGTCGTGTAGCAGCCGCCATTCTGAATGCGCATGAGCTCATCTACTCCTTCATCCAGGTCATGGTTTCCTACAGCCGAAAAGTCGAGTCCCATCATATTGAGAGCCTTTATTGTTGGCTCATCATGGAACAGGGCTGAGAGAAGCGGGCTAGCACCCATAGAATCTCCTGCTGAAACCACGAGTGTATTGGGATTTTCAGAGCTTAGTTCCTTTATGTGGGCGGCCAGGTATCCCATACCTCCGGAATCAACGCTTATGGGAGATCCTGTCTTATTATAACCTGTAACTACCTTGCCTGTTGACGGCTCAAGCTGGCCGTGAAGATCATTAATGGCCAGGATCTGGACTTCTACAGTATTTTCTTGCGTATTTTCTAGCGCACCCTTTTCAGGTTCTGAGGCATTCAGGCAGCCCAGTGAAGCCAGAGAAACAAGTATTATCAGGCATAACTTAAGGGCAAGGTGTCTATTGAGTTTATTTGCCAAACAATTGTGCTTTTTTATCAATATCTATCCCTCTTTAAGCATTAAAATTTGAAAAATTTAAAAACAGTCTTTTATATTTCCTTGCTATATTTCTTTTATAGTTCTTTATATGACTAGGACTTAGAGCCTATCCGAAAAGTCAGTAATGTATGTCGAAAGTTGCAATAGGTCTAAATATCCCACATTTTTTCCGGTTTTGCATGTTGTATGATGTAAAAGTTATATCAGGTAACCACTTTTCGGATAGTCTCTTAAATGACTAAATCGCTTAACTGCAATTGTATAATTTTTAATTTGTATTAGAAGTCCTAAGTCCAGAAACTACAAATTTTTGGACATCTTAGTATTTTAAAATATTTCTATGTGGAACTATGGATATGTTAACAGTGTTTACATATTAAATATTTGTATATGAATTGTTCACATTTGACCTTTTTAAGTCTTCATACCTTCATAGCTAGCTATTTTTTTAAATTCTACGTTATTTTTTTCATCCATTCGTTAAAAGTCTCCGTTTTTGGATGCCTGTAAAAAAGGCAATGCACCGGACATTTTATAAAAGGACATTCAGAAAATTCTATAATTGATTTCAATACTTTAAAAAGACGTGAGTATCAAGCCTGAAAGTTGGAAAAGCAGTAGCATTCTAGAGAAAAAGATAACTATCCTGATGACCTTCTACAAAAGTAAAGAAATTATTTCTAATGTGTTTTAAATCTTTTTCATCCTTTATACCTTTGTCCAGGATGAATTGAGAATTCCGTTCCGTTTTCAATTTAAGATCATGTTTTTTATTGTTAAAACTTATTTTGCCCAAATTCTTTTATTAACCAGTGTAGAGCCAAGAAAACTATTATTCCCATCCCCAGAATTTCAGGAGCGGAAGAACGGGAGATATGAAACGTAAACGAATTTTCGAACAGTCTTGTCAAGTATTCAATTCCGTTGAAATCCACTTGATTTTTGGGGAACTGCAGTCCGAGGAGGGGCCAGAGCAGAGTTTTGGGAGTTTTCCACATCTGGTCTTCCATGAGGTGAAAGAAAGAGCCTGAAGCAAGGCTAAGAACTTTAATATCTTTTTTCTTTTCGTACAGATATAAACCTAACAGGAATAGGGAAAGAACGAATAACAGAGTATGACATATAATACGTCCGTTTGCAAAGGTAGAAGCAAAGATAATCATTCCTAGAGGTTTGTCGATTAAGTCGGGCAAAAGAGCTCCGATGGCTAAGTATTTCGAATCTATAACAGTCCTTAGCCGAGGTATGAAAAGCCCAAGTCCGAAGAATATCCCCAATGTAACCCCAATATGTCCAAAAAGAAGCATCGTAACTCAACAAGACTTCTTGAATATATAACTATAGTCGGGGTCAACAAAAATTTTTAAAAAGTAATGTGTTTCGTTTAGAATCATTCTTTAAATATACATATTATACATCTAATCCACTTATACGTTAATAATTAGTAAACATCGTTAATAAATTTACGCACTGGTAATTGAAAGACGCCTGTTAATAGACTAATAAATAGACTGATATATTGATAACTATAAAGAATGCGAATGCAGCCACAGCATTAATTCAGTAAAAATTTATACAAATCTACTAAAATATTCTAAAGTAGATAATTATTTATATGATAGGCATAATCTAGCCACCCGTTGTATTATTAAAAGTTCGAATATCGCTCTTCTTGCAGTCTATTGACCTTTTTCCTCCTTCTTTTTT
>DAQQ01000119.1:0-3465 GCA_002508465.1 Methanosarcina sp. UBA7 | reverse complement strand
TAGAAGACTAACTGAAAGATTGAATTGAAAGCAACCAGGGCAGCAGCATATTCATTATCTCCATCTGCCAGGGTATTCCAGACAATCACCATGGCGATACATCTAGCCAGACCGATTAGAATAACACCTACCATGTATTCAGGATAGTCTCTCAAAAATACAATCGCAAGTATAAACATTAAAATAGGACCAATGATCCAATTCTGTAATAAGGACAAACCTAATACTTTATGATTCCTGAATACTTTGCCTAACTCTTCATATTTAACCCGCGCCAGTGGAGGATACATCATAACTATTAACCCGATAGCAATGGGAATGGACGTGGTACCAATAGACAAACTCTGTAAAAAGTCTGCAAAGCTCGGGAAGACAAAACCCAGAGCCACGCCGATAAACATAGCCAGAAATATCCACAGGGTTAAATAACGATTTGTAAACGACAATCTTGATACAGCAGATTCTTCCAAAACAAACACCTTCTATTTTTCAATAAACATGATGTTATAAAAAATAACTATTTTTTGATCACTCGCAGCGTCTATCACTCGCTTTAAGCTTTTCCAATAACACTAAATCGTCTTTACAAATGTTTATTTTCTCAACTTCATCACTAATAATCATTGAAAGAAAGGGAAATTTTTGAAAAGTAGAGTCATTGAGTCGATAATAGACCCATTGGGATTTTTTCACAGAGACAATAATTCCTGCAATTTTCAGTTTATTCAAATGTCTGGAAGTATTAGATTGCTTAATACCTAAAACTGCCTCAATATCACAGACACATAGTTCTCGGTTTTTTAAAAGATTCAATATCCTTATCCTGTTTTCATCAGCCAACGCTTTAAGTATGTAAACAATATCCATGGGCACCACCATCTCTAAATGAGTATATGCAATTATACTCATATATTATTTAAAATTTCTGTTTTATTTTTAATTGTGAATTCTACTTAAAATTATATTAGTAACATCATGTTATTAACTGTTTAAGTCTCAATAATTTTGATGAGACTATTTCTGATTCCAAATAAAGATCTTTTTATTAAAGAAAGTTCGAGGTCGTTGAACCCTCCCAACAGAAACATCACAGATAGATAAACAAGCGCACCCATTCCTGCAGCCACGAAAAGCTTATAGACACTTAAGATATCGAAACGGGAAACAAAGAAGTACATAGCCGTTGAAGATAGAATACATTTTGTAATATCATAAAAATAAAAGTTATGTTTAAAATGTTTTAGAGACATGTGCGTGCAAAGAATGGCCATAAAGAAGTATGAGAGTAATGTTGATAGAGCAGCCCCTACAATGCCTATCCTGGGTATTAGGAAGAGGTTGATCAGTACGTTCAAAACCGCCACAGCAAAATTGATATAAGTTGGCACTTTTGTTTTTTTGACGATTAATAGGGTATTGACAAAAATTTGAGCGACTCCTGCTAGAAGGCCAGAAAAAGCTATGATAGGGATCACAAACCAACCCGAAACAAAATTCTCGGTTGTAAATATTCCAAGCAAAGGCTTTGCAAAAGCTGAAAGTCCAAAGACTGCAGGAATAGAAATAATAAGGAAATATCGCAAAGAATAAGACATGTAAATTGTTAATTCTTCAATTTTATTTTCATCAAACAGTTTTGAGAGTTCTGGGAAAAGAATAAGTTGAAGAGGATTTACAAAAAGCTGTATAAGGTTACCGAAGGAGCAGGCTGCCGAATATATACCTACACTATTGAGACCGAGAAAATAAGTAACCAAATATCTGTCACTTGATTCTGTAATCCATCTTACAAGAGTATTTGGGGTTAAAGGTAAAGAGAATCGCAGGTACTCCCTTAAATAAGTAAATCGAGGGATAACAAATCCTATCTGTTTTATAATGATCATAACAGCGATTAAAGTAATGACGCCCTGTACCAGTAATGTGGCTACTATTACACCAAGGAGCCCATATCCAATTTTGATAAGAACAAGAATAAGAAGTAATTTTCCGCACGCTTCAAAAAGAGTAAAGTAAGAAAATTTCTTTATCTGCCTGAATACTCTGAAATAATAAAGAGATATAGGCTCGATCACATTCACAAGAATCAAAAGGGAGCCTGCCTTGATGAAATAGGCCGCATCTGGATCCTTGAAACCGAATGTTGCTAGGGGTTCTGCAAGCATATACAGTGACAGGGAGGCTAGAAGGCCAGACACAATCACGAAAAAAAGAATGGAATAGACAGCTTCCTTTATTATTTCCTTCTCTGCTTCGGAAGATAAAAATCTAACAAGACCCATTGAAAGACCCATAAGTGCAAGAGAAGAAAGTAAAGATACTGAAATATTTATCTGCGCCCAGAGGCCGTAATCATATGCTCCAAGGCTTTTTGTAATTATCGGGATTAGAAGAAAGTTACTCAAGTTTGTAAGTATCTGAACCACTCCGATAAGGCCAACATCTCTTACAAATTTTTGATATGACACTATAACACCTTAAACTAAGTCTTATTTAACTCTCTGACGGGAGACTGACAGAAGTAATCTTGAGATAAATTGCTCTAAAAATACAATCGCCAAAACGGTTTGTTATCCTGATACCTTCAGCCTAATTAAATATCTAGAAGCGTTGCTTAATGCCTAAAACCGCCTTAATATCACAGACACACAATCCCCACTTTCTTTAAAAGATCCAATGTCCTTATCCTGTTTTCATCAGCCAGAACCTTAAATATGGAAAATAATATCCGCGAAGATCACCATCTATGAATGAGTATATGCAATTATACTCATATATTATTTAAATATGTTGATTTATATTACGCTGCTAATTATAATTCATCTGGTTAATGCTGAGGTAATCTTATTTAGGATTCGACAATTCATGCCGATAATAATTGGAAAAATAAAGGTGGTATATTGACCGAGATTGCAGTAAATTCTACTATTTGCGGCTTTGTTCACAAAGTCCGTGGAAGCAGAAAAGGAAACAAAATTGCTGTTGACATCGAAACTCCATGTGAAAAGATAAAGAAGTTTTCTCACATGGAAATCCCTATGAAAGAAATTATGGACATCAAAGATAACTACGTGATTGATAAAGCACAGGAAGCTAAATGCTGCTCAAACTGCTTAGTACCCTGTGCAGTACTCAACCTCTGTAGACTTGAGAGTGGACTCATTGCAAAATCTCTGGCAAAAAAAGCGGGCAGTATCAGTATTGAATTTAAGGATGTTTAACTGTCTTCCCTGCTTCGTGGGTCTTAAAGTTTATCAAAATTAATAAATATAGTTACATTGGTCATCGGTTAAGGAATTTTCTTGCCTGAAAGCTATCGATTTTACATTAGAAGCCGTCCTTAAATTTTGGTCTATTTACATAAAATCGATACACTGTTCCAGCTCATAACGCATTAAAATTTTTGGCAAATGTTGTTGAAATTGACGCAATTTGTTACGATTCCTCACTTAACCGAAGACGCAT
>DAQQ01000189.1:0-13727 GCA_002508465.1 Methanosarcina sp. UBA7 | reverse complement strand
TCGTCATCAGTCATTTCTCTGGATGCCGAAGCAATATTTACTTCACCATCAATGAGTGCAGCAATCCCAACACCGGATCCGCCTCCGGTAACTGTTACGCTTTTCCCAGAGTTTTCAGCCATGAATTCTTCAGCTTCAGCCTGTGCAAGAGGAAGAACAGTATCAGAGCCTTTCAGAGTAATACTCTGTGTTTCGGAAGCAGTAGTTTTCTCTGCAGGAGTCCCTTCTGAGGAAGATTCTTGAGCAGGAGAGGAACTTTCACTATTTTTTCCAGCACATCCAGCCAGAAACACAAATCCTGTTATAAGTAATGTAAGAATTGCGTAAGTTTTTAATCTATTTGTCATATTAAAGTCGCTCCTTTCTATAATACTAGAGAATTTGAAAACCCCTATGTTTGGCTGGGTGTTTATAAAGAGTGTATAAACATTTATTGAAATTAGAGGTTCCTCAAAATTCTCATTAGTGTTCTTTTTTTCCCTATTCAATTGATTACTTGTACGGCGTATACAAAAATAAAAAAGTATATATTATTTATCGACATACTCTATAGTTTGGAATATTTAAAATATATATCTAAAAGCAGGTAACCCAATATATGTTTTCTATGGATAATATAGATAAAATAATATTGAGTACATCAATAGTACTTTTCTAAACTCAGTTTGTGAATCAAATTATGTGTGGTTTCTCCATTCTAAGGAGCCTGTCCAAGAATCTAACGTAGGAGTACAAATATTTGAAAATAATATATAAATCCCTCAAATTGAAAAACAAGATTTTGATAATTACTTATGTAACTATCTTACAGTTTGTAAGAATAGGGTATTAGTGATCCCCTACGCTTCTGATAATTAAAATAACTAAGTTCGGCAGTTGATTAATAAAAACTTGTTTATTGCCGCAGAAACAATAAGAGTTATATATAAGTTCTATTTTGAAGTTTACAAAACATTTATCTTTTATAAACGGAAATGTATATTTTAGGTATTATTTATCCGTTAAATTACTCACTGCTTTTCTTTATCTACACCACTATTCTTTAATAGATATAGTATATTTTTTTATCACAAATTATTTAACTATGGTTTCACCTCGTCACTTTCTATTACTGATAATCCTGAAAAAGAGTCAGTGTCTCAGAGGCATATCTTGGAACCACTTTAGTGGAAAATCTCTATTTAATAAAATTTCTGTTTAATATTAAGAAGAAAAACAGATTCTCATATAGTTATAAACAGTTAAGATAACTCGAAGATGGAAATATAGTAGTATAATAAAGGAGTAGAAAAGGCATACTGTTAAGAACTAAGGAGTTTAGCAATTGAGTTCCATTGAACAATCAATTAAAGATTATTTACCTATTATTTCCATGGGAGGACTAATCCTTATAGTGCAAATTCTTGCACTCTTTTTGTCAACTCCAATGGAAGTTAGTGGAATGCAGGCTTTTGAGGACCCAACCCAGGTGTCCAATTCTATATATTATATTGTAATGATCCTGGTTTTTACCCTGTTTGTCCTTACGGCAATAAAGAAAAATATGAAGTGGGTAATCAGTCTCTCTATTTATTTGGCCATAATAAGCACTATTTATTATGTAGTCTTCGCCTTGTTTGCCCTCATTCCGTCACTTTCAGGATTTGAGTCCATTGCCTCAGTTGTGCTATCTATAGGAATAACAGCGCTGCTCTATAAACATCCAGAATGGTACATAGTCGACACTGTAGGAGTTTGTGTTGCAGCAGGGGTAAGTGCCCTTATAGGAATTTCCCTCTCAGTTGTTCCCGTAATAGTGCTTCTGGTGCTTCTTGCAATATATGATGCTATATCGGTATACAAGACAAAGCATATGGTAGATATGGCTGAGGGGATAATGGATCTGAAACTTCCAATCATGTTCGTAATTCCAAAACACCTGAAATATTCTTTCTTAAAGGAAGATTTCAAAAAGGGAGAAAAGCATGAGGCTTTTTTTATGGGGCTCGGAGATGCAGTTATGCCTACCCTGCTGGTAGTCTCAGCAAACGTCTTCATGAAAAGTAACTTCTATCCGGTACTTGGCGCCATACTGGGCACGCTTATAGGGCACGCAGTTCTTTCCATCCAGGTAATGAAAGGAAAACCGCAGGCAGGTCTTCCCTTTTTAAATTCCGGAGTAATCTTGGGGTTCTTTGCTGGTGTCCTGATATCAGGAGCCTCAGTACTGTGAAGTTATCTTTTCTTCACATATTGTCATTTTTATAAATTCTTATTTTCTTTTTACATTTTCGCAAAGATTTTTTTATTTAACAGCTTAATCACCTGATATGTCCAAAAGAATTGCAGTGGTCTTTGATAGCGCAGGGACCCTTCTACATATGTACAGGGTAGCAAAAGAAGCCAGTACCGGAAATATTCTTGAAAACATAGAGAGCACTGCTATTGTCGCGCAAAAGAACGGATGCGGGCTTGTAGTTCTAAACGCTGAAAGTGATATACTTCTGCGCTCAAGAAAAGATATGCCCCTGTTTGAGTTTATAAAAGAGTACAGAGTTTCAATAGGTATAAGCTGTTCAAAAGGCAACTTTACTCCGGAAATTGCGTGTGATATCATAAGAGGAACATCCCCAAAAATGGGTGACGTACATGAAGTGCTGAAAGCGGTTACATCCCACTGTCCTAACGTTTTTTACCTGGCAGCAGGTCTGATAGTTGACTCTCAGGCTAGAAGTGTTCCATATATACTGAGTACAGGCGGGCATGTATTCAGTACCACATTACAAACGGTACAGGCTCTCCATTCTATGAAAGTAGACACTTATATAGCGTCCGGAGACGGTTTATTCGCTCTCCTGCAATTGGCTGAGTTCATAAATATTCCTCAAGAAAGAGTTTTTGCTTTTTCAAACACTCTTATGAAGGAAAAAGTAGTGCTCGAACTAAAACAAAGATATGAAAAAGTAATCATGGTAGGGGATGGAATTAATGACATACTGGCGTTAAGGGCAGCAGATGTAGGAGTAATGACAATACAGCAAGGCGACAAAAGACCTAAAGAACTAAGAGAAGCAGCAGACGTAATAATTGACGATATTATAAAGGTTGTGGATGTGGTAAAAACGCTGTAGTTAGGATGTAAAGAGAATTATTATATAAACGAATTAATATAACACGACGGGTCAATATAATAAGACAAATCAATATAAGACAAATCAATATAATACATCGAGTCAGTATAACAGGACGAAACAAAAGTACGGATTAAACAAATTCGGCAGATTACTTTAAATGTGCTTTAAATGTTAACAGTGAAAAAATAATGCGTTATGTTTATGTAATCTTTACTCTTATGTAGTTGTTGCCCAAATGTGTGAAATTCGTTAAGTGTGTGAAATTTGTTGTTTATGCTATTATATTATTCATTTATAGTAATTGCTTTTCACTCTTGAGCGATATGCCCAGGCAGGCAAGAGCCACCAGAAGTTATTGCAGCTCATAATTGCGGAGGAAAATCCATGCCAGTATTTATTGAAGTCAAAAATCTAACCGTAGATTTCGACGGTCATAAAGCCCTGAAAAATGTAAGCTTAAATATCAATGAAGGGGAAATAGTTGGAATTCTGGGAAAAAGCGGTTCCGGAAAAACGATCCTGATGCATGTACTGCGCGGCACAGAGTCTTTTGAGAATATTTCAGGTGAAGTAATTTATCATCTATCCCGTTGTCCGAAATGTGGATACATAGAGCGCCCCAGTAAAATAGGACAGAGGTGCCCGGTCTGCGGAGAAACACTGGAAGCTTTCGAAGCTGATTTTGTAAAACTTTCTCTTTATGACCCGATAAGGAAAGATCTTACAAAGCGCATAGCTATCATGCTTCAGCGGACCTTTGCTCTTTATGGAGACGAAAGGGTTCTTGTAAACGTCATGAACTCTCTGAATGAAATCGGATATACTGGAAAAGACTCTATGAGAAAAGCAGTCGAACTGCTGGAAGAAGTCAATCTAAGCCATCGCATGATGCATGTTGCAAGAGAACTTTCAGGTGGAGAAAAACAGAGGGTTGTGCTTGCAAGGCAGCTTGTGAGGAGTCCTCTACTCCTGTTAGCCGACGAGCCAACAGGTACCCTCGACCCCATGACTGCAAAACTGGTTCATGATGCTATGATCAGGGCAGTTAAGAATTATAATATGAGTATGATCCTGACTTCACACTGGCCTGAAGTTATTGAACAGCTGGCGAACAAAGTCATCCTGCTTGAAAACGGAGAGGTAGTTATGGAAGGGGATCCACTTGAGGCTTCTGCAATCTTTATGCAAAGTGTATCCATTGTGAGGCAGGAAAAGAATGTCATGGTCGGAGAGCCCATAATCAGGGTAAGAGACCTTTCAAAGCGTTATATTTCAGTTGATCGAGGCGTGGTAAGAGCTGTAGATGGCATCTCTTTTGATGTAAAAGAAGGAGAAATCTTCGGGTTAGTCGGAGTGAGCGGAGCAGGCAAGACTACAACCTCAAAAATTCTAATGGGAATATTACCCCCAACATCCGGAGAGGTTGAGGTCCGCGTGGGAGATGAATGGGTTGACATGACAAAGCTAGGAGTGGAAAACAAAGGAAGAGCAACCAAATATATGGGATTCCTGCACCAGGAATACGGCCTTTACACTCACAGCTCAGTAATAGATAACCTTACTGATTCTATTAGCCTTGACTTGCCTTTTGAACTCGGTGTCAGAAAAGCCGTAATTACTCTCAAGGCTGCAGGCTTTGATGAGAATAAGGCAAAAGCTATTTTACCCAAAATGACTGATGAACTGAGTGAAGGAGAGCGGCACAGGATTGCACTTGCACAGGTTCTGATCAAGGAACCAAGAATTGTCATTATGGATGAACCTACAGGGACTATGGATCCGATAACAAAAGTATCGGTGACTAACTCCATCCTTAAGGCCAGAGAAGATATAGGAGAAACATTTGTCGTAGTTTCTCATGATATCGATTTCGTAAACGAGATATGTGACCGTGTCGCACTTATGCGTAACGGGAAAATTGTTGACCTCGGTGAGCCGAAGAATATACTATCTCAACTCACTGAAGACGAAAAGATCCAGGCTGCAGAAGAAATATAAATATGCTGCCACCTCTTAGTATGGAAAATACTAAATGAGGTGCAGATTACGAGTAATGAGATCAGCGTAGAGGTGAACGGGCAACAATATACCTTACCTGCAGGCTCTACCCTTGGAGATGCCCTTAAAATTTCCAGAGCCCCATATATAGCCGGTACAGCGGTCGGAATTCTTAAAGAGGTCGCTAAAGAAAAGACAAAAGCAGTCACTGAATACGCTATCAGTACTCCCAGAGGAGAACTCAGGATTGAAATAAAAAATCCTGAATCATCTTCTGGAAAATTATGGGCTGAGCATTTTAAAGAGTACGAAGGGAAATCAGTTCACTGGGCAAGTCCTGAAGCTCTGGCTTTTGGACCATTTGAAGCCGAAATTAAGCCTTCACGTGAGACCGGGAGTTTTGAAGCGTTTGAGGTGATGTTTGGAGCAGGAGGTTTTGATCCTCATAATACTCATCTTATTTTTTCACTTAAGAGACATACTGCAGAATATGGGACTCCTGAAGATAGATCCTTTGCAGAAGTTATAGCCGGAAAAAATATTTTGTTCAGGCTTTTAAGAGAGGATACAATTCTTGGTATTGAACCAGTTATAGAATGGGAACAAATCTCAGAAAAGACCTGCACAACTGATCTTTCTATTTTTCTTGAAGACGGTAACAGCATATTTACTTATTTTGAGGTCGAACTTTCCCGGAATGCTCCAAGAGGGGCAGAAAATTTCTATGCCCTTACACGTGAGGGAACTCTCCATGTAGATACTACTACCAGTTCCTTCATTTCAGATGATGACCTAAAAGGAGAGCCCGTTCCTTACGAAAATTTCGAGCCACGACGAGAAGGTGCAATTTCTGTTCGAACAGTCGGGTATGGATTAGGTAGAACATATATCTCCAGAGAGGATCGTCCTTCAAGCCTTGTGCATTCGGTTGTAGGGCATGTAACAAAGGGCATTGAACTTATCAAGTTAGCAGAAGAAGGACAGAAACTCTCGATTGAAAGCCTTCCTCCTCAAATAGTTCTTCTGGGACATAGCTTTGGAGAAGTAGAGGCCGTACTTTCTTCTATAGGTGTTGAACTAATAAAAGAAGGGTATACTGGGGAAGATGCAATAATAGTCAGGCAGGATCCGCCAACAACCCTTGAGATTCTTGGAGATGCAAAGGTAACTGCATATGCGGTATCCAGAGATAAATTGGTTGAAATCGAACTTTACCCTGAAAAGGCTCCGAAATCGGTAGACTTTTTCCGCCATGCTCTTGAACTTAAGACAAAAACGGTGGGGAAACTTCCTGTTTATATGATATATGACGACACTTATCTTTTTAAGACAGAAAAGGAAGTAGTGAAGTATAAAGAAATCCTTCCAGAAAATACTCCTACGAACAAAGTACTCGGAGGAGAAATAGGAATCACTAATCAGGCAGCAAAGAGAATGGGAACTATAGGTGTGAGACTTGAAGATGACGAGCTTTTTGGTCCCACCGGAGAAAGATTCTCTTCAACTAACATTGTCGGCCGAATAATAAATCCTGAAAAGCTCCTCGGTGTCAAAGAAGGAGAGGCGATATACGTAACTGAAATTGTACGCAAGTAAAGTTAAAAGTATAAACAACAAACAATTGGATAACTACTTAGGTGTACATAATAAAAATAATATATATATAAAGTAATATACCTGGGTACAGTAATAAGTAAATAGTCTTGTAGTACCAGGCCAATGAAATAATTCAAGCTGAAAATTGGCTTGCTTATTTCAGGTTAAAATTAATAATAGGCCTGTTAATATCAGGTTAAAACCTTAACAATAAACCTGTTAGTATCAGGTTAAAACCTTAATAATAAACCTGTTAGTATCAGGACCTTGATAACAAAAAAAGTCAGCTCATTATAAAATGGTAGCTTTAATGAATCTGGATATTTAAGCGGATTCACACCAATTTATCGAAGGTGAAGTCTCCCGAGACTAAGGAGAGACGAAAGATGACGGAAATGAAAAAAGAAGAGATTACAAAATATATTGTAATCAGTTCGGATAAAGTGCTGCCTTCAGATGCAGCTATGAAGATTTATGAGTCAGAGTTTCCGGTTACGGTAAAGGAGACCTGTTTTGGACTTATTGTATCAGGAGCCAGAGACGACGTCGAGACCCTGGTTGAACAAATCCGGCAGCTGGATAAAAACCACATTTTTGTAAAAGACAGAGGATTTCCTCCAGGAGACGAAAGACGCTGCCGCGCAAGCAGAGGCGGAGGTCCGCGGCCAGGATTCCATTTTTTGAGGGAAGAAGTGCAGATGCTTCCTGCGATAGGGGCTGCACTTGACGAACTGGAAACAAAGGAATGTGTAATAGAAAAACGCAAAGCAAAATGCAGGCTTAAAACTTCGGATCTGGAAAAAGTTATTGAAGAGGAGCTTTCGAGGTGAGTTTTTTGGCAAAGGTTTTCATTTATCCTATAAATAGTCTTATTTTGGCTGATATGGTTGAACGTTTCGGGCATAAACCCCTTACTATGATGAGCCAGATCCGAGAAAAAGTTACAAGTCTCAGCCTTGACTCTCCTCCTATAAATATTACTCCCGAAGACCCTAAATTGGGCCTTAAATATGCTGCAATTGAAGTGCCTGCTGGAGTAAGGGGAAGGATGGCGCTGATAGGTCCTCTTATAGAACAGACAGAAGCTGCAATTATAGTTGAAAACCCACCCACGGACTTTGGCTGTGTGGGTTGTAACCGTACAAATGAGCTGACTAAGTATCTTGTTCGCTCAAAAGGTGTCCCTGTACTCGAGGTAAAGTACCCCGAATCCGACGAGGAAGCTCGCGATTTTGTAAACAAAATCGTTGCATTTCTGGAGTCATTGCCTAAGGAAAAGCCTGAGGCAGATGAAAAGGCGAAAGATAAAGAAGCGGCTGAAAAGGAGGACAAGAAATGAGTGGTGAAGATTCTGGACTTGTCAAGATTGCACTGGTATCCTGTGGTTCTGAGTATGCCGGAGTTCAGCCCGAGTTTGAAGAAGCTGCAGCCAAAGTAAATGCAAAATTTATCTATCCTGAAATTGATGTTTCGTCCATAGATACTATAGGTAGAGATTTCGGACTTGAGGTTGCAAGTGGAGACCTGAGACTTATGATGGCCCGGGCAAAGGCTGTTGTTGAGGGTACAACAAACGCGGATGGGGTTTTTATTACCACCTGTTTCCGCTGTGCTGAGGGAGCTATCGTACGAAATGAGATTCGAAGATACATTCATGGGCACTCTAACATTCCGGTAATCAGTTATTCGTTTACTGAAAGTACCAGTGCAGGTACGCTTCTTACTCGCCTGGAAGCCCTTACTACGATTGTCCGACGCAGGCACCTTCTTACAAGGGAAGTTCAGACCGGACTGACTGCAGGAATAGACTCAGGGTCAACAACCACAAAAGCCGTGGTAATGAGGGACAACAAAATAATAGGTAAGGGCTGGGTTCCCACAACAAAAGTCCTTGAAAGCGCCGAAGAAGCATACTCACAGGCTCTAAAAGAAGCAGGAGTCTCTAAGGAAGAAATTCAGGCTCTTGGTACTACAGGATACGGCCGTTTCCTTATTGGTAACAGTCTTAAAGCCCAGCTTATTCAGGAAGAAATAACTGTCAACTCAAAAGGAGCTGTTTATCTTGCTAACAAGCAAAAAGGCAGTGCAACAGTTATTGACATAGGCGGTATGGACAACAAAGCAATCTCGGTTCAGGACGGTATTCCGGGAATGTTTACAATGGGTGGGATTTGCGCAGGCGCTTCAGGACGTTTCTTTGAAATGATCTCAAAACGTCTTGGTGTGGATATCACCGAACTGGGAGCTCTGGCAGTCAAAGGGATGCATGAAAATGTATCCATGAACAGCTATTGCATAGTTTTTGGAACTCAATCCCTTGTAAATTCCCTTGCAAAAGGAGCTACTCCTGAAGATGTAGCTGCTGCAGCCTGTTATAGTGTGGTAGAACAGATATACGAGCAGCAGTTGCAGGAAGTAGATGTTAAAGAACCACTGATTCTTGTGGGTGGTTCTTCACTTATTGCAGGAGTTCCAAAAGCTCTTGAAGAGCTTCTCAAGATCAAGGTCCTTGTGCCAGAGAACTCACACCTTATAGGGGCAGTAGGAGCAGCTTTGCTTGCTTCTGGCTTTGTGGAGGAGTGAGGAAAAAATGGATTCTCTTGAGGTCTTTGATGTCGAGTCCGCAATTGCTTCGGAGCAAGAATTTTACAGAAAGATTATAGAGGACAACCTTTCAAATCTCAAGCTTGCCCCGGCGATAGGGAGAATAAAGGTGGTTTTAAGACCTGAAGATTCCCTTTTTCAAATGGCAATTATCCTGAGGGATGTGGGCACTAAAGTTACAACAACCGATATTGCCGATATGGAGGCAAAACCGGTTGCTGGCGAAATAATAATTTCTATAAAAAAAGAGCAGTACATTCCGGAACTTCTGGGAAAACTCTGGGAGCGCTATGGGAAAGCTAACATCAGCCAACCAGACCGCTGGACTGTGACCATAAGTACGGATAAGCCAGATCAAGAAGCAGCTTTTCTTAAAGATATGATGGTTGCAGATCCCCGGCACAGGCTTCATGAAAACCTTGTTGATTTTGCAATCCGTGTCACTCCAGAGGGTTTCAGGGTTCGGTATCACCTGTATAAAGGTACCCAGTTTATTTTTGTGGCATCCGAGGAAGCACTAAAACGTGAATGGATAAAAGAGACGGAAGCGATGCTCGAGGAACTCATGAAAGGAGGGAAAAAGTAAGATGGCAGTATTCCGACCCTATCTTTATACCGGTGGTGTCCACAAGCATGGACTTTTAATTGAGCTGCTGGAAGACCTTGGAGGTTACATAATCCAAAAAGTAGTTACAGGGACTGAAGTCAATCTTATTATGCTTGTTCCGGAAAAAGACATCCCGATAGTAAAAAAACAAGCTGATGATCTACTTGGGATGATGGTAGAAGCTCCACTAACTGGAGTTGAGATTGCAGTCGTTTCGCCGACCCTTGCTTCTCACCACCTTCCACATTCAGCTTGTGATGTAGCAGAATATCTTCGTCATCCCGGAGCTAATACAAACATGATAGGACTTGCAAGAGGAATGGGGCGCAGGGTGTCTCTATCTATGGATTACGAAAGGAAGCTTATCAATGAACACGATATTGCAGTTTTCACATTCGGATCTTTTAGTGACTGCATAATAAACAAGAAGCCAAAGCTCTTTGAAGGCATAGAAATCCCTATTGTGGTTACAGGTGGACCTGAATTAAAAACTGATGAAGTTCACGGAGCAGACCTCTACGTTGGGAATATCGGAAGAACATCTCACAGGTTAAGGAAAGCCGAGGAGGTTAGTGCCCTTGATAAACTCAACGAGGGAGTTGGAAAGATTGCTGATAATATTCGTAAACAGCAGGCAAAAGATCCACTCGCAGTGCTTCCTGCCAGAGTAATGAACGAGATTGAAAATCAGGTCCCGGAAATCCGAACTGTACTTTCGCCTGCTCCACTTACCCTCCAGCTTAACGGGGTCAGGGTCAAACTCTCATATGATGAATTCCATGAAAAAATTGAAAATCTGGAATTTGACGAAGGGGTTACCCTTTCCGAGCTTGCGGATATTTCAAAATCAAAAATGAAAAATTATATATTGATAAAAATCAAATCTAAGTCTGACGTTGGTTTTGCAATTTGACCCGGGTTCTGTTGCATTAAGAGTTATTTGCTTTACATTTTACTGGGTTCGTGTTTTTCACTTATCCTTTATGTTGTAAAGCTTGAAACAGAAAACGGCGTCGGAATCCTTTTTCCACGTTAATCTATGCTGGTGGTTTCGTATGGAACTTGAGGATATTGTGGAAATTCTGAAAAAGGACCCTGAAAAAGCTGTTCCTGAACTCCTTGAGGATGTCCGGAATCAGTATGGTGAAGTCCCCTACATAATGAACTTCATGAAAGACCTTCCAGAAATTTTCATTCCAAAAACACTTTATGAGAACTCCATAATGAGGGGATTCAAGAACCTCGACCCAGAGACAGTCGAACTTATTGCGATAGGTGTAGCTTCTGCCCTTCGTTGCGAGCATTGCCTGAAAATGCATATTAGAGTCGCAAAACGAAAAGGAATTAACAAAGAAAAAATATTTTATGCAATTATGATAGGAGCATCGATATCCAATGCCGCAGTACTAGCTGAAAGTACAAGAGCGCTTGCATCCGAATTTCCGGATGACGAAAATGAAGAAGAGTGCTGTTGTGACTCGAACTGTGAGATATGTAATATCTCCAAGGCCACTCTTAAGTAAATAGAGATTCTAGATAGATTCAATTATAAATTCATATAAAAACTAACTCTCAGAGTTCACTATATAAATATTCGTCTTTGCGATCTTATAAATCCAGTTCATTAGGATCTCATTTAATTTTGAAAAACTTGTTCTCTGACAAAACTTGACAAAAAGCTAGTCTCTATAAGTTCTTCCGTTAATAATCGTCCACCGATAAAGATCCGTCTTTTTACCCGGATTTTATGTGAATATATGTGACTAGTATGGAATGTGTGTGAGATATTAGGATGCATGCGGGAGATCGATAGTTTTACGTCGGGTTTTCAGGGTTAATAATATTTTTATCATGGTAAGCTGATTTATATTAAGTTGAGACCATATGTACAGAGTTAGATTCTATTTGCTGTTACTTGCGGTATTTATCTTACTGACCATCTCAGCTGCATCTGAAGCAAACCCGGAAAGGATTATGGACTATCCATGGGACCACTCTCCTATTACCGTATATATTGATGACAGCAACGTTCCAGAACACTACAGCCCTACCTATTACGCACAAATAGAAAAGGCTATGGAATACTGGGAGGAAGGAGGAAACGGAAACCTTAAGTTCACGCCTGTTTTCAAACTTGTGGATTCGAAAGAAGCTGATATCAGGATAAGATGGGTAGAGAATCTGGAGAGTGTCGAAGGAGCTCCTCCAGGCGTTGCCGGCTATGCAAGCCCCAGAGTATCTAATGGTCGATTTGTAAGAGTCGACATAGTGCTTGAGGTAGGAAACTTTCAGGGAAAGTCCTGGCGCCAGTATGGTGATGAGACAATGCTTTCTATTGCAAAACATGAATTCGGGCACGCCATGGGCCTGGGTCACAGCAGCAATAGAAGGGATATCATGTACCCTGAACACGAGCAAAGAGAAGATATAAATCCTCTCCTCCTGAGCAAGTACAGGCCTGTACTGAGTATTGCAGCGCTTGTAGCTTTTGCAGTTCTTCTGTACTTTGGGATAAGCTGGCAGCGCAGCAGGAAAAAAAGGAAAAAACTTGAGGATAAATATTTCAAGTAAAAATTTATGTAATGTATCTCAGAGTGAATCCAATTTAAGATTTTATCCGAAAAATCAAAATCGGTTTTAGGATAACTTATATAAAATATTCCTGTACTAATATTGCAATAGTACTTTTTGTTTATCCATATTTTTTAAGTATATTTCGACTAACTGATATATAGTACAGTAGTTACGAGTATTTACGGTTCCGAATCATATTTGACTCACAAAAGAACGAATAGTTGTTAGCACCCTCGAAACTAAAAATGAAACTATATAAAACTTAGATGAGGTTATTAAGTCCTCATCATAAAACTTAGATGAGGTTATTAAGTCCTCATCATAAAACTTAGATGAGGGTATTGAGTCCTCGTCATAAAACTTAGATGAGGTTATTAAGTCCTCGTCATAAAACTTAGATGAGGTTATTAAGTCCTCATCATAAAACTTAGATTAGGATGTTCAATCCTCATCATATATTCTTTCTTTACTACATATTCTTACTTTCTTTTATACAAAATCACAGCAAACAAGCTAACGATTCCAATAACTGATTCAAAACCTGGAGATTTTTTGCTTTCGTTTTCAGAATTACCTGGATTTTGTGTCTGTTTAACGTTTGTTGCATTACTTGCATTGTTTTCAAGACTACTATTAGATTCAGATTGAGTTTCAGATTTTGTTTCATTCAGAGTTGAACTTGGTGCTGTCTTGCCAGTTATTGCAAATGGAGAGGATAATTCCGATGTTTCAGCTGTGAAATACAGGTACTTATCGTCTTCTCCTACAAGAGTGGTTTGTAAAGAATTCCATTTTGAATCAATGTATCCATTAAAGGTAATGGAAGACTTGTCTATATTTTTGTCTTGAACCCAGGATTTTTCAACCTTGAAATATACTCTTGCATTTTCAATATTATCGGGAGTTGCAAATCCACTGTTTCCTACCCAAATGTTCACAAATTTATACACTTCATCCGAAGGCGATTCTGAAACCAGAGTGGACTGATTTATTAGCATCTCAACTACAGCTGTAGTTTTTCCAACAGTCTTTTTAGAATCAAAACTCATGTTAACTACAGGAGTGGCACTTTGTGGGAAATCGAAATTTACAGAGTTTCCGTATGTAATAGAAGTTTGTGAAAGTTCTTTAGCTTCTACATTACTTTGAGGCTCGGGCGAACCTCCAACACCTCCACTACTACCACTACCGCTGCTACTACTGCTATGACTATTACTATCACTGCTACTGCTACC
>DAQQ01000001.1:289-22922 GCA_002508465.1 Methanosarcina sp. UBA7 | reverse complement strand
TCTCAAAATAGAAGCCAGTTGAGGAGTCGCTTAATTCTCCGACTTGTCTGGGCTTTTAGTCCAGGCTTTCGGACTTTTTGAATACTTTTTGAATACTTTTTGGATACTTTTTGGATACATTTCGGATATTTTTCAAAGTGTTTTTACCTTCTTTCACGGTCACCGTGAATTTTCCTGCGAAATATTCTATACTTTCCTTCGCAGTCCTTCACAGTATTGTATATTTTTATGAAAGTGATATCCTTTTTAAGTACATCTATTTAAATGCCAGTACATAACCCAAGCTGGTTAATTTTGATAGGAAAAAGGTATTCAATGACTCAAATAGGTTTACTCAAGTGAGTTTCCCACGATCGATACTGAATTCTTTAAGATTTGTAAAGATAAAAAGGATAGCTGCTTACGAGAAAACGGTCATAAATGGATAAGAAGAAGGGAGTGAAACTTATCTTTCATAATAACCGTTTTGTTTCTGGTGTGTGAAATGAGGCTTTAATATTTCCCATCGTAAGCAACCGGATTCTTATTACCTATGTATAATATAAATAATTTTCCTTGTTGATACTTTTAGTCAAATATTTCCAAGTTTATTCAGGTGTAGAAATTTGAAATATTTCTTAATAGTGCTTTTTTCCCATGATAAAGCTCATATTCTCACATATCCATACTTACTTAAGAGAGAACCTGGGGGCACGAAGAATTCTACCGCTCGATGAGAATGAAGCTTTGGAACTTGGACTTAATCTGGTTGATGAAAAGAATGAAACCGAAACCAAAGAAGTCATTAACTACTTCTTCGAGCTTGCACTGAAATATGCGAAAGAAGGGCAGGAAGACGACACAAAAAGATTAATCGAATATATTAAAAAAATAGGGAGAGCGGCAGCTGTTTCCGGGCTTGAACCCGTAGTTGTTAGTACGCTTTTGATTTTTCCACAGATTGCCACAGAAGCACGCAAGCAGAATATGGAAAATGCACTTGTGAGTATAGCACTTGCATTAGGAGAGCTTGGAAAGGTCGCAGCAGGACAAAAAATGGAAACTCCTGCAAAGATCGCAGCCTTCTGCCTTGGTGAGATGGGAAATACCGCAGCTTCTAGAAGAAACAAAAAAGGAACGATTGCAGTTATTTTCGCTCTTGGAGAGATCGGAAAAAGTGTTACATCACAAAAGCTGGGTGATGTTGCAAGCAGCACAGTTGCTCTTCTCGGGGAGACAGGGAAGGTTGCAGCAAGCCAGAAATTTGAGGACGCGGTATTAAACGCTGAGCTGTTGCTGCAGGAGATCGGAACTGGGGCAATTGAAAAGAACTTAAAAGAAACTGCAGACATGAGTGTGCGTTCTATCCAGGATATCGGAAAAACTGCAGACAGTCAGGGTCTTAATAAGGCTTTACTCCAGGCAACCTATTCGCTCGAGGCAATTAAATTCAATGCCGAGGACCGCTATCTCATGAGTGCATCCATAATTGCTGAAGTAGCTCTCCTGCACTTTGAAAGATTGAAAATTGAGAGACTGGAAGATAAGCTGAATAAAATTTCCAGGGGAAAGAAGAGAATACCAGGTACAGATTTATGAACTTTTCCGCTCAGTTTGATGATTATTCGTACTGAGTTAGTCAATTCGGTATTAAGTCGCAACTCCTGCGTTCCTCAAAGGGAAAAGAATGCAGGAAGAATTATCTGACTTTGAGGTGTCTTTTCCCGACATAATAATTTTTAGTGGGGTGTTTTGAATGTCTATTTTGAACGAAACCGGGGCAACGGATCTCGGGTTAACTTCAGTAAAGGATAACGATGAGCTTGGTGTATTAAGATCCATAGATTTCCTTACAGAACGGGGGACCGAATATATAAACCGAAAACTCGAGCCCGATGCAAAAAAAACTGTTATCAGTATAAGAGATATAGGTAGCGCAGCTGTCTTTCAAAAAATGGAAATTGGGGTATTTTTGTCGCTTTTTTCACTTGGAAAGATGGCTGAAATTGCAAGAGAACAGAAAATGACTGATACCGGTCTAAGCATCCTTTACTCGCTCTGTGCAATCGGGAAAGCAGCTGTGGGGCAAAATATGGAGTCCGCAGTCAGGATCGCAGTCGCATATCTTGGAGAAATCGCAAACTCCGCCTCGCTTCAGAAAACGGAAAGAGAGGCGATTGCTGCGACTCTTGCTATAGGGTCCATAGGAAAGGAAACTTTCGGGCAGCAGAGTATCCAGATACCGGAAAACGGAGGATTTCTTCCTCCAAAGTCATATATCCTCTTATCTCGCCCTCCTGGAAAAGAGGCTATTCTCTTCTCCGGAGAGTTTCCGGGTAGTTTTAGCCTGCTTGTTCAACAGGGAGGAGAAATAAACTCCCTTGAGGATATTCCTGTTCTTTCGGAAAACGAATCTTCGTATTCAGGTTTTACCGACTTTGAAAATCTAATCATAAGAACTACAAATTCTCTAGGAACAATGATTTTTGAAGTTAAAGAAAAGTTTTTAATAAGCCATATGCTCATGACAAAACTAGCCCTTGATACTCTAAATGGGTCTGAATATATACACGAAGCCGAATCTCTTGATTGAAAACTTCTTAAATTTTAGAGTTTCATTGGATCCAGATAGCTTTGATCCTGGCTACTGATCCAGGAAATTCTCGGATTTCAAGGTAGATGCTAAACTAAAAAACGACATAACTGCGTTAAATGGCTGTATCAACAGAGTACTGGAAATGGTGCTAGTTCTGGATGTTACTGAGAGGCGTGAGAAACGCAGGAAACTTTAACATTTAAGGGATATTTTTCAGAATATATATTTCATAATGATTTTTATTCCAATTATTCCTCTTACGAGTTGTTAGAAAAGCAAGATTTCTCTTTTGCTGGAACAGCTTTAGTAATTAGGGGGTTATTGGTTCATGAAAAGGAAAACAGCTCAGGTTATTCTCACAATTCTTCTTTTAATGCTTTGGACAGCGGCAACTCAGGCCGAGGCTGAAGTTGTTACTGTAAATAATAATGGGGATGGGAATTATACATCGATCCAGGAAGCTGTCAATAATGCACATGACTGGGATACAGTCCTTGTAAGCCCTGGTGTATATAGAGAAAATATAATAGTCAACAAGGAACTTACAATTCTCTCCTATCCCGTTTTCTCAGGCAGCCAGACTAACCGCACTTATATTATAGGTACGGTTTCTGACAATCCGGTCTTCAGTATCAGCTCAGACAATGTGACAGTAAACGGTTTTTATATTGCAGGAGATCCTTTAGGAAAGGGTACGTATCAGCAAGTCGGGTTTTACCTTGGAGGCGTGAGAAACTGCTCCTTAAATAACAATACGCTAATACTGACTGATCAGGGGATTGTTCTTAAGAGTTCTCAGGGCAACTATCTCAATGGAAACCTTGTAAGCCTTGGAAACGATGGAATTGTGCTTGACAACTCCGAAGAGAATGAACTGTCAAACAATTGGATAGTAGAAAATAATCAGGGAATTTCACTGAATAATTCTTTTAACAATACTCTTGTTAACAATACAGCATGTTCAAATGAAGTAGGCGTTATTTTGCAAATGTCTCAAGGAAATAAGCTTGCTTATAACCTCATTTTGAAAAACGAGTATGGAATTTTCGGTCAGGCGGCAGGATCCAATATTTTAACCAATAATAATCTCTACCTTAATGGCATTGGCGTGGATCTAAAGGGTTCATCAAACAATTCGTTATATGAAAATGAATTTATTAACTTTCTGAATGCTGCAGACGAAGGAAATAATGCCTGGAACAGTAGCTCAGCAGGTAATTTCTGGAATGATCATACAGGAGCAGATGCTGAGGGGGATAGTGTAATCGATAATCAGTACGCCATTAACCAGATCACCGGAGCTATTGATTATATGCCTATGGTAAATAGGATTTCTTCAGGCAATCATTACGAAACTTTGGGCGCTAATGGAAACACTTTACTGGCGCTATTTGAGAAAAAATACCCTGAAAAGACAACAAATAACCGCGAAAAAGGAGTTGTTATCGAAACAACCGACCTTGGACCGATAAACAAATTCCTCGAGGAAGGCCCGGTCTTTTTGAGACTTGGAGCTGAATGGTGTGAAGCCTGCCAACATATGAAACCTATTCTAGACGAAATGGCCTCCAGATATGGAGATAAAGTAACGTTTATTTCCGTAAATATAAACAAAAACCCTCCACTCGCAACTTATTTTGATGTGGGCTATATTCCAGACTCTTCAATGATTGTAGGTACTGAAAATGGAACATATGTTTACATGCAGCTGGATGGGAATATTACCACAGACAGAGTTAGGGCAAGAATTGTCGGACTGGAAGACAAAGAAGTGTACGAAAAAGTTCTGGAAAACGTCCTTGCCTATGAAGAGAAAAGCAACTTCGGATAACAGGAACCTTTGGTTGATACTTAATTACGGCCAAGCTCAAAACTAACTTGCTGCAAAAAACGGATAGTAATTTTTTGAATCAACCGCCTCTGTTACAAAATAGTAACACTAATAACCTCGTAATTTCATAGAGTAAGCCAGACTCAGTTTCCTGCGCAGGCCGTATAACTTACGCAATAATCTGAAATTGAAAATATGCGATGAAACATACAGGCAAGAATTATAAATTCGCAGGAAAAAATGAAGATTAATGTATTCCACCAGTAAAAAAGGATGCTACCAATAAAAAGGGATACTAACAATAAAGAGGGGCAAAAAGAATGATTACATTAAACGAGGCAGAGGCAATTGAAGTAAGTTTATCTGCAGTTGATGAAGGAGATGAGAACAGAGCTTTCCAGGCCCTTGACTCTCTAACAGGGATTACAGCAGATTTCCTTTCAGAAAACGAAGAGGCAGATGCCGAGAGAGTCATCCTATCAATTGAAAGTAGCGCACAGGCAGCTGCAGAGAGAGAGATGGAGCTTGTTACGATTAATTCGATCCTGTCCCTCGGGAAACTGGCAAGGAAAGCAGCAGATAATGGGTTTGAGTCAGTCCTGGACAAGGCTTTTGTAGCAATAGGAAAACTGGGAAAAACTGCAGCTGCACATTCACTAGAAGCTGGCTCGAAGGTCGCTGCTACAACCCTTATGGAGATCTGGAACTTCTCCCCTGAAGAATGGGGTCAGGAAAAAGTAATTGCCTTTTCTTTACTCTTTAAAGAGATCGGAACCTCTGCTACCAGGCGTGGTATGGAGGAAGTAGTGTTAAGTGCAGTAACCTGCCTGGGAGAAATCGGGAAAAAAGTTGCAGCAAAAAACCTTGAACTTGAAACTGTAAGTAGCCTGCTTTTGCTTGAAGAAATAGGTAAGCTTGCGGTGGAGAATTACTTCGATGAAGCTCTGAGTTCAACAGCGCTTTCCATAGAAGAGATTGGAAAATTATCTATAAAGAAGGGGCTTAATGACGCAGTTTTGCAGTGCCAGTGGACGCTTGAGACTCTTCGAGTCCAGGCTGAAGAAAAGGCTCTAAATAACTCTTCGATCGTGGCTGAAGTGGCTCTTGATAATTTTAAAGATATCGGCTACACGGATTCCGAGGAGAAAATGGAGAAGTTCCAGGGAATAAAAACCATTCAGAAAAAAATCCAATCTGATATGAAAATTCAGGAGTGAGAAGTTCCCTTACGCAGCCAGTTATATAGTTAAGATGTTTATTTCCAGCTATTTGCATGAAGAATGTGCTTGTCCAGGCAAAATGTTTAACATAATAAACTTTTTGTTCGTTTGGACTGCCTGGTTTTATTCTGGAGCTTTAAATCTTTTATTAATTTTCACTTTTGATATACTTCTTGATTACGATTTTTTAAACTCTCAACCAGGAATTCTCTTCTTTTATCAAGAACATTGAAAAGATTTTAAAGGTTCAAACCCTTGCGAAGTCGAAATAAGCGCCCGATCACTCTTTGAAAGTTTATCACTTTTTTGAAACCATAAGTTTTAAATAAATTATTAAAGTATTTCTCTAAAGCAAGTTGTTGTTTCCTTGATAAGTGCTTGAGGTTTCAAAGTGAATTGTTATAAAAGCCGTTTAGATTTAGTCTGCACTTAGCATACAAAACTCTGCACTTAGCATAAAACACGGTTGTTCAGGTAGAAGGAAGGTAAGGAGTTGAACCCTTCCTCCTACCTCGGAGGTTGATTTTGCTCACGCAGGAGAATATGCCAGAAACCCGGCGTGAGTTTTTTTACTCAGATGATATATATTATGCATGAAATGTATTTAACTCTTTCTATTTTATCGTTATGTTCTTTGTTCGGGCTAGCTTTGCTTTAACTCCAGTTTAGTTTCGGTCTCTGTCAAGAAAATATAGAAATTATATCTGAACAGAAGCCTTGAAGTTCTCGACATATTTTGAAAATTATAGGAAGACTAATATCTGAGTAAACCTATATAAATACTTAAATTTTCAAAATCCAAGAATTTCTAACGAATTTTACTGAAAGGGGTTTTAATATGTTCTCATTGAATGAACAAAAGGCTATTGAACTTGGAGAATCTGGAGAACGAGCAGTAAGAGAACAGAATGAATATGATGCACTCCAATATGCTGAGTACCTCCGGGAATTCGGGCAAGAACTGCTCGAGGGAAATTTAGAGAATGATCTGAAGAGAGTCGTTATCTCACTTCGGAATATTGGAAATAAAGCTATCCAGAAAAAGATCGAGGATGTTGCATCCACAGTCCTAAGTGACCTTAAATTTCTTTCTGAAGCTGCAATCGATAAGAATTTCTCCAGTGTAATGTGGTCTTTCTCAAAAGCTACACAGGAAATTGGAAAAGGAGCGGTACAATTTCAAATGCTTGAATCTGCAAAACTTGCGCTCGACACGCTTAAAATAATAGGCCTGGGTGCAGTTGAGAAGAAAATGGAAGTTGTAACCCTTTGGACAACAATGTCACTTGAGGAAATGGCTTATCTCGCAAACAGGCAGCAGCTTGAAGATCTTACTGAGGAAGCAAAAGAAGCTAGAGAAGAAATTATAGAATATTCCGAAGACTCAGGGTTTATTACAAGGGAACAGATTGAAAAATACCCACAGCTTATTGCCCAAACCGTAAGTCAATTCTCAGAGCTTCAGAATCTTCAGCCTGCAGGTTATGATGCCAGGCCCAATGAGGAATTTACAGAAGAGGAATTCTTTGAGGAAGAGGGAGAAGATGTGCAGCAGGAGCCTGAAACTAAGGCTACCAGAAAGGACAAGTAAGCCTGACAATTAAGGAAAATTTCCTGACAATCAAGGAAAATTATCCTGTTTCAAGTAAAATGAGGATGATAATCAGGCAAAACAAACCTGATAATCAAGTAAAATGAGAATGATAATCAGCAAATGAACCTGATAATCAGACAAATGATCTGATAATCAGACAAAGAATCTGATAATCAGACAAAACGAAGCTGGTAATTCTAAAAATTCTCCTGAAAATATTTTGGCTGTTTATACAGCCGTTTGCCTATTTTTATAATTTTTGGAAATTTCCAGAAAACTTTCTATTATTTTTAGCCCATCGGGAGTAAGCACGGATTCGGGATGGAACTGCAGGCCATAGATTGGATATTTTACATGTTCCACTGCCATAATGCTCCCGTCTTCAGCCCTGGCAGTAACTTTTATCCCGGGCGCTGGCTCCCCAATCTCAAGCGAATGATAACGGCCTGCCTGGAATGGGCCTTCAAAAGCTGAAAATAGTGCAGATTCCTTATGCAGAATCTTTGAACTTTTTCCATGCACTGGGCCAACCTTGCTTCTTCTGACAACTCCGCCGAAGGCCACATTAATTGCCTGATGCCCCAGGCAAACTCCAAGAAGGGGAATTTCCCTGCCCAGTTCCCTGATTATTTCAAGGCAATTTCCTATATCCCTTGGGTCTGAAGGATTCCCTGGACCTGGAGAAATAACCAGGGCATCAGGCTTAATCTCTCTAAGTTCTTCCAGGGAAACCGTATTGGGAAGCACCATAGTATCCGTCTCAAAATAAGAGATATAGTCTACAAGATTCCATACAAAGGAATCCTTGTTGTTTATGAAAACCACCTTCATCTGAACATACCTCCTGAACTTATCATTTTTAGTTCATTTTCTCCTTGTTTCTCTTTTTTAACCTCCTTTTTCCTGAAGAACCTGTTTACTGGATTTATTTCATGTAAAACGTCCATATTTGAACTTTTTTTCACAGATTTCACCCCATAGTTACCTAATTAAACTTTTTAAAGTTCCCCGTCGATTGCTGCAAGCATTGCTCCCATCTTACGTTCGGTTTCCCTGAACTCGTAACCAGGATCAGAGTCAGCTACGATTCCTGCTCCGGCCTGCACTGACGCCTTCTTATCCTGTACAATAATTGTCCGAATTACGATTGCAAAATCAGCGTCCCCGTTCCAGCTATAATATCCTACCCCTCCACCGTAGATCCCTCGAGGGGAAGTTTCAAGTTCGGAAATAATTTCCATGGCACGGATTTTCGGAGCTCCCGAGAGAGTTCCTGCCGGAAATATTGCCCTGAAAGCATCGAACTGGTCACATTCAGGCCTCAGGGTGCCTATAACCTTACTTTCTATATGCTGGACATGAGAATATTTCAGGACTTTCATGAACTCGGAAACCTTTACCGAACCGCTTTCCGTAACCATTCTCACATCGTTTCTTCCAAGGTCGACAAGCATCACATGCTCAGCCCTTTCTTTCTCATCATGCAGCATATGTGCAGCAAAAGCCTCATCTTCTGCTTCGTTTTTTCCACGGGGACAGGTACCTGCAATCGGATTTGTGATTAGAGTCCTTTTATGTACAGTCAGCAGAGTTTCAGGACTTGCCCCGACAATTGCCAGGTCTCCAAATTCAAAGATGTACATGTAAGGACTTGGATTAATTGCCCGAAGCTGCATATAAAGTTCAAAAGGCGACTGCTCAAGCGTAAATTCACGTTTCCTGGAAAGGACTGCCTGAAAGATATCTCCTGCAAAAATATGTTCTTTCGCCTGAATTACCGATTCCTCAAATTTCTGTTGTCCGTCGCTACTGTCCGAAACAGGTAAGCCAGAAAAAATTGATCCGACCGGTATTGCTGATTCTATTGAATCTCCAGCGAGAGGAGCTTCCTTGAGTATGGTATAGAGCTTTTTGGCTTCCATAAGAGCTGTATCATAGATTTCTCCTGAATCCGAACTCGGATTTATAAAAGGAGTGAACACAATATATATTTCTTCAGTCACATGGTCGAAAACAAAAGTTTTCGAGACCAGCAGGTACTGGAGTTCCGGAATTTCGGATTCAAAGCCTTTTTCGACCCCTAACCAGCTATCATAAATAGCATCATAAGCTGTATAACCTATAGCTCCGCCCAGGAAGGTCTGCCTGTCAAAACGCTGAGCATTCAATAGTCCCATTCCGTTTTCAGGAGGAAATGCCAGGCGAAGGGCATCGAAACCATCTTTTCCCTGAGGAATTGGAGCCGTGAATTTTACGCTTCCCATTTCTGAGTTTTCTTTCTCCGGCTTCTCCTCCTCTATGGTTTCACACCCACAGGTACCTTTGATTTTCGAGAGAACTCCTTCAAAAAAAGTCGAAGCACCTGGGTTAAGGAGTTCAAGGGAAATTTTCCTGTCACTTATTCTAACTACGGCATCAGGGTCATTTCCAACAAAGGAGTATCTTGCCTTAGTTTCCTGTTTTTCCACTGATTCCAGCAGGTACGAGTAACCTGAGGTCCCTGAGGCACGCAGGGTGCGGTAAAGTTCAAGAGGAGAACAGGTAATGTTATCGATTCTTGCAAGGAGCTGGATAAAACCTGACTGGGTCATTCCAGAAGCAAGCTCTTTGAATTCTTCTTTTCCAAGGTCAAAGGAAAGCATTAGCACACCTCACTTCTTCAATAAAACTTTTGATTTTTACGGCATCTTTTTTCCCGCAGGTCTCAACCCCGGATGCCGTGTCCACAGCATAAGGAGAAACAGCTCTGACCGCTTCCCGCACGTTTTCAGGCTTGAGCCCACCTGCAAGGATAAGGGGAAGCTGCGTTTCTTCTGAAATTCGCCGGCTCAAAGTCCAGTCGTGCACACAGCCTGTACCGCCTGGCTTATCGGGCCTTGCCGAATCAAGCAAAACGGAATCTATAATGTCTGCATCTTCCAGAAGGCTGACCTCTTCAAGCAGGCTTGAGGCAAAAGCCGGATTTCCTGAACTTTCGCTTGAAGCCTCTCCCTGTGCAGGTACGGACAGAGTTTTTATGATAGGGATTCCCGTTTTTTCTTTTATTATTTCGAGTTCAAGAAGAGGAAGCCTTGAGTGTATCTGTACTATATCGGGTTTTATCTTTTCAATCAGCCCCAAGGCAGTATCCGCATTTTCAGGCATGATGACCAGTACGGAACTCAGAGTTTCAGGGACTCTGGATACAAGGTAGGCAGCAGTATCGGAATCAAGTTTTCTTGGGCTCTCAACAGGAACTTCCGTAATAAATCCAACTGCATCGGCTCCGTAAAAAGCTGCTAGTTCGATTTCCTCAGGGCTGCGGATTCCGCAGATTTTCGTTCTTGTTTTCACTTTCGCTGTCATGCCCTCTCTCCCGAGGTCGGGCTTAATATGGACGTTCCAGAGCGCATCGAAATTTTTTTTCCCGAAAGATTTCTCTTACTTTTCTGTCTGTAAAACCCTGAAGTAAAAGTCCTGAATTGATTGAATTTAACCATGACTTTTCCACTGTCTATGGCATCTTCGGCAATAGGAATTGCTTGCCTGATAGAACCTACTATACCGCCAACATAAAGAGCTGCAGCCGCATTCAGGACTACAATATCTCTTTTTGGCCCTTTCTGGCCCTTAAATATGCATAGCAGGTCTCTTGCATTTTCTTTTGGAGTACCACCCTTTATATCCTCGGGATTTGCCTGCAGCACACCAAGATCTTCCGGAGTCAGCGTATAAGTTGAAACCTTTCCGTCTTTTAACTCCGCAACATAGGTTTCACCCGTATTTGTGATCTCATCCATCCCATCTCCGTGCACAACAAGAGCATGCTCGGTCCCGAGTTCCGCAAGAGCACAGGCAATTGGTTCACAGAGCCTTTTATCAAAGACCCCTATTACCTGCCCCTTAGCACCTGCCGGATTTGTCAGGGGCCCAAGAATATTGAAAACCGTGCGGACCCCGAGTTTTTTCCTTACCCCTGCAACCCTCTTCATAGCCGGGTGAAAAACCGGAGCAAACATGAACCCTATTCCTATCTCTTCGATTGTTTGCCTGACAGCTTCAGGCTCCAGGTCAATTTTAATTCCCAGCGACTCAAGTACATCCGAACTCCCTGACATTGAAGTTGCAGCCCGGTTTCCATGCTTGGCTACAGGAACGCCTGCTGCAGCAGTAACAATGGCGGCTGCGGTCGAGATATTAATTGTATTTAGGCCATCTCCTCCTGTCCCGCAGGTATCCACAAGCCTGAAAGGTGTTTTGGGCCGGATCGTGTTTCCGGCTTTTTTCATCCCCCTTACAAATCCCACAATTTCTTCGGGCTTTTCACCTTTTGCCCTCAGAGCCAGCAGAAATTTCCCGATTTCTTCATCCTGTGCTGTACTCAGAATTTTGCCTACTGCAGCTTCGGCTTCTTCGGGACTCAGATCCTGTCCTTCTTCCAGCTTTTGAATGTATCTCTGCATTTCTCCTCCCTCCTCCTTTTAATTCCTGATTTATTCCTTTCAGATCATTATAAAATTATTAGAATTTTTAACATCCTTTATTTTCCAACTGTTGATGTTCTTTGTATTCCGGATTATTTCCCTTTAACTGGCTCTTCTGATTCCGGATTTTAGTTCACTTGCAAGGGCTTCAAGCCTTTCGTTTACGTCTTTTCCTTCCTCTATAATTTTAACAAAAGCCGAGCCGACTATGACCGCATCCGCCCCTGCTTCTCTAACTTCTGCAGCCTGTTTTCCTGTTGAAATACCGAATCCCACAGCCTTAGGAAGCCCGGTTTCTACTCTGGAAAGTAGCTCTCTGGTAGAAGACGAGACATCTTCCCTGGCTCCTGTGACCCCAAGCCTTGAGACAAGGTAAAGGAAACCCGAACCTCTCTCCAGAATCTTTCGTACCCTTCCCTCGGTTGTTGTAGGTGCAATTAGAAAGATCAGGTCAAGCCCGTGCTTTTCGCAGCTACTTTTCAGGTCAGCCGCTTCTTCTACAGGGATATCGGGTACTATCAGTCCGCTTATTCCGGCATCTGCAGCTTTTTCTACAAATTTTTCCACTCCGTACCTGAATACAGGGTTATAATAGGTCATGCAAACAAGTGGAACCCCAACATCCAGGGTTTTAATAAGCTCAAAATAGCGCTGTGTATCCATGCCTGCGGAAAGTGCCCTCTGGCCTGCCACCTGGATTGTCGGACCATCCGCCACAGGGTCCGAAAAAGGAAAACCGAGTTCTATGATATCTGCGCCTCCGTTCACCAGAGCTTTTACAATTTCCCCGGTTTTTTCTGCAGACGGATCTCCTGCCATTACGTAACAGATCAGGGCCCCTTCTTTTCTCCCCCTGAGTTCGGAGAATCTTTCGGAGATTTTTTGTCTCTCCATCTCAGATCCCTCCTCTCAGGCTAAGGACGGTTTCCAAATCCTTATCGCCTCTTCCAGACAGATTTACAACCACTACCTCTCCAAGTTCCCCGGCTTCCGAGGATTTTTTCAGGTAGGCAAGGGCATGGGAAGATTCCAATGCAGGAATTATTCCTTCAAGCCTGCTCAATTCGTGAAAAGCTTCAAGAGCCTCATCATCAGTCGCATACCGGGCTGTAACCCGGCCGCTCTCGGACAGGTAAGCCAGTTCAGGTCCAACCCCTGAGTAGTCAAGTCCAGCGGAAACGGATTCGGACTCAAGGATTTGCCCGTTTTTATCCTGCAGTACTTTTGTTCTTGCACCGTGCAGAATACCTTCTTCTCCTGCACAGAGGGAGGCTGAGTGAAGGGCGGCTTTTTCCGTGCATTTCAGTGATTTTCCTCCGGCTTCTACAGCAATCAGTTTGATTTCTTTCTCCTCAATAAAGGGATAGAAGATTCCCATTGCATTGCTTCCTCCACCTGCACAGGCAATAATGGAATCAGGCATATGTCCTTCTTTTTGCAGAATCTGCTCCTTTACTTCATGCCCTATAACACTCTGGAAATCCCTTACTATTACAGGATAGGGATGAGGCCCTACAACCGAGCCCATGAGGTAATGTGTGTTTCCTACGTTTGTGACCCAGTCCCTGAAAGCCTCGTTAATGGCATCTTTAAGGGTTCTTGATCCGGTTTCCACAGGCACTACTTTAGTGCCCATGAGTTCCATGCGATAGGCATTCATTTGCTGACGCTTGACATCTTTAGCACCCATGTACACGATAGTTTCAAGTCCAAGGTTTGCCCCTGCCATAGCTGTTGCAGTTCCGTGCTGTCCTGCACCGGTTTCGGCAATCAGCCTGGTTTTTCCCATGTATTTTGCAAGCAGGGCCTGTCCGATGGCGTTATTTAACTTGTGTGCCCCTCCGTGCACAAGGTCTTCCCGCTTGAGGTAAATTTTTGACCCGTACTTTTTGCTCAGGTTTCGGGCAAAATAAAGAGGCGTTTTCCTGCCTGCAAAATCCCGCAGGTAATGGTCAAGCTCGGCAAGGAATTCAGGATCGTTTTTATACCGCTCATATCCCTCTTCCAGCTCTTCTAAGGCCGGCATGAGAACTTCGGGTACGTACTGTCCCCCATATTTCCCATATTTTCCTTTTATCTGGCCCATCTGCTCGTTTTTCAAGTTCTTCTTCGAATCTGTGAGCTCATTTAAGTATGAGTTCTTTGCGGGAAATTCTGAAATTTCAGTTTTTGTCAATTCTATTACTCCCTTATCTTTTTGATGTAATCCTGTAACATGATTTTGATATTGCATTCGGAAACGCAGTTTGTGATTTTATCATGGAAACAAAATTTAGTTTTGAATGATTTTTGAGTAGATTTTTTAAAGGATTTCAATCAGAGTGTTAATAAATTTTGAATGAATTTTAAACAGATTTTAAACAGATTTTAAACAGATTTTAAACAGATTTTGAACGAATTTTGAATGGATCTCAAATGAATCTAGGTGGATTTTTCAACCCGTCCAGCCAGGCCGAAAGCTCCGAAAAGTCTGAAAAAACAGCTATTAACGCCAACCAGCGCTCTGGACAAATTCCTTCGTTTTATCAAAAACAGAAGTACTTTCCATAAGTGCGGAACCTATCAGCACGGCATCCGCACCTGCCTGAATTACCCGTCTGACATCCAGTACGCTGTTCATCCCGCTTTCGCTTATTATAAGATGCCTGGTTCCGTGATCAAGATCGCACTCCCGGATAATAGGAGCCAGTTCTTCTGTGGTCCCAAGATTGATTTTAAGCGTCTCTAAGTCCCGGTTATTAATTCCTATAACTCTTGCAGCGGTTTTGAGAGCTAAATCGAGTTCTTGCTTATTATGGACCTCTACAAGAGGTTCAAATCCCTTTTCAATAGCAAACTCGACAAAAACTCCGAGTTCTTCCCTAAGAATACCTGCGATCAGCAATACAAGGTCACTTTGAGCTTCATCAAGCTGCTTCCTGTCAATAATGAAATCTTTCCTCAGGACAGGTAAGCAAACCGTATTTCGCACGGCATCCAGGTTTTCAAGTGATCCCCTGAATACCAGAGGCTCGGTCAGGACCGAAACTGCAACAGCTCCGGCTTCTTCCATCTCCCATGCAAGCTCGGCAGCCGTTGCAGGCAGAATATCTCTGAAAGCTCTCCCTGGTGATGCGGGCTTGACCTCTGCAATTACAGGCACCTTCCCGTCGGCTTTTGCATCTGCCACAGCTGAGATAAAGTCCCTTTTCTCAAATCCCATATCCAGACCTTCACGGCAGGTCTGAGGCCCCAGGGCCTGGATACGGGTTTTTGTTGTGTTGAGGATATGGAGAATTGAAGCGTGCATATTTTATCACTGACGTATAGTTTTGTACATCAACGTCTAATGAAGTACTTCCTATAAATAGGTTTTGGATACGCACAGATGTATGAACTGAGATTCTGATTTCATAAAAGCCGGAAATTCATGTGCTCAATTAAACTTATTTTGGATTTCAAGAACAGAGTCTATTTCTTGCTCGTTTTCAATGGTGCACTACTTATTACTTATCCAGAACAAGCTGAGAAAATAACCATAGTAGTGCTGTTCAGAATGAACTTCAAACGTGCCTTATTTTCGTCTTATTACTCCATTGATTAAACAAGTTTGTGATTCAAGAAAAACCTTTATGAACTTAAATGAATATAAATTATTAACATTTTTTCATATGAAATATAAATGAATGTTAAAGGAGGGATTTAAAATAAAGTTTCAACAAGCTCATATGTTCAAAATAACGTTAATATGCTTGACTATCTTTTTTCTAGGATTGATGAGCGCACCTGTTACGCTCGCTGAAAGTTACAAATTTGTTACCAACTGGGGTTCTCCTGGCAATGACACCGGACAATTTAATGGTCCAACTGGTATTGCGGTAGATTCTTCAAATAATATTTATGTTGCCGAGTGGAGTAATTCTCGCGTTCAGGAATTTAACAGCAGTGGTAAATTCATTAACCAGTGGGGTTCTACTACTAATATATCATTACGTAATGTAGGTGATGTTGCTGTAGATTCTTCAGGTCACGTTTACATTGTTGACAATTGGAATTATCGTATTGTGAAGTTTGACAAAAATGGTAATGTCATTACAAAGTTTGGTTCTTCTGGAAGCGGTAATGGACAGTTTAATAACATCCACAATATTTGTTTAGATTCATCTGGCAATATTTATGTTGCCGATACGGGTAATAATCGCATTCAGAAATTTGATAGCAATGGGGATTATTTGATGCAATGGGGCTCTTATGGCAGCAGTAATGGACAATTCAATGCTCCTCTTGACGTTACCTTAGATTCTTTGAATAACGTTTATGTAGCTGACAACGGGAATCATTGCATTAAAAAGTTTAGCAGTAAAGGCAAATATATAATGAAATTTGGTAGTTCTGGCAGCGGAAATGGACAGTTTAATAACATTCAATATATTGCTGTCGACATTTCGGATGATATTTATGTTACTGACAACAAGAATACTCGCATTCAGAAGTTTGACAGCAACGGCAATTATCTAACACAATGGGGTTCTTGGGGTACAAATAATGGGCAATTTAAATATCCTGAGGGTATTGGTGTAGATTCTTCGGGTAATGTTTATGTTGCTGACAATTGGAATAATCGTATTCAGAAGTTTGCTCCAGTATATCCACCAGTAGCTAATTTTACCAGCAATGTTACCACAGGCTCTGCTCCTCTTACAGTAAAGTATACTGACATAAGTAAAAGAACACCGACTAAATGGAAGTGGAGTTTTGGAGACGGAACATTTTCAACAGTTAAGAATCCAATTCATAAGTATTCAGCTGTAGGAAAATACACCGTAAAACTTACTGCAACCAATGAAGGAGGCAACAGCACTGCAACAAAAACAAATTACATAACAGTAATAGCAAAACCTGTTGCTTCATTTTCTGCGAAACCTACCTCAGGTAAAGCAACATTAACGGTTGCTTTTAATGACACTAGCACAGGAATACCTGCTGGATGGAAATGGAGTTTTGGAGATGGGAGCACTTCAACAAAACAGAATCCAACTTATAAGTATTCAAAAGCAGGAAAATATACAGTGACACTTACAGTTACCAACGCAGCAGGTAGTAATACGGTAACAAAAATGAATTATATAACAGTAGTAGCAAAACCCGTTGCTGCATTTTCCGCATCTCCAACATCCGGGAAAGTACCATTAACAGTAAAATTCACAGATAAAAGTACAGGCTATCCAGCTTCCTGGAAATGGACTTTTGGAGATGGGAGCACTTCGACAGTTCAGAACCCAACGCATAAGTATGCCAAAACCGGAAAATATACTGTTAGCTTAACAGTAAAGAATGTTACTGGAAGTAACACTAAAACTATCTCTAACTATGTTACAGTAAAGTAAGTAAAAGTATTGATGAGTAACTAATGAAAAACAGACAAGGTCTAAAAGGCTATTCAAATTCTGTCTAATCTAATCCTTTTAACCTTGTTTTAATTTTTAAGAGTCATTGAATTTTTAGGCTTTTCGTTGTTTTGTGTGGATATCCTCATAATATTCCATGCATTTTCGGTTAAGTAATTAACTGTAACACGACTACTACAATTATCTACGCATCTTGATTTGCTTTACAGAAAAACATGATAATAGTAACACGTTTCTAACAGATCATATCTTAACCGATGACGAATGAACTTATTTTGGATTTCAAGAACAGAGCCTATTTCTTGCTCGTTTTCAATGGTGCACGGCTCACCATTTATTCATAGCATGAAGAAAAAATCGCAAAAATTTTTGGTTCTAAAAAAACTGTTAACGTGTCTAATTTTCGTCTTACACTCCATTGAGTAAGAAAATTTCAGATTTAAAGAAAAGACTTTATAAATTAAAATAGTTGTAAGTTATTAACATTTTTATATATGAATATGAAGCGAAATATAAAGGAGGAATTTAAAATAAAATATCAACAAGCCGATATATTTAAAATAACGTCAATTTGCTTGACTATCCTTTTTCTGGGATTGGCAAGCGCACCTGTTACGCACGCTGAAAGTTATAATTTTGTTACAAGTTGGGCTCAAAATAATTATGGGCATTTTGATTCTCCAGAAAGTACTGCTGTAGATTCATCAAGTAACGTTTATGTTGTTGATGTAGATAAGAATCGAATTCAAAAGTTTGATAGTAAAGGTAACTTCATAACTACGTGGGGTTCCGAAGGGACCGGGAATGGACAATTTGAGTATCCAGAAGGTATTGCTGTAGACTCCAAGGGCAATGTGTATGTTTCAGATAATAAAAACAACCGCATTCAAAAATTCGACAGCAATGGTCAGTTTATCAAAAAATGGGGTTATTCCGGCACCAATAATGGACAATTCAATAGCCCATGGGGAATTGCTGTAGATTCCTCAGACAATGTTTATGTTGCCGATTCTGGAAACAATCGCATTCAGAAGTTTGACAGCAACGGCAATTACCTCTCACAAGTAGGTTCTTCTGGTGGTTCTAATGGACAATTTAAAGAGCCAAAAAGTGTTTCCGTAGACTCTAAAGGCAATGTTTATGTTGCCGACTCCGGAAACAATCGCATTCAGAAATTTGATAGCAAAGGTAAATTCGTTACTACATGGGGTTCATATGGTTATAGTGGGGAAGGGAAATTTGAGTATCCAAGAGGCATTGCTGTCGACACTAAGAGCAATGTTTATGTTGCCGATTCTGGTAACGATCGTATTCAGAAGTTTGATAGTAACGGTAATTACCTTACGCAATGGGGTTCATATGGTTACAGTGGAGAAGGGAAATTTTACTCACCAAGAGGTATGGCCGTAGACTCTTCAAATAATATTTATGTCATCGATACCAATAATAACCGTATACAGGAGTTTAACAGTAACGGTGGATTCCTCGCTCAATGGGGTGGCGATTGTGGATGGGATTCGAATCCAAGTCCAAATGGTGTTGCTGTAGATTCTTCTGGGAATGTTTATGTCGCCGATGATAGTAATAATATTCAAAAATATAACAGTAAAGGTATTTTTCTTTTCGGATTTGGTTCTTTTAGCAGTATAAACAGCTATCTAGATCCAAATGATGTTGTCGTAGACTCTAAAGGTAATGTTTATGTTGTCGATACTTCCAATAGTCGAATTCAGAAATTAAGCCGTAATGGAAGCTTCATTACCACATGGGGCTCTTACGGAAGCGGAAATGGACAATTCAGGTCTCCGAAAGGTATTGCTATCGATTCCTCAGGCAATATTTATGTTGCCGATACTTACAATAATCGCATTCAGAAGTTTGATAGCAACGGAAACTTCATAACAGGATGGGGTTCTCGGGGAAGCATTGATGGACAATTTTATTATCCATGCGGTGTCGCTGTAGATTCCTCAGGCAATGTCTATGTTGCCGATACTGATAATCAGCGCATCCAGAAGTTTGATAGCAATGGTTACTATCTTACTCAATGGGGTTCTTCTGGAAACGGGAATGGACAATTCAGGTCTCCAAAAGGTATTGCTGTAGATTCGTCAGGGAATGTTTATATTGCAGATGAGTCGAATCATCGCATTCAGAAGTTCGACAGTAAAGGTAACTTCATTACTACATGGGGCTCTTACGGAAATGGGAATGGACAATTCAAGTATCCGTCTGATGTTGCTGTAGAATCTTCTGGTAATGTTTATGTTGCCGATAGTTACAATGATCGCATTCAGAAGTTTGCTCCACCAACATTACCAATTCCTACAACAAAGTTCAGCAGTGATATTACTCAAGGGTATGCTCCGCTTAAAGTGAAATTTACTGATATGAGTACCAACAGTCCAACTTCATGGAAGTGGACCTTCGGAGACGGGAATACCTCAACCAAGCAGAATCCTACATACACATACAGTAAAGCAGGAAAATATACTGTTAGCTTAATGGTAAAGAATGCTGCAGGCAGCAACACGACAACAAAAACAAATTATATTACCGTCAAATCGGCTATTGTAAAGCCTGTTGCTGAATTTTCTGCAACTCCAACCTCTGGAAAAATTCCATTGACAGTAAAATTCACAGATAAAAGTACAGGAACGCCGACTAAATGGAAATGGACTTTTGGTGACGGAAACACATCAACAAAACAGAATCCAACTTATAAGTATTCAAAAACAGGAAAATATACAGTGACACTTACAGTTACCAACGCAGCAGGTAGTAATACGGTAACAAAAACGAATTATATAACAGTAGTAGCAAAACCCGTTGCTGCATTTTCCGCATCTCCAACATCCGGGAAAGTACCATTAACAGTAAAATTCACAGATAAAAGTACAGGCTATCCAGCTTCCTGGAAATGGACTTTTGGAGATGGGAGCACTTCGACAGTTCAGAACCCAACGCATAAGTATGCCAAAACCGGAAAATATACTGTTAGCTTAACAGTAAAGAATGTTGTTGGAAGTAACACCAAAACTATCTCTAACTATATTACAGTGAAAAGTACGTAAAATAATTATGAGTAACTGGTGAAAACAGGCAAGGTCTAGAAGGCATTCAAATTCTATCAAACTTAAACCTTTTAACCTTGTTTTAATTTTAAGAATCATTGAATTTTTGGGCTCTTAGTTGTTTTGTGTGAATATCCTCATAATATTCCATGCATTTTCGGTTAAGTAATTAACTGTAACACGACTACTACAATTATCTACGCATCTTGATTTGCTTTACAGAAAAACATGATAATAGTAACACGTTTTTAACAGATCATATCTTAACCGATGACGAATGAGCTTATTTTTTCAAGAACAGAGCGGATTCCTTGCTCATTTCCAACGATGCACTAGTGTTGAGTCAATCATCAAAGATTCAATGATTTCGAAGAATTGCAATCGGTTTTATACGACATTTTGCGGTTGACGCGACACTAGTAATCACTTATCCAGACCAGGAAGAGAAAATAGCAGATATGCTGTTCTGAAGGAAATGCTGATGTGCCTGATTTTCGACATATGTTCTATTGAGTAAGGAAAGTTGTAAGTCAAAGCCGAAACTTTTTAAATTTAAAAGAATATAAATTATTAACATTTTTTTGAATGAATAAGAAACGAAAGATAAAGGAGGAATTTTAAATAAAGTATCAACATGCTAATACGTTCAAGATAACGTCAATCTGCTTGATTATTCTTTTTCTAGGATTAATGAGTGCTTCAATCACGCACGCTGAAAGTTATAAGTTTGTTACCAAATGGGGTTCTTCTGGCAATGGCGCTGGACAATTTTCTAGTCCACATGGAGTTACTGTAGATTCGTCTGGATATGTTTATGTTGCTGATTACAGTAATCGTCGCGTTCAGGAATTTAATAGTAATGGTAAATTCATTAACCAGTGGGGTTCTACTAATGACATATCACTAGCTAATGTAGTTGATGTTGCTGTAGATTCTTCAGGTGACGTTTACATTGCTGACGATTGGAATAAGCTTATTGTGAAGTTTGACAAAAATGGTAATTTCATTACAAAGTTTGGTTCTCGAGGCAGCGGTAATGGACAATTTAATAGTTTATGGGGTATTGCTGTAGATTCGTCTGACAATATTTATGTTGCAGATTGCGGAAATAACCGTATCCAAAAGTTTGATAGCAATGGAAATTATTTGATGCAATGGGGCTCTTATGGAAGCAGTAATGGACAATTTGCTTCTCCCGTTGATGTTACCTCAGACTCTTTGGATAATATTTATGTTGCTGACCAAGGTAATCATTGTATTAAAAAGTTTGACAACAATGGCAATTATATAATGCAATTTGGTAATTCTGGCAGCGGTGACGGACAGTTTAATAGTATTCGATTTATTGCTGTCGACACTTCGGGTGATGTTTATGTTGTCGATACGGGAAATAATCGCATTCAGAAGTTTGACAGTGACTGCAATTATCTAACTCAATGGGGTTCTTGGGGTACAAACGATGGACAATTTGAATATCCAAAGGGTGTTACTGTAGATTCTTCAGGCTCTGTGTATGTCGCTGACAATTGGAATAATCGCATTCAGAAGTTTGCTCCAGTATATCCACCAGTATCTAATTTTACCAGCAATGTTACCACAGGCTCTGTTCCTCTAACAGTAAAGTTTACTGACAAAAGCACAGGAACACCACTTTCCTGGACATGGAGCTTTGGAGATGGAACTACTTTAAGCAAGCAAAATCCAACTCATACATATTCCAAAGCAGGAAAATACACCGTAAAACTTACTGCAACCAATGAAGGGGGCAGCAGTACTGCAACAAAAACAAATTACATAACAGTGATAGCAAAACCGGTTGCTGCATTCTCTGCGAAACCTACTTCAGGAAAAGCACCATTAACGGTTACCTTTATTGACAAAAGCACAGGATCGCAAACTTCCTGGAAATGGAATTTTGGAGACGGAAACACTTCAACAAAACAGAGTCCTACATACACATACAGTAAAGCAGGAAAATATACTGTTAGCTTAACAGTAAAGAATGCTGCAGGCAGCAACACGACAACAAAAACAAATTATATTACCGTCAAATTGGCTAATGTAAAGCCTGTTGCTGAATTTTCTGCAACTCCAACCTCAGGGAAAGCTCCATTAACAGTTGCTTTTACTGACACAAGCACAGGAACGCCGACTAAATGGAAATGGACTTTTGGTGACGGAAACACTTCAACAAAACAGAATCCAACTTATAAGTATTCAAAAGCAGGAAAGTATACAGTGACACTTACAGTTACCAACGCAGCAGGTAGTAATACGGTAACAAAAACGAATTATATAACAGTAGTAGCAAAACCTGTTGCTGCATTTTCCGCATCTCCAACGTCCGGGAAAGTACCATTAACAGTAAAATTCACAGATAAAAGTACAGGCTATCCAGCTTCCTGGAAATGGAATTTTGGAGATGGGAGCACTTCGACAGTTCAGAACCCAACGCATAAGTATGCCAAAGCCGGAAAATATACTGTTAG
>DAQQ01000001.1:0-218 GCA_002508465.1 Methanosarcina sp. UBA7 | reverse complement strand
CTTTTAACCTTGTTTTAATTTTTTAGATTCCTTAAACTTTCTATTTTAATATATATTGTCTGTTTGTATAATGCTTAATGCACTTGATTTTGTCTCAAAAGTGACTAGGTCCAAAAACATACTGAGGTATATAAATGGAAAAAATTAAATTTGATAAAACATTCAGAAGACATTTCTTCATTAAAGCTTTGGGAATTACGGTACTTACATTTTTAACA
>DAQQ01000184.1:1040-2870 GCA_002508465.1 Methanosarcina sp. UBA7 | reverse complement strand
CTAAACTTTGAAGTTCAGAAAATAATAAAAATAAACTAATATTAAATTATTGTTCAGTTTTAAAACGTATTATAAGGTAGTAACTTTTGTTCAGAAACTATTTTTCGCTTAATTAATTTAAAATAAGAACTGGAACATTATATGCTATAACGAGGGTAAATAGGTCAAAAGAGTGGGGATGATCGGTAAAGCATGTGAGTAAAAAGTAAAGAATTGCCTGGAAAACAGTTACTCTGCTCCGAATAAAATACTTACTGCATATAATGTCTCATATAATATCTAAGCGACGTATTAGGGATAATTGGAAAGGGACAGAACTCTTTCGGGCTTTACTCCATTCTTTTTAATGTGCTTTTTGCGATTCAAGAAAAGATGTTTGCAAGCTTAGAACCTATAATAATCTCGATAATAATTTTTGTACTAAACCCGGGAGATTTATCATGATTGAGTTAAAGATCGGAGACGAAATTCAGGATTTCAGGTTAAAAGATCACAACGAAAAGGAAGTGCATCTCAAGGACTTTCTCGGAAAGAAAGTACTTCTATCATTCCATCCACTAGCCTGGACCAAAGTATGTGCAGAGCAAATGAATGCACTTGAGGAAAATCAGGAGTTGTTTGCCGAACTGAATACAGTGGCTTTTGGCATAAGTGTAGATCCTATACCATCAAAAAGAGCCTGGGCCAAGGAACTAGGGATTACCCACATTAGGTTACTTTCAGATTTCTGGCCACATGGAGAATTAGCCAGAAAATATGGAATATTCAGAGAAAAAGAAGGAATCTCCGAAAGAGCAAACATAATTATTGACGAGGAACAGAAAATAATATTTTTAAAAATATATCCAATTCACGAACTTCCAGATATGGTGGAAATTATGAAAGTCCTTGAGAGATAAGGTCAATTCCAGCAAAAAATTACGAATATATTTCAATCTCAAATATATTTCAATCTCAGTATGATTTAATTGAAGAGACATTTTCCGAGGGGGAAAATATGAAAGCGATAAGAATACATGAATTTGGGGGGCCGGAGGTTCTGAAATACGAAGATATTCCAGATCCACAGCCTGGTCCGGGTGAAATTCGAATAAAAATCATTGCAGCCGGAGTCAATCCAATGGATTGGAAAGTACGCAGAGGCTATATAAGCTCATTACCCTTGCCAATGATAATGGGATTGGATGTTGCGGGTACGGTTGACATTGTTGGAAAAGAAGAAGTATCCTTTAAGCCTGGAGATGAGGTCTTTGCTAAAGTAGGTATAGGAAAGGGGGGATATGCCGAGTATACAGTGGCCCGTGCAGAAGAAATGGCACGGAAACCAGAAAGTATTGGATTTGTGGAAAGTGCTGCTATTCCTACTGCGGGACTGGCTGCCTGGCAGTCGCTTTTCGATCTTGCCGGACTCGAAAAAGGGCAATCAGTGCTCATTCATGGTGCTTCCGGAGGAGTCGGAACTTTTGCAGTCCAGTTCGCCAAATGGAAAGGGGCATACGTTATAGGCACCGCCTCGGAGAAAAATGCAGAATTCTTGAAAAGCATAGGTGCTGACGAAGTAATCGATTACAAGAACCAAAGGTTCGAAGATCTTGTGGGAAATCTGGACGTGGTATTGGATACAATAGGAGGAGACACATTTGAGAGATCCTGGGGCGTCCTAAAGCCTGGTGGATTTCTGGTAACTACTGTAGCTAGCATCCCTGAGGATGAGCCCGAAAAACGTGGTGTGCGTGCAAAAACTCTCATGACGCAGTCTGACGGAAAAGAACTTGCTCAAATTGCATCTATAATAGACGAAAGGAAAATTAAACCCATTGTGGAGACTGT
>DAQQ01000184.1:0-980 GCA_002508465.1 Methanosarcina sp. UBA7 | reverse complement strand
AAAAAATAAGAAAACTTCGGTTTAAATTTATGAGTTCTATTCAATTGTGAACCAATTTAGAGGTTATATATAGTGGGAAAGTAACCGGAAAAGAATTACGATGGTGTACTAATTCCAGTTTTCAAGGAGAAGCTAAAAAATTTGGAAAAATTCACTTGCTGTATCAAATAAAATACAGGATATGCCTGTGCCTGTAAAAGCCTTCACTGGTAACAGAATCAAATGAGGTTAAGGCTTTGGAGCACTGAGTAGGAACAATTTAACTTATTTAGGGGGTAGTAATAATATGATGGAACTTATTCAAGATTTACCAGACAACGTTCTGGGTATCGTAGGTAGTGGAACGATAACAGGAGAAGACTACGACACTGTACTAATTCCTGCAATGAAAAACAAACTACAAAAGTACAAGAAGATTCGCATGCTTTATCAATTGAAAACAGACTTTGTACATTATTCACTCGCTGCTTACTTAGAAGATGCAAAGGTTTCATGGCATACACTTTCATTTGAAAAAGTCGCAGTTGTTTCCGATGTTCACTGGATAAATGATTCTGTTAATATATTTAAATTCATTATTCCTGCTCCTGTTAAAGTGTTCAGTAACAGTGAATTTGATAAAGCAAAACTATGGGTCACCGAATAATCTTTTATTCGATAATGTCAAGTCTATGAGGGATAGACAACTTATACGTTCTGCTATAGCTGGAAAAAAGATTTATCTCCCATAGACTTGACAAACATGTCAGAAAAAATTGTACAATTTCTTTATCCAAAGACGGCTAAAATCCACCACTTAATGAGGATGTATTCACAGCTTATACCAATGATTTTGGACGTTGTGAGTTTTTCAGAATATGTGAATACTTTTTTTGCGACTCCAAACTCACAAAGTTGTAACTCTCATAAAAAATTCATTATATAATAAATATTTGTAGTTTCTTCTAAATATCTCTAAAAACTTCCTCAACGCCCGCATG
>DAQQ01000220.1:0-8132 GCA_002508465.1 Methanosarcina sp. UBA7 | reverse complement strand
AATACTGAGTAGAAGAAAACTGAACAGAGAATATTGATGACAAATCCATATCTTACATCTTTATTAAAAGTCCAAATATGTGAATAATTATATGCTAATTTATCATTATTATATATGGTAATTGAGATGTATGGATTTGGGGAAGTTCGAAGAAGGATTGACCCAATCATTCTCAACCTTTTAATCCTTTTCTTTTTGGTAATGCTGGGGCTGATTGTGATTGAGTTAGTTCTTAAAAGTTTGATAATCTATAGCCCTTTTTGAGAGTTCTCGGTTTTCTTTTTTCAATCTATTGTTTTTTTCTTTCTTCTTTCCATTTTTCTTTCTTCTACAACCGAAATCCTTATTGTAAAGCCCGCGCTATGGCAGGACTATGACAATGCAAAGGGAAATCCAGGTAATCTGTGGGAACGTAAATATCCCGAATCTTTCCGGCTTTCTAAAATCAATAAATTCAATCGCTTCCGAAAATGATGTCATTATCCAGGGTTTGAACGCAGACCTGATTGCAGGAGAAAGACATCTTCATTTTGCAGTAGGAAAGGCTCTTCGGGCAATTGCTGCGGGCAGGAACATAGCCAATGATCTAGGTATCGAGATTATGAGGTATGCGTCTGGAGAGAGACAGATTGAAAGGAGTTTTTCGATAGGGCTGCGTAAAGGTGAAAACAATGCCGTATTCGTGCTGCTTGGAAAAATGGATAATTTGATACTGGCTCTCTCTTCATTGAAAGAACTGATCATCGAAAATCCCTGTTCCGAGCTGCTTGCTTATTCCGATTACAAAAGGCAGGGACTCCTTTCTGTTTTCGGTATCACTGATGCTGAAATTGAAGCTTCGGGCGAAGAGCACATTCCAGAACTTGTGATTGAGAGAGTGGCGCTGGCAGACTTCGTAAAGTAAGTCTTGTATTTTTTGGATGAGATTTAGGTTTTGAGGGATTTTGATACGTGAGGAATTCCACGTTCATCGAATGTGACATCAAATTCTGCTACTTTTACCACTCCAATTCCTAAAAATTAATACACGGTTTGATTCGTTCTCATCCGTGTATAATTCTGTTGTTCTGCGCTAATCCTCACATCAATTCCTGAATTATTGAAACTGTCAACCGTTATCACAGAATCCCTCGTATCTTCATAAGTCATGTTTACAGTATCACCTATGTTTGTAAGGGCTGCTTCTGGATATTGAGAAATTGGAATTTCAAAGATGATGTTTGAATTATTGAGGTAAATTAGCCTGTAATCAAGGTTATTTGCTGAAATAATACCTGAGATTCTATTCACAATCCCGGTAATATTCCCTATGGCTCTTGAATTCGTTATAGCAAAGTTGTACCCGTTTTCATTCAAGTATCTTCTATACCCCTCAAAGGCAATTGCCTTAGTATTCCCAAGAGAAACATGTCCTGTCATAGCATCCACAATTCCTATTTCCTGGAATATTTCTCCATTCTCCGAAGACGCAGCTATCGGAACAACATAAGCTAACCTTCCTGAACAATCATAAGGTATAGGTGCGCTGCTATGATAATTTTTGAAATTAGACACTGTAACATTTACTGCATCCATAACAGCCTGTTCATTCCATCCATTCATCCTGTATAGATTGACAGTCCCATCTCTCGAATTTACTAATGCTATACTCGTTAGAGATTGATCCTTTGATGAGGAAGAAGTCATTCCAGCAAACCAATATGCTTGCCCATTATTTCCATGTATCAACCACATATCCCCAGAACTAACAACGTTGACATCTTTCTCTGTAATTACTGAATTTAACCAACCGTGAATATATTTGCCATACCAGCTAAGATAATTCCTGGCAAGTTCTTCAGGCATGACTCTATCAACCCATTCAGGCGCGTTCCCAAGAGAATACTCTGTAATATTCCCATTTTCAGGATCAATAACTGCAACTCCCTTAACAATATCTCCACTATTAAGCACTGATGGAGTTGTTAAGCTTACTACCCAACGCGGCTGAAGTTTATCCGTAACTTCAAAATTAATGTCTTTTAATTCGACATTCTGGTAGCCATTTGAATAAAGATGTCTGATGATATAATCACCTAAAAACGAGGAGGTCATATACTTCATTTTATAGCCAGTGTGAAGTTTTGCAGGTGCAGAAGGATCTTCAGCATCTACCATTATGAAGCCGGGTGATATTTTTGCACTCCACCACTTAAAAATATCTCTAAACTCTAAAGGAGCAACCCAGTACAACCGACCATTTATATTTTGGATCTTAAAATCATTCTGTTTTACTTCAAACTGGCTGCCTAAATTTTGCTCACTGCTCCCAATTACTTTATTTCCCAGGTAATAAGCCATAGATTGATCAACAATTCTCATATTCTGAGCATCGATAGGAGCAAAATTAGATCCTTGAGAAATGTTATTATAAACTTTTACTTGAGGGATATCATGTAATTGCTGGTTATACAAAATCGGAGTGGTCAGTAAGTATATAAAAACCCCGAATACTGCTATTATCTTTAATGCCTGAATTCCAATTTCTATATTATCTGAATTACTCGATTTACCTATGAATATATAAAATGCCGAAATTATAAGTATTGGTATTGCTGCGACTATGTAGTACCCGCCCAATACGCCAACAAAAGCAGGAGTGAACAAATACAAGTACACATAAATTAGTACAGTTCCAACAATGGCAGTAATTCCATAATACTTGAGTGTTTTCTTTAAACTAAATTTTTTGTCCTCAAACCCCAAGAAAAATGAAGCTATGAGAGCTACAATAATTGATTCTACTAGCATATTTTCACCTTTTTTTTCTTATTTACATTTTTCTTCAAACCAGTCCATTAGAGAAAAAGCCAGGTTCCTGGAGTTTTCAAAAAAGCTTTCCTTCCCAAGTATTTCCTTTTCGGATTGGATGTATTTTCCTTGAACAAGGTCGTGCCCTGAATCCCTTATCAGGTTTCTTACCCACTGCCTGTTGGCTTCAGGGTGAAACTGCAGCCCGAGAACTTTTCCATTGTGAATAAATCCCTGGTTCGGACAGGCCTCACTTTCGAAAAGCTTCACTGCTCCTGCTGGGATTTCAAAAGTATCTCCATGCCACATAAAACCGGTAAACTCCGGAAACATGCAGGACGGAAGTTTCGAATCTTTTAGCTTGCTCTGGTTTTGTTCGATTTTTTCTTCTATATACCGTACCATGTGCCAGCCAATTTCCTTATATCGATTCTTCGTAACTTTTCCGCCCAGTACTTCTGCAATCATCTGAGCTCCAAAACAGCTTCCAAGCATGGGTTTACCTGCTTCTATCGTTTTTCTTACAAATTCTTTTTCAGGTTTTAACCAGGGATATTCATCTTCCTGATAAACGCTCATGGTTCCGCCCATTATAAGGAGTAAATCGAATTCTTCGGAAGCAGGAAAAAAATCGTCTTCGTGGAGCAGGGTTTTCGTAAGTTTGTATCCTTTTTTGTCTATCCAGGTCCCTATATTTCCCAGGGTATCGTTTTTCAGGTGTTGTAGACAGTGAATTCTCATGGGTGTTTCCCCTTGATGTAAATAGAGCAAAAATTGTTTTTTTGATCAAACTCTAGTTATGCTTCAGGCCAGGCTTAAATCAAGTTTTTTAGCAGTTGTTTGTTTTATGAGGCATTCTGAACTGAGCTTCAGGCAAGCTTTAGAGCCTGGACTTTTTGCCGTTTTAAGCCAGCTTTTTTAGCCATTTTTTTATACTTCTTATCTGTATGCTTTATTTTGAAGCCTTCTTGAAGGCCCTCTATTTACAGGACTTTCTGTGATGAACGCTTCATAAATAAATATATGACTCCATTCGGCCAATACTGACTCCATTCGGCCAATAGATTCATTAATATACTATTGTGTTATGAGATCAATTTAATATAAAGAGTAAATTGCCGAAAGAATATTTCATTATCAGAAAGCAGATTATTCGCAAGCAGAAAATGGGAGTTGATTCTTATATCTCATCCAAAAACCGTAGAGGAAATGATTGATTGTTCAGGGCCTATAGAATGTGACTTATTGCCCAGACTTATTCATGTGACCGAAGCTGCAGCCATTGCCGCGGCGTATCAAATGGGGCGTGGGAACAAAAGTTTTGCCGATCAGGTAGCAGTTGCCGCCATGCGAAGGATGCTGAATAAACTTGACATGAAAGGCATAATCCAGATAGGAGAAGGAGAAAGGGATGAGGCTCCCATGCTTTATATTGGGGAGCACGTAGGAACAGGAAAAGGAGACCTTGAAGTCGATATTGCAGTCGACCCACTTGAGGGAACAAACCTTACCGCAGATGGCGGGCCTGGTTCGGTTGCAGTTATGGCAATGGCTGAAAGGGGAGGAATTTTCCACGGCCCGGACATTTACATGGACAAGATCGTTGTCGGTCCAGATGTGGTGCGCTATGAAGAGGAACACCCTGATGAAAAGATTGACCTGGATGCCCCAGTCAGGTACAATCTTGAGATAGTCGCAAAGGCTCTCGATAGAAGCATTGAAGAGCTTGTTGTTGTAGTACTCGACCGACCAAGGCATGTCCAGAAAATAACCGAGATTCGGGAAGCAGGCGCTCGCGTAAAGCTGATAAGTGACGGAGACCTTATGCCCGGAGTTTCAACTGCGATCCGCGGATCAGGCGTTCATATGGTAATGGGCGCAGGTGGTTCAGGTGAAGCTGTACTTACAGCGGCTGCAATCAAAATCCTCGGCGGAAAGATCCTTGCAAGGCTTGTGCTTCCAACAGTTGCAAACGGAAAGGGCCAGGATAAGATCGATGCAGAAATCGAAGAAAAAATGCCAAGGCTCGAAAAAATGGGAATCACCCTTCAAAACATCAATGATGTCCTTGATACCAATAAGCTTGTGCCAGGAAACGACGTGATCTTTTCAGCATCAGCTGTAACTCCCGGCCATTTTCTGCGAGAAGTCAACCTGTTCGGCGGTGGGGATGCCAGGGTACACACAATTTCGATGGGCGCGTCCGGATCTGTCAGGTTTACGGACAGTATTTATATAAAGGATAAAAGGGACACTCCTCTCTACCTGTAAATCCTTTTATTCTCTTTTTTCATCTTTTTTAAAACACGGACTTTGCGAAGATACAGAACTTGCTTACAGAATTATCAAATACAGAACTTGCTTACAGAATTATCAAACACAGAACTAAAGAATAATACAAAACTAAGGAATACATAATTCAAAATTTCAAAATTCAAAATTACGAAATTAAAAAACATAGGATTTAGAGTTAAATTATGAAAGTCTATCTTGAAAGTTTTGGCTGTTCGGCGAGCCAGGCATCAGCTGAGATAATGAAGGCAAGCATCGAAAGACTAGGGCATGAACTGCTGGGCCCTGAGGCTGCCGATCAGGCAGAGGTCTATATTTGCAATTCCTGTACGGTAAAATACACTACAGAACAGAAGATCCTGTATAAAATCCGCAGCATGGGCGAGAAGAATATGGAAGTTATCGTTTCCGGCTGTATGCCTGAAGTCCAGCTTGAGGACATCCTGCATGCAAATCCTGAAGCTCATATCCTGGGGGTAAATGCGATTTCCCGGCTTGGAGAGCTTCTTTCCTTAATCGAGCAGAGAAAAAATAAAGGCTTGCCCGGAAGAGAACATCTGGAGTTCCGGGCTTCCGAACCTGTTGGCTTTCTCAATGTCCCGCGTGAGCGTTCCAATCCTAATATCCACATATGTCAGATCTCGCAGGGTTGTAATTTTGCCTGTTCTTACTGCATTGTAAAATATGCAAGAGGCAAACTGCATTCATTTCCACCGAATGAGATCATCGAAGACATCCGTTCAGCTGTTGCCGAGGGCTGCAGGGAAATCTGGCTCACTTCCCAGGACGACAGCCAGTATGGAATGGATACGGGTGTCAGACTTCCGGAACTTCTGCGCATGATCTCGGAAATCCCAGGAGATTTCAAAGTAAGAGTCGGAATGATGAACCCTTTCTCTGTACTCCCCATCCTCGACGATCTGGTAGAAGCTTTTGATTCCGACAAGGTCTTTAAATTACTTCACCTCCCTATCCAGTCTGCTTCCCATTCGGTTCTGAAGAGAATGAACCGTTTGCACAAAATGGATGTTGTGGACACGATAATTACGAAATTCCGTGCCCGTTTTGAAGATTTATCCCTATTCACTGACATAATTGTTGGCTTCTGCAATGAAACCGATGATGAGTTCAAAGAAACTGTCGAATGGGTGCAGAAATACCGTCCAGAAAAGGTTAATATTTCAAGATATTCTCCTCGTCCTCATACGAAAGCTTTTTCCTTCAGAAACCTCGACTCCAGGATTTCAGTTCAGCGTTCTCATGAGCTGCATAAAGTTTGTGAAAAAGTCAAGCTTGGGTCCAAACAAGCAATGATCGGCTGGAAAGGTCGGGCCTTTATCTCAAAATACACGGAAATCGGGGATGTCCTCACCCGCACGGATGCTTACCGACCGGTTGTTATAAGTGGCTCGAATCTAAAGCCCGGCCAGTATGCAAATGTTGAAATCATTGCTGCAAAACCTGGATATTTTCTTGGGAAGTTGGCTGAAGATCGGCCGGCTTCCGAAACATAAGGAATTCAATGAGGGATGCCAGGTACAGGTGTATATCTAATTTTCATCCTGGCTACTTTGAATTACTTCAAAAATGCTTAAGGAAGTTCTGATTTTTTAACACCTTGTGTATAATTATTTTATAAAAGATAACTATTTTTAGCTTTTTCTGATTTATTTTTTAGATATTTTCTTTTTTATGTGGAAAGATGCAACATTTTCCTTCTCCGTAGAAACGTATATATACTTCTACTCATATGAGAGAAAATAGGATTCCAGGATTATTGAGTACATATGGTCATAAAGGAAACAGGTGGAGTAAAAAGAATGAACATTTGCGTAACAGCCAGTGGTGAGGGTCTCGACTCCGAAGTGGATCCAAGGTTTGGGAGATGCAGCTATTTTGTAATTTATGATCCTGAGACCAGACGTGTGGAATCTATATCAAATGCAGCTGCATTTGCCTCTGGAGGTACCGGTATAAAGGCAGCGGAAATTATTGCAAACGCAGGAGTCGATGTCCTCTTAACAGGTACTGTGGGACCTAATGCTTTTTCTATTTTCTCGGAGCTTGACATTGATGTTCAAGTAGGAGTAAAGGGTACAGTGCAAGAGGTTATCAGACAGTATGAGGCTGGAGAACTCCAGTCACTCCAAAGTCCCAACAGCACTCCCGGTTTTGGTACGAGAAAAGGAAATGGCATAGGAAAGGGAATGAAAGGAGGTGGTGTGGGAAGAGGAATAGGTAGAGGCAATTAAGCACTAGTCTTGATAAAGTTAGTAAAACAAAATTTCTGAGAAGGACACATTCCTCCATGTGTGAAAAACAATATTATTTTCTTAATTTCCGAAAAACGGCATTATTTTTTCCTTAAATTCCAAAAAACGGTATTATTTCTTTTAATTTATTAAAAAAAGAAACGATTTCTTCTAATTTCTGAAAAAGATAAGTAACTATGTAATCTCAAGAATATATCTCACAGCAAAAATACCGATAAAAACACTACTTATTGATAAAATGATAGAAAGTACAGGTGATTATATGAAAGTAAGTATTCCTACAAGAGATGAAAATGGTCTGGAAGATGTTGTTGAACAGCATTTTGGAAAAGCTCCAAATTACACCATAATAGACACGGAGACCAACCAGGTAACTGTTATTCCTAACACCAGTGAGCATATGGGAGGTGTCGGGCTACCTCCTGAGTACCTTCATAAAAACGGAGTGAATATCATGCTATGTGGCGGACTTGGATTCAAGGCTGTTACTATGTTCGAATCCTATGGAATCAAGGTTTTTGTGGGAGCGGGAGGTACAGTAAAAGATACATATGAGGCCTGGAAAGCAGGAAAACTCCATAGCGCAACTGCTGAAAATTCCTGCTCTGAACACGGGCATGAGGAACACCACCATCACTGATATCACTAACTAGTATTGCACTGCTGGATATCACTAATTAGTATTGCACTGCTGGATATCACTAATTAGTATTGTACCACGATTCACGAATGAGTACTGCCAGAAAGTGTCAGAAAGGTTTCAATTTTCTTAAGGTT
>DAQQ01000148.1:16238-20596 GCA_002508465.1 Methanosarcina sp. UBA7 | reverse complement strand
TTTTCTCTTTAAGCCGTTTCCTCTTGTTCAAGAGTACTGACAGGCATACAATACGGTTTCCTCCGGCTTACTGCAAGCTTAAGCAGCTTTTCTATCTCTTCAGAGTTTTTTGCTCCCATGACATCCACAAGGTTGTCATTTACCAGCAAGCAGGGCTTGAACTTCCCGTCTGCTGTAATCCTGAGCCTGCTGCAGTAGGCACAAAACTCCGAGTTGTCCATGGGCCGAACGAATTCAACCTCTACCCCGTCGATGATGTACTTTCTTCGATGATGTAAGTGCCTTACCTTAACTTCACTTGCCCTCTCAGCCAGACTTTTTTCAAGAGCTTTCGAGTCAATCATATACTTCGAAAGCTTGGGATCAATGTCCATAAGCTCGATGAGTTGCAGGATGACCATTCCTTTATAAGGCCGGATAAACTCCATCATAGAATCAATCTCGTCATCGTTTATGCCTTTAAGGAGTACCATATTCAGCTTCACAGGAGTCAGCCCAGCTTCAACTGCGCTGTCAATTCCTCTGATAACCTTCTCAAGTGAGCCAGGGGAAGCTCCGGTAATCCTTTCGTATTTTTCAGGAACAAGAGAATCCAGGCTTACATTTACCCTATCAAGGCCGGCAGCTTTAAGGGTTCTTGCGCGTTTTTCAAGCAGGATTCCATTAGTGGTCGCAGAAACTTCTTTTAACGGAGGAAGGCAGGAAAGTATTTCTTCAAAATCCTTTCGAAAAAGCGGTTCTCCCCCTGAGAATTTTATTTTATTGACCCCGAACTTTGCAGCTTCTCTGACAATTCCACAGATTAACTCGGGTTTCATTTCATTTCCCACCGGGCCGCGAGCACAGCAATCTGCACCTTCGTTATGGCAGTACATGCATGAAAGGTTGCACCTATCAGTTATTGATATCCTGAGTCCTGTCACCCTTCGTCCATAAGAATCCTCAAGAATTTTCTTTGAGTTTTCTTCTGCAATTTCAGGAGCTTTTTCTGGATTTTTCTTCTTCATGGCTGGTTAAAATCCCCTATTAATATTCGGCATGCAATTCTTTATCAATTACTACTCGGACCTGGCTATTTTTCATCACTTTCAGGACAAAAATCTCATCTCAGAAACTATCTGTGAGACGATCTTAGTGAAGATCTATAAAACTAACTATGAAATCATCTATAAGCGGGTCTGTCTATAGTACATGATTTCAAATAAATTTGCATCTGAGAAAGGGTCCGGAATGTCTTACTGGTTCAATTGAATAAAGATACTGATATTGACTGAATAAGTATACTGATACAAGCTGGATGTTTAAGGTAATATGAATTGAATATTACTATACTGGTATATGATTATTGAATCTGGAACCAAAAACTGGAACTAATTATTTAATTTTAACTATATAAATGAGTACTATAATTATCTATATCTTATTCAACTTATAACTTATTCAACTCAAAAAGGTCGAAGCCTTTTTTATCTACATTTTCCGGAATCAAACTGTTTTTGTTTAGAGTATATAACCCTTAACTTAAGATTATGTGCACGGATGCCAGCACCAGGATTTCCGGATTATCTAAAAAAATAATCTTTCAGTGTGAATTAACATACTCACCAGGACTTTTTGACTTTTTTCTTTTGACTCATTTTTCCTGAAAACAACTACAAAATGCTAAAGCAGATGGATTAATAGCTTTAATATATTTTAACGGCAACAATATCCAGCAGATGACAAAAGGAATACTTATTGCAGGAACCCATAGTGGGGTCGGAAAAACGACAGTCTCCATGGGTATCATGGCTGCCCTTAAACACAGGCAGCTAAAGGTTCAGCCTTACAAAGTAGGGCCTGACTATATCGATCCTTCTCATCATACTGCAATTTGCGGGCGTCCCTCAAGAAACCTGGACACATACATAATGGGCACTGACGGAGTCGGGCAGACTGTAGCTCGGACTGCTGCAGATGCGGATATTGTGGTAGTAGAAGGAGTTATGGGACTCTTTGACGGAATCGATTCTACAGAAATTGCAAGTTCCGCACATGTTGCAAAAATCCTTAACCTTCCGGTTATTCTGGTAATCAATGTACATGGTATGTCCAGAAGCACAGCTGCCCTCCTTAAAGGGTATTCCGAGTTTGATCCTGAAGTAAGGGTTGCAGGCGTTATCCTGAATCAGGTAGGCAGCCCAAGGCATGCGGAACTCATCAAAAATTCACTTCCGGGTGACATTCCTATAGTAGGTATGATTCCAAGAAGAAAAGATATCGAGGTTCCCTCCAGACATCTAGGGCTTTACATGGCCCATGAAAAGGATTATAATACTGAGGAAATGGCGGCTTTTATTGAAGAAAACGTTAACCTTGACGCAGTGCTCGAACTTGCCGAGTCCATTTCAGTTCCGGAAATCATAAATACCCAGAGACCAGAAGCGGATCTCAGGATAGGAGTTGCCAGGGACCCGGCTTTTTGTTTTTATTACCAGGATATGTTCGATGCCTTTAAGGACTATGGAGCTGAAGTCGAATTTTTCAGCCCTATGGCAGGAGAACTTCCGGATGTGGACGGAATTTATCTTGGAGGCGGCTACCCTGAACTTTACGCAGAAATCCTTGAAAAGTCAGAAACGACCAGAAAACTCAAGGGCCTTGCAGCTGACGGTTTGCCTATCTATGCAGAGTGTGGGGGTCTTCTTTACCTCTGCGGTACATATGAGATAGATAACAGGACGTATAAACTCGCAGATGTCGTACCTGCAAACACACATATGACAAATCGGCTTAAAGCCCTCGGATATACTGAAGCTCGCCCTCTGGACAAAAACTTCTCTTCTCACAACATAAGAGGCCACGAATTCCACTACTCTCTCACAGAATGTGATCGCGATGCAAAATTCGCATATGAGATGCTGCGTGGAAAAGGTATACAGGACGGTTTTGACGGCCTCATCGAACACAATACCCTGGCAGGTTATATGCATTCTCATCCTGCTACTTTCCCTGTGGACAAATTTGTGGAAAAATGCAGGAAATATAGAAGAAAGTAAATATTTCTGTAACTATTCAGCCTATTAAAGCATGCCTATTTTGAGATAAATATCTCTTTAAGATCATTTCTTGGTACAGGACCAGTATAGTTGCTTGCTTTGCGAGCAACTTTTGATTTCCATATTTTTTACTAAAGTGTTTTGTTGAGAATTAAAGTTTTTAATCCGAAATAGTATTGCCTATTTAACTTCGGAATAATATTTTTTTTCTTCATTTGGGAGTTTAATTTCCTCTGGAAATTTTACTTGATTCTTTACGAGAAAAATACTTTCAGCCTGTTAGGCTATGATTAATAATTACTGAAGTAATTAATAAGCTTCGGAATTACAAAAGGAGAAATAAAATGAGATTTATATGCCCACTTATTGTTGTTAATGATATAGAGGCTTCCAGAAGTTTTTACGAAAATGTCCTTAATCAAAAGGTCCAGTGCGATTTCGGTGAGAACGTATCATTTGAAGGCGGCTTTGCCATACATTTGAAATCACATTTTTCGGATTTAATTAATACAAACGAAGCTAATATCGTTCAAAAATCAAATAATTGCGAATTGTATTTTGAAGAAGACGATTTAGATAGTTTCCTTCAAAAGCTGAAAGGTATTGACTCCGTTAAGTATGTGCACGAACTAAAAGAGCAGCCCTGGGGACAGCGGGTTATAAGATTCTATGATCCTGATATGCACATTGTTGAGGTTGGCGAACCCATGGAAAGCGTAGTTAAAAGGTTCTTGAGTAAAGGATTATCAATTGAAGAAATAGTAAAACGAACTTTAATGCCAGAGGAATTTGTCAGACAATGTTTACAAACGAGGTGAAGCTCAATAAAAGCTCATTTAGAAACCACAAAAGTAATTTCTGGAATTGTTCAGATCATTTACTTCGTTTAAGCTTTAGTGAACTATTTTTGAAATATAGATTACTTCCTGGTAGCGTAGAATAGGATTGATAGAGGGGTATTCATTCCTCACGCTCCCGATGTAATAATATTACTAATTTACAGTACTTAGCAAAAGTTATTATAGGTTTTAATGAATACTTTCTTTAAACTTTGACAATCCGTTCCTGTTAATCTTTTTGCAATGTTAGATAAGTAGAGAAGTAAATACTTTTTCCAATTAATCTGAGTTAAAATACTGGCTTTCTAAGTATTAAAAACATAAATTATTCTGACTGATTTTTATCAGGTTTGAATAATTTTCAAAAATGAGTCAGTATTATTTTCAGATCAAGTTCACACAATGATTTGCACTAAATCGAGTTTATGCACAGATTTTTAGGAAGGAAAAAAATGGCTCTAAAACCCAGAATTACAGAATC
>DAQQ01000148.1:14893-16211 GCA_002508465.1 Methanosarcina sp. UBA7 | reverse complement strand
CTCACAGCTACCAGTATGGAGACTGGAAGGACTCATATTATAAATAAGGTTGTACGGATGACCAGAGACGTCCGACCACCTAAACCTGGAGAAGCCGTATTTGGAAGGACACTTACCGGTGTGGAACTTACTCGTGAAGCCGTTGCAGGACTGGTAAGTGGCACCCTGACAGAATCTATGGATAAAGCAAGTCTGGACATAAAAACCGATCTGGACTTTGTGGTTCGTTCCACTGGAGTTGTTGCAAGTTTTGATTCTCCGGAAGAAGTGGGTGAATTTATTAAAGCTCTGGCAGATGGCTGTCTGATGGCAGGAGTTCCCCCAAAGAATATGACCCCACCAATGTCCATTTCAAATATCTCTAAAAAATTCCAGAAATACAGTAAATTGGAAAAAGTAATTTTTGATGGGGCAGTAGCTGGTGTACTACCTCCAATAGGTTCTACTGGCGTTGAAATCGTTGCAAACGAGATGGAAGGGGAGCTTGCAACTGCAGGAATTAAGGAAGCGTCCAAACTTACAGATGTTGATTTCAGGAATCCCTGTATCTCAATAGATTTCGGGACAACTCTTGACGGCAGGGTCACAAATTCAGACCAACCGTATGCAAAAACAATTGGTAACTTTTGCGGCTATGCCGGGGCAATTCCTGACGCAATTATCCGGGGTTCGAAGATTGTGGACTCAAAAGTAGGAACTGCTCTCGAAGTTTTTGAAAAAGAGAAACCACCTTCTTTCCTTACTTTAAAGATGAAGGCTAAAGCTATTGAGGCGTATACAAAGCGTATTCATGAGCTTATTGTTATAGAACAAGTCCCAAGGGACAGAACCAGGTATGGAAGCGTGCCTGTAAGGCCGGATGCAGCTGAGCAGATAGGCGTAACACTCATAGGTTGCGACGTGGGTGTAAACGGTTCCGATATGGGCAAGCTTAGTGCTATAGGTATGGAAATCTGTAAGACACACGGACTTCAGGTTGTCTATGCTGTCATTGATGAGGTTATGGCAGGCGTGGTTTGCAGGTTGATCAAGGTTGCAAAAGAAGTAAAACTTGTTTTTGAGGATACAACTATAGGGATCACTGGCAGGGCAGGGATTACAGGGAACAAACCTAAACTGATCCTGAAATGCCTGGAAGAGTTGAATATTGCTTCGAAAATAGATGAGAGAGTAGTCTTCGTAGATGACGGACTTGCCAGAGGAGCAGCCGTGATGGCTCGGTGTATGAATTCTCTTGGCTCGCCGCAAAATCCTCTAGGCGGCAGACACAATGGAAAATGTATTCTTGCACAGAGAATAAAAATACAGGAAAAATAAC
>DAQQ01000148.1:0-14887 GCA_002508465.1 Methanosarcina sp. UBA7 | reverse complement strand
AAAATATTTATTATGTGGAAAAAATCGAAATATTAAAAGAGAAGATTTTTAAGTGCGGCAAGAGGAATTAACCTCCTGCTCCTCCACCACCGGCTTTTTCTAGGTTGAAGCCCTGCATTGTTTCTCTCTCTTTTCTGAATCTTTCTTCCAGTTCCTCAGCAGTGAATTCCCTTTCTTCTTTCTTTTCTTTAGCTTTAAGCTCAGTTGGCTCCAGGGTTTCTTCCCTGTACCAGAGCTCTGTACTCTCGAGCAGAACCCATACTTCTCCTTGCTCGTCCTTTTTTATCGCAGTTACACGGCTGACCGTATCACTGTTTACGTATTTGACGGTATCTCCCGCTTTAATGGGTTTTTTATTTCGCCCTACTGCTGTGATTAGTTCAGCATCAACCATGCTCTCACCTCGAAGGCTTCCAGGACGCTGGGATTTCAGGCCCTGCAAAAGTCTCTTCTTGTAATTTTATTGTTTATAGGTTGTCCAGGCCATCTAATAAAGTTTATGTGGGTTAGCCCTTATGGAGTCTCTATATAATACTTTGTAGAAAGGTAATATCAAAAAACTATGTGGAAAGTGTTTTGGATTATACTTTTGGAAGCCTCTGCGTATCATAATTTTTTCCAGAGACTTCCAGGATTCAAAAAATCTAAAACTGGTTTATTTCGTACTTTTCTATTTTAATATTGATTAATCTCTGACCTGAGGTCTCCCATCAGGGCAACTCTTTCAGCATAAGCGTTGTGTCTGTGAATACTTTCTTCATTGGTTTGTTTGATGGTGATTACTGCATTATCAGGAAGGTTCGGGAACTCTTTTACTATATTATCTGCCATGGTTCTTACACAGTCTTCTACAAATTTCGGGTTCATATGCGCAGTTTCCACTACGACTTTTTCATCTGAACGTTTCAAGACTTCATATACGCTGGAACTCATGGAGCTATCAATAATGTTGATAATGCTTTCAAGGGAAACATCAAAATCATGTGCTACCTTGATCGATATAATTCCTCTTCCTCGCTGGTTGTGGGTAGCCATGGGAACCTTTTCCAAGAACTTTATAATCGTATCTTCATCGACTCCAAGTTCGGAAAGCTCATTTGCAGCTTTATCTCGCATAATCTCCTGAGCACAGGGGCAGGCTGTCATCCCTACAACTTCAGCGCCGATCAGCTTCTTCACATCAAAATAGTCATCATTGGCCTGTCCTCTTACAGCTGATGCTTCAGCAAAGATATTTACGACTTCCTGGCACTTAATCCCGGTGGCTGGGGATGCACGCCTGATCATATATTCACTTGTCATACGGACCTCAGCCTGATTGGCGTATTCATGCCTGCCAAGCAAGTTGTGTGCGATATCACTGCAAAGCTGCTCAATTTCGTATACGGGCATGCTAAGTATCTTTTCCAGTACCTCATCTACAGCTTCAAAATTCCGTGAAAGATTGGCTCCTTTTCGATCGGAGGGTAGGTCAACAAAAACATCAAAAGTAGAAATCAGTACGACTGGACGTTTGTCTTTTCGTTTGATTTCAATAAGTTTTTTTACGTTTGTTACCCCAACACGAGTAAGGTTTATAGCTATGTTAGGTCTGCTGGCCTGGACGTCCGGGAGGTTGAAAGTGCAATGTTCCATAATTAACCAGATCCATGAAAAGATGAGTGTTTGATTTTGTAAAATGAATCATGATAAATATGTAATTTTATCCCACTTGGAAAAATATAATGATCATAAGAAGTTATAGCATGTAAAGTTTGTGCTTTTTGAGGGTATTTTCGAAATTTACAACAGAACTTAAGTTTCAGGATAGCCCAAGAATCGTTTCCTGAAACATATTGTGGACTGCATTTCTAACAAGATATAATTATTTAAATATTTCCCATTTTACCAACACTATTGGAAAATTTAGTTTATATATTCCTCGTAAATTTAAGCCAATTTCGCATAAACCAATAACTACAGGCAACATCCTGAAGAAAGATTTTATATACTTTAAAACGTAATCAGTGTCTAGCAATTCATTTGCGAGGTGACCTTTATGTCCAACACAAGAAATTTTGTTTTACGAGACGAAGAAGGCAATGAGCACGGCGTTTTCACAGGAAAACAGCCTCGGCAGGCTGCCTTAAAAGCTGCAAACCGGGGCACCGGGATTAAATCCAATCCGGATACTATCCGCCTCAGAGAACGCGGGACAAAGAAGGTGCACGTTTTCAAGGCATGGAAGGAACTTGTCGAAGCCCCTAAAAATAGGCCTGACTGGATGCCTGAGAAAATCAGCAAACCTTTTGTCAAGAAAGAAAAAATAGAAAAGATCGAATAAATCGAATAAATCGAATAAATCAGATAAACATAATTTCTTTCACATGCCCTGAATATAGGGTTCTTTCTTTTTCTTTAATATCCAGATAAGGGATTAGCCTGGACTGGTCTTTAATTTTAATACAATCCGGGCTGGCTTATTTCCAATACTTTCTCAAAATTAATAACCTTGCCCTTATTTTTAATATTATCATCTAGTTTTCATCAGAATCTTTAACGATAGGTTTAAAAATAGATTTTCTGATTCCTACATCATGGAACTAAAGAGAGAGAACGTGCTCATTGAAGCCTTGCCTTATATGCAGGAGTTCTATAACTCAATTATGGTTATTAAAGTAGGCGGAAATGCAATGGTAAGCTCCCAAATCATGGAGGACATTATAAAAGATGTTGTGCTCCTGCGCTATGTGGGAATCAAACCCGTTATTGTACACGGCGGTGGGCCTGAGATTACGGAAAAAATGGAGCGGATGGGCAAGAAAGCTGAGTTTTTCCAGGGCTTACGTATTACAGACGACGAGACAATGGAGATTGCCAGGATGGTGCTTGTCGGAAATATCAATACCAAAATTGTATCTCTTATCGGAGTTTGCGGAGGAAAAGGTATTGGGCTTAACGGTCACGATGGAAGAATGATCCTTGGTCATAAACAGGCTGCAAAGAAGATAGTAGTTGACGGTATTGAGACTGAGGTTGATATCGGCTGGGTCGGAGAGTGTGAGGTAATTAATCCTGATGTCCTCCATATCGTGCTTGAAAACGGATATATTCCGGTCATTTCTCCTATTGCTGTGGATGCTAAAGGCAATGCCCTGAACATTAACGCTGACATAGTGGCAGGTGATATTGCCGCAGCTTTGCATGCTAAAAAGCTGATTCTGATGACTGATGTCTCAGGGCTGCTTAGAAATATAAATGATCCCGATAGCCACATATCTCGCGTAACCCTGGACGAAATCGATCACCTTATCGCTGAAGGCATCATACAGGGAGGTATGATCCCAAAACTCAAAGGCGCAGCAGTCGCAGTAAAAAATGGAGTTGAAAGGGCTCATATCATAAACGGCAGTGTTTCTCACTCCATGCTTCTTGAACTTTTTACTGATCAGGGAATCGGAACTATGGTTTGCAATTTGGAAAAGTCAAAAGATTGACTATAAATGAGCTGGCAGCTTTATAACTACTTCTAGTTTTTGGTTAGTTTTGATAAAATAGTTTAAGAGGTACTTATGAATCTACTTATCAGGCCTGTCAGGTTAAGTGATGCTCAGGATATTAATGAGATGCGAAGGCAAGAAGAGGTTAGGGCACACACCCTTGCCCTTCCTACAGAAACTGTTGAGTTTACAGAAGGATTCCTGAGGAGTATGGGTAGTGATGACCATATACTGGTATCCGAACTTGAAGGAAAGGTTGTCGGAATGGCAGGGATACATCTTTTAAAGAGCGTCAGACAGAGACATTCATCTTTTCTTGGGATCATGGTAAGGGCTGAATATCAGGGGCAGGGTATTGGGAAAAACTTGATGGAAAAGATTCTCGACCTTGCAGATAACTGGCTTATGCTGGTAAGAATTGAGCTTGATGTTACTGCAGACAATGAAAAAGCTATCAGTCTTTACGAGTCTTTTGATTTCGAAATCGAGGGGACGAAGAAGTACGCAATAATTAAGGATGGGAAGTATGCCGACCTTCTCATGATGGCCAGGTACCATATTCCCACTCAGTTCAAATAAAATTTAAAATAAAAAATAGTCTTTTGTGGTTCTTAGTCTAGAATAGGTGCTCCGTAGGTAAAGTCGTCAAGTTCCAGGACTTTCCTCCAGAGTTCTTTGCATTCACAGTCTGCTTTGCTGAGGTCTCCCGGATTCTGAGTAAGTGAAAAAGTCCTGAGAGAGTCTGCAACATCCGAGCTGCAGATTTTACAATTGTGAGGACCGCGTTTTGAGCCTGCACCAACCGGATCGGACATAAGAGGGAGGTCTGGGTGGGCGGTTTTTGCTCTTTGCAGGACTTCTACAATGCTCCAGAGCCAGGGAGGGCGATACTGTCCTTTTTCCCAGAGAGCTTCGACAAGAGTGCCTTTCTGGACATTACAAAGGTTAATAGATATTGTGTCAGCGTAAGGGGCTGCGTCATCTATGGAACGGACAATATCTTCCAAGGCCTGGCGTTCGGAGAGAAAGAGAGGTTTTAGCATCAGATAGGCTTTAACGGTTGCCCCATTTTTTTTTGCGATTTCTGAGGCACGGACAAAGTCACTGAAGGTAAAACCTTTATTGATAGAGTCTCTGCGGATTCTGTCCGAGCTTGTTTCCAGCCCGAAAGCCAGCTCAAAGGGTTTATTTTTCAGGATATTAAGACATTCTTGTACATTCTCTTCAGTTACGAAGTTAGGGCGGGTTTCCGCAAGTACTTTAACTACCCTCGGATCATCTGCAAGATTTTTGAGGATTGTGTCCCTTGCCTCAGAAGGAACCTCTTGCTCGTCAAGAAAACTGCCTGAGGTGAAAATTTTGACCATAAACTCAGGGAATTTTTCAGCTTTCTTCATTGCTCTTGCAAGCTGGGCCTTGTAATCTTCCAGAGTTGGAGGTTCACTTGCACAGTCATAGACATAACCACACATAGTACACCCTCCCGCTTTTCCCCAGCGGCATCCTGCACTCTTGAAGATCACAGTTAAAGTCTTCACCTGAGTTCCATTTACCAGGTCGACTCCTGTCCAGCTTGCTGCAGGTTCATTGGTAGGAGAAGGTCTAACTTTAATCCGCTGCCGGATTTCCATTACTGCTTTGTTCAGGGTCATGGGCGTAAAAACTCGCTTTGGCTTGCTTTTTATAATTGTAAAAAAGATTTTTGAAGCTGAGAGCCAGCTTCATTATTCATTTCTTATATTCTGTATAAATGGCCTGTGCTTCACTCAAATTCGATAGTTGCAGGCGGCTTGGGTGTGATATCGTAAACAACCCTGGCTACTTTCGGGATTTCAGAGGTGATTCTGGACTCCAGCTTTTTGAGAACATCCCAGGGAAGTTCAAGCGCTTCTGCCGTCATGCCGTCTCTGGAGCCTACAGCTCTTACAGCTACAATCCATCCGTAAGCCCGGATATCTCCCTTTACGCCTGTTCCCTTGCCAAGTACAGCAGCGAAAGTCTGCCAGGGACAGAACCTGTCAAGAAGTTCTTCTTCAACTATAGAGTTTGCTTCCCTTACAACCTCAAGTTTCTCTTCTGTAACTTCCCCAAGAATCCTTACAGCCAGGCCAGGTCCTGGGAAAGGCATCCTTTCACAGATCTCATCAGGTAACTGGAGTGCCCAGGCAACTTCCCGAACCTCATCTTTATAAAGATCTTCGACAGGTTCAACGATCTTCTTGAAGTCCATTACACTTGGAAGCCCTCCCACATTATGGTGGGACTTTATTCCGCCTTCGGACTCGATCCTATCAGGGTAAATAGTGCCCTGGATAAGGTAATCGGCTGCAAGTTTCCTTGCTTCTTCCTCAAAGACGCGGATGAAGGTCTCTCCTATAGCCTTTCTTTTCTCCTCAGGGTCAGTTATACCTTTCAGGGCTGCAAGGAACTTATCCTTTGCATATACTACATCCAGATTCATGTGGGAGAAAATATGCTTTATTCTCTCGGTTTCTCCTTTTCTCATAAGCCCCGTATCAATATAGATCGGCTGCAGCCTGTCGCCTATAGCCCTGTAAGCCAGTTCCGCACAAACAGAACTGTCCACGCCGCCAGAAAGTGCAATAATTGCTCTCCCATCGTTTATTTCCTTACTAATTTTCTCAATTGCCTTTGGAATGAATTTTTCAGGTTTTACCATTGAAATGCTCCTTAATGATGCTAAATTGAAATCCTTTGAAAAAATGATCGTGATCAGTGAGCGTTAGCAGAATTATCTGGGTCTGATTATTTTAGTGTGATATATGAGTGTGATATATGAATTTGTGCATGGGGGTTTTGATATTTAAAGGTATCATAAAAGAAGTTATCCTATAAGTGAAAACATTTTGTTTTTACTCAAAAAAATGAAATTTTGCGTGTAATTTCCCCATCTGGAAGCTATAAAAAGGAAACCAATTTTTAATTCCCGATTTTAATTTTTTTTATATCTTACTGTCCAGTAACTGCTGGCTGGTAAGATCATTTTAAAAGAAGCTAAAAACCCGTTTCTTGAAAACTTTATGGGAAAATGAATGAGAAACTAAGCTTTTGATAATGAAAAATAAATACTCTACGCAGGCAGAAACTTGCGTTTACCCTTTCCAGAAAATTAAAAATTAAAATTATATACAAAGCTTTTCCAAAATATTCTCATTAAAATCCAGAAGAAGAATTGGTGATAGGAATGGGTAGTGAGGACTATGAACTTATCAATACGCTTGAAAGCATTGCAAAGTCCCTGGAAAGCCTGGCAGAGTCGCAGAAAAGAATAGCTGACACTCTGGAATGGATGGTAAAAGACAAGGAATTTGTAGATTGAAGCGAGAGAAAATTTTGGAATAAAGAAAAACGTACAATGAACGGAAAACTGCGGAAAACATAGATGGTTGGTAAAAAAGTTATCTTAAGAGGAAGACAAGAAGTGCCTGGGTGTAGCCGCACTTCTTATCTTCCTATCTCTACCTCAGATCAAACATTAATAACGTTGACGCCAGAAATCAGTAAAGTACTTGCTTATCGATACTTTTCAATCCTTTTCCGACTTTTCCTTATTTGATGAATAGTTTCTTTTAAACTATTTTTTGAACTTTTTTACTATCTTGAGAGGTTTCTGACATGTATCCAGATTTTGCAGCTAATACGGCCGAATACTTTCACCCCACACACCTACAACTTAAATATGATGAACTTGAAAAATCACAGCGTCAGGATTCCATACCTGACACATTTTATACTGATATCTAACTCTTCACTATATGAGACTAATTATACCATAGTGGAACAGTTTTCATAAATATAAAAAGGTCTATTGTAAAAATTGAAACATTAAGGATATGTCTATGCACGAGAACGTGTCCATACTTTGATTTTCCTGGATCTTCCGGGGTTTATATTCTGGCATGACATTAATTTTACTGTTCAGGGGGATCGAAAACGAGCACTGAGTATGACTTCTTGAGGGCGAGTAAACGTGAGATTGAGCCCATGCCCTCCCTGTCTGCCAGAATTTACTCAGCTCTGCACCATTATTTCGGATACACTTCCTTTCGCCCGTTGCAGGAGGAAATCATTAGGGATGTTCTTGAAATAAAAGATGTTTTCGTGCTCATGCCTACCGGTGGGGGCAAATCGATATGTTACCAGCTGCCTGCCCTTCTTATGGAAGGGGTTACAATTGTTGTTTCCCCACTGATTTCCTTGATGAAAGACCAGGTTGACGGGCTTGAAGCAAACGGTATTGCCGCAGCCTGCATGAACAGTACCCAGAGCCCCAGAGAAAACCGAGATGTGAAGACAGCTTTTCTTGAAAATCGGTTAAAAATCCTTTACATAGCTCCGGAAAGACTCATGATGCCAGGAACTTTTGCCTTTTTAAAGAAAGGAAAGGTCAGCCTCTTTGCAATTGATGAAGCACACTGCATTTCCGAGTGGGGACATGATTTTCGGCCTGAGTACAGAAAATTGAAACTTTTGAGGGACCCTAAAACAGGTTTTCCTGACATCCCAGTTATTGCGCTTACGGCAACAGCCACAGAAAGGGTTCGAGAAGATATCGTATCACAACTCAATCTTCGTCTTCCTCTGGAAAAAGGTCCTTACGTAGCCAGTTTTAACCGGAAAAACCTTTACTATGAAGTCAGGCCGAAAAAGGAAACGTTTTCCGAGATTACTGACTATCTGCGCAGGCATAGAGGTGAAGCTGGTATCATCTACTGCCAGAGCCGAAACAGTGTCGAGGCTCTTACAAGAAAACTGAACCTTGCAGGTTTCAGGGCCCTTCCATACCATGCAGGACTTTCTGATACCGAGAGAAACCGAAATCAGGAGATGTTCATTAAAGATGACATGGACATCATAGTAGCTACAATTGCTTTTGGAATGGGAATTGATAAGTCCAATGTACGTTTTGTAATCCACTATGACCTTCCCAGAAATCTTGAGAGCTACTATCAGGAAACCGGTAGAGGAGGAAGGGATGGAAGCCCATGCGAATGTATCCTTTTTTTCAGCAGAGGGGACCGTTTCAAGATTGAGTACTTTATTTCACAAAAGACAAACGAAAAGGAAAAGGACATTTCTCTAGTGCAGTTAAGACAGATGGTAGCTTATTGCGAGGGAAATAAATGCAGGCGCCAGACCTTGATGGAGTACTTTGGTGAAGAGCTTTCAGAGCCCTGTGGGAACTGTGACTGCTGCCTTACTCCTAAAGATACCTTTGACGGAACTGAAGCTGCAAAAAAGTTGATAGCCTGCGTCCAGGAACTGAACCAGCGCTTTGGCACTAACTATGTTATCGATGTCCTCACAGGCTCAAAAAATAAAAAAATCCGGCAAAATCATCACGAAAGGTTGAAAAGTCATGGTAGTGGTCTGGAGTTCACAAAAGAACAATGGAGATCATTAGCTTCCGAAATGATAAACACCGGTCTTCTGGATGTAAGTGGGACAAAGTATCCTGTATTGAAACTTAATGCCATGAGTAGAAAAATACTGAAAGGGCTGGAACAAATAGAGCTTGTCTGCCCTGAAGGTTTTTCTCCTGAGTCTGAAGAAAGTTTTGTGCCCTCTACAGTGACAGGTACAAAATGCAAAAAAGACGATGATCCAGGTTTACCTGAAGAAGAGTCTTTTCCAGAAAAATTTTCAGTTGCTTCTGACATTCGGAAAGCGTCAGAGACGAAAAAATCTATAATATCCGGAAAAGATCCTGATCCTATCCTTTTTGAAAGGTTAAAAGCTCTAAGAAAGGGAATTGCTTTACAGAAAAATCTTCCTCCTTACATTATTTTCTCTGACACTTCCCTTAAGGAAATGGCTACAAAATTTCCTCACACTTCTGAAGAGTTTCATTCCATTACAGGAGTTGGAGAACATAAATTAAAAAAATACGGAGACGTTTTTCTCAAGGAAATCGAAAACTACTGCAGAGATTACAATTTAGTACTTGCTGAAAAATGTGCTGAAAAATGTGCTGAAAAATGTGCTGAAAAATGTGCTGAAAAATGTGCTGAAAAGCCTACAAAATTAAAGATTGCTTGTAAAGATCCTGAAAAATCTGCTGAAAAACCTGAAAAATTAAAGATTGTCTGTGAGGATCCTGAACAAGAGGAAATAATCTCAAAAGAAATTGCTCTAAATGATGAAAATCCCAAAGCTGAGATCGAGACGTTCGGAGCTGTAATGCAAGGTCCCGAACCTGATAAAATCAACAGTTTAGAAGTTTGCAACTTATCGACCAAAAAGAGCAGGTATCTGGATACGAGCATTCAGGATTGGTCAGAGCGGAATTCTTCGGTAGATGACTTCAGGGAAATAGATTCGATGGAGGCGTCATCTGAGTTAGGACCTGTAAGTACCACCAGCGCGGATTCTTCTATCTCCGTTTCTTCTGAAACGGATTCTCTACATAGAACTTTCTCTCTTTTTACGAAAGGATTTGGAATCGATGAGATTGCTGACATCCAGGGTATGAGTATTAGAAGCATTTTCAGGCAACTTGAACAGCTCACTCTTTTTGGGAATATTAGGGATATTGGAGGACTCTTATCATCCAAAAGACAAAAGCAGATAAAATCTACCCTGGAAAGCTTAGAAGTTGAACTGGATTCCCTGCTTCGGGCAAAGTTGGGTGAAAACTGCCAGGAAGAAGAAATGAAATTTTTCAGGGCTCTTCTTCTGTCGAGGATTTGTTTTTCTCAGTCTGAAGATGGCAAGTAAAACCCTTTCCTGTAAATTTCGCTATTTTTCTTCGGTTTTTATTCTCACTGCTTTTTATTCTCACTATGTTTTCTTGTTTTTATCCTGAACTCCTGAAAATGGGGTCACTCAATGTTTTTCCCATTTCTTCAGATTCATAATCTCAGACAGAGTCCCGCCTCTCTTTATTTCATCGAAGAGTCTTTTTTCGGTTTTATAAACCTCTTTTGCTCTTCTTGCCAGCTCGTATGCCCTTTCTGCTGGAATTACCACAACACCACTTTCATCACCCACTATATAATCTCCTGGCTTTACGGTCTGGCCACCGCAGGTAATCTCAGCATTGATTTCTCCAAAACCTTTAGGATCTCCGGCATTAGGTACTGTATTACTCGTATAAATCGGAAGTCCCAGGTTTTCGACTTCGTCAATATCTCTAACAGCACCCTCTATTACCACGCCTGCAATTCCCTTGTTTAAAGAACTCCAGGTTGCAAGTCCTCCCCAGCAGGCAATATCCTTATTTTCGTTATAAATAACGAGTACATCTCCTTTTTTTGCAATATCAATTGCTTCCACGGGCTTTGCCCAGTCTCCGGGAAAAGTTTGCACGGTAACTGCAGTTCCTACCATTTTTCCTCTTACCAGAGGGTGAATTCCTTTCATTGCGCCTTTCCGGTGCATGGCATCAGAAATGTTTGAAGTGGATACTTCCTTAAGAATTTCTCTTATCTCCTGGTCTACAGTACCGACATTTCGGACTTCCACAGCATCGGGGGAGTCCACACTCTGCCGGATTTTTCTTGCAGCTTCGGTTACGTTGTCAGAATGGGTGATATTTCCTCCGACAATTACAACCTTTGCTCCAGCTTTAACCGCTTGCACTGCACTACTTGCATCAAGCCCTCCAGCGACTGCAAGCTGTACGTTGACTCTCTGCGAGATTTCCCTGAGAAGTGATATGGGATCTTTTCCCATCATCTGCTGGTCTATACCTATGTGTACATTAACATAGTCTACGCCCAGAGCCTCAAGTTCAATCACTCTTTTTACAGGATCGGGAGCCGAAATGAGATCTGCCATTAATCTGACTCCATATTTGTGGGCTGAGCGGAGTGCGTCAAGTAATGTAGAATCATCTGCACTTCCTAACACAATAACGACGTCAGCTCCAGCTTTTGCTGCCATCTCTACTTCTATAGCGCCTGTATCTACAGTTTTCATGTCTGCCAGAATGGTCCGATCTGGAAAAGCTTTCCTCATTGTGCGGATTGCGTCCATTCCCTCACTTTTGATCAGAGGGGTTCCAATTTCGATCCAGTCCGCACCCCCTGTTATTGCCTCTTTTGCAATCTCGACAGCGCGATCCAATTCCAGAAGATCAAGTGCAACCTGAATTATGGGAACTATAGTATCACCTCAAGTGGGAAATAGGCAAAGCTGAAATTCTCAAATATTTCTCTGTCAGCTCTTTCCTGTCTGTTTTCATTCCTGTTTCACTCCGGATTTATTCTTTCGGAATTCCGGTTTTTATATCGGTCCTTTTAATTTAATTCTCTTAAATTTATTCTTTTATTTTGATTCGAATTATCTAATTTTTGTATGTGAGTTTTTCATTACCTATATTTCTTTTTATTTGAGACTGTTTTTGTATTCACGGTGGTGTTTCATATCTGGCATTCATAGATAAAGAATAAATATTAATCAGTTGTCATAAGAATTCAATTAATGTTATAATGTTTATGGGGGGAGATGATGGAAAATAACCCTGGAACATATGAGAAGAACGCTTCTGGGAATTATATCACAGATGAAGAACGCAGGCAGTTACTTTCGGCTCTGCATTCTCGCCTTTTCTGGGTTGGTCAATATATCCCGGATTATGTTGAGTTTGAGGGAGAAACTTACCCTCTGCACAACTATGTATGGGAATTGATTCAAAAAGATGAACTTAGTGAAGCTGAGAAATCCAGGATAGAGAAATACATTGAAATTCTTTCAGTGAAGGAAATGAAGGACGAAAGAGATCTCGAAGGGAAGTCCCTTACTTCGGAAGAATCAAAAAAGCTCTATCATGAGACTGCAGGCTTATTGCGTGCAATAGCAGATCTGAAGGAGATTGAGAGCGGAACCTTCAAACAAAATACAAAGCGCTTTCAGGAACAGTTTGCTAGTCAGAGGATTAAAGACGCAAAGCTCTGGCTCGAATTTATCAAAAAAGTATCTAATTAAAGTGCCATAACTGAGATACAGCAACAGGACCTAATTAGAAGTGTATAGTGACAGGACTTAACTGGAAGTGACGTATAGTGACAGAACTTAATTCCTTCAATACTTTTGGAAATTTCTAGAGCAAAGGTTATATCTCTGGGAACCACTTTATGAAAACAAGATGTCATTTAAGAACAGAAACGTCATCTCTATGAAAGACTTTTCGCGGAAAGAAATCGATTACGTTCTAGACACGGCAGAAAAGCTTGAACCTGTAGCCAGAGGTGAAGAGAGGTCTCGGTTGCTGGATGGAAAAATAATAGCTCTTCTTTTTTTTGAACCAAGCACAAGGACAAGGCTGTCTTTTGAGGCTGCTACGCAAAGACTTGGGGGACAGGTTCTCAACCTGGGTTCAGTGGAGGCAAGTTCGGTAATGAAAGGAGAAAATCTTGCCGATACTATTCGTGTAATCAGCAACTATGCAGACCTTATAGTGTTGCGTCATCCTCTTGACGGGTCAGCACGAATGGCTGCGGAATTCTCAAGTGTTCCTATAATCAATGGTGGTGATGGCTCTTTACACCACCCTACACAAACTTTCCTTGACCTTTATACCATTCGCAGGGAAAGCCATCTTGAAGGTCTGAAGATCGCTATGGCAGGAGATCTGAAGTATGGAAGAACAGTCCATTCCCTATGTCATGCCCTATCTCTGTATGGAGCTGAAATAACTTTAGTTTCACCTCCTGAACTCAGGATGCCCCTGGAAATTGTCAGGGATCTTCAAAAGAATAATATCAGAATCAGAGAGACTGATTCTCTGGAAGAAATAATTGGAGATGTCGAAGTCCTTTATATGACAAGGGTTCAAAGGGAACGTTTTCCTGATCCTGAAGAGTATGAGAAGGTCAAAAACAAGTTGAGGGTCACAGGTGACCTGCTGAAAAATGCAGATCCTAGCCTTAAGATTCTTCATCCTCTTCCAAGGGTCAACGAGATCTCCCCTGAAGTAGATTCAACGCCGTATGCATGTTATTTCGAGCAGGCTTTTTATGGAGTTCCCACGCGGATGGCACTTCTCGCTCTTGCTACGGGAGTGATTGAATGAAGGAAAAAAGAGACCTGAAAATCCAGGCAATTGAAAATGGAACGGTGATTGACCATATAAAGGCTGGACAGGCCTTGAATGTTCTGCGTATACTTGGGATTTCCAATGCTTTTCGAGCTACTATCAGTTTTGTTATGAATGCACCTGGTGCCGCAGGCATAAAAGACGTTGTGAAGATTGAAGGTAAGGAGCTTAGCGTCGAAGAGCTTAACAGGATTGCTCTTATATCTCCGAAAGCTACTATCAATATTATAAGGGATTTTGAAGTAGTTCAGAAAAACAAAGTTGTACTTCCTTCTTATGTTGAAGGCGTTGTACGCTGTATCAATCCAAACTGTATTTCTAACAGCAGCGAACCTATAAAATCCAAATTTTCCGTGCTCCAATCCGAAGAAGAAGGGGTAGTTCTACGGTGCTTTTACTGCGAGCACGTAATTTCAGAAAATATAGCCGAAAATTTGCTATAAATATGATTTTCAGTGAAGCTAATAATGAATTTTTGTTTTTATCTTGAGGTTCTCTATAGAACTGAAGTAATCGGAATTAATTCACAGGATATTAATTCAGTGCATTTCGAATATGATCCATTAGAATCTCATATTCGAATATAATACCGCAGTTTTAACTGCTATTATCTTCAGGGGAAATTGCTCATGATAAAAAGAGATAATGACACGGAAGAGGCAGACGAAGAATATCTTGGTTACGAAGAGCGCAATAAGCTTCTCTGGAGCCTCAGGAGTGATTTTGCCTGGGCAGGAAAGAAAATCCCTGAAAGCGTAGAGATCGATGGGTGCGAGTACAAACTCAGGGACATGGTTAGAGGACTGAGCGAGAAAGAATCACTGGATACGGATAAAACTGCCGAAATCAGGGCTCTTATCCCAAAATTGAATGAAAAATCAAAAGCAGACGAGGAACTACTGGAGACTGAAGAACTTACAAAAAAAGAGGCTAAAGCCCTCTATGAAGAGGCAACTGGGCTTTTGCGGGCCTCAATGGAATTAAAAGATAAACTTGAGGGGAAAGGTGGGGAAAAAAGCGTCGACGAGTTTAAGCGGATGCTCAATACTCAGAAGGTAGTTGACGAAAAGCGTTTTCAGGAGCTTATTAAAAGTTTAAAGTAATGAGTTTGTTTGTGAGTTTTCAAATAATTCCGGCTTCAGGAAATTCCAATTTCAAAATAGTCCTTCCATTTCTTCCTTATTTTTCAATTTTCTACTCACTCTTATTTTTGAAGGTCGCCATAATTTCTTCCGGTTTTTGAGTGTAGAATTCCAAATTTAAGTTTGAACGTGTAGTAATTTTAAGAATCTGTCGATAGGGCACTGTGAATTCGAAGATATAAAAATAAATAACAAGGACATATGCA
>DAQQ01000157.1:0-8942 GCA_002508465.1 Methanosarcina sp. UBA7 | reverse complement strand
CCCTCTTGCATTGCCCTTACTTCCTCCAATCCAATTGCCTGTCCACCTTCCCCCCAGCTTCCGCTTTTTACTTCCTGGACTACTACCAATGTATAGCTACGGAGGTCTTCTCCCATGAACGAAACTACAACGTCTGTTACGTCCTTGATAAGCTTCTTGATCTCTTCCTCGGAGAATACACCTTCAATGAGTTTGATATCAACAAGTGGCATTTTTTCCACCTCCATATATACAGTTTAGACTTTTAGCCAATGTTTTTATTCAATTAATTATATAATATTTCTTTCTATAAATACGCTATTTATAAGGAGAATCAAAAAGTGTTTCTCAAGGGTTATTGATCTTATAGTAACTAGTAAACTGAGCCTTACTTTTAAATACGGAACACAAAAATATATTACAGGACTAATTTCGAGTAATAGCTTAAACTCAAGCCTATGAGGACACATGACAGTCAATACCGTCATTAAACCAAGCGACAAAAAAGCAAAGGATGCAGCATCTTTCTCGAAAATTCTCAGGCAGCATCTTCCGAGACTTACACAGGAGTATAATATCAGCTATCTTGGGATTTTTGGTTCTTACATTCGAAGTGAACAAAAAGAGGATAGTGATCTCGATATTCTTGTAGAATTCTCTAAAGAGCCTGACCTCCTTGAATTCATTGGGCTCAAACAGGAGCTTTCAGAAATCCTCGGCGTAGAAGTGGATCTTGTCATGAAAAATGCTTTAAAACCGATGATAGGGAAAAGGATTCTTGAAGAGGTCGTGCAGATATGATTGAGCGTGATGCAGGAGATTATTTGCAGGATATCCTTGAAACGATTGAAAGTTGTGAACGTTTTATTGAAGGCATGGATTTCGATCAATTTGTTTCCGATGAAAAAACAGTTTTTGCCGTAAATCACGCACTTGAAATTATTGGGGAAGCAGCAAAACATATTCCTGAAGAGGTAAGAAAGGAATATCCGTTCGTTCCGTGGAGAAAAATGGCAGGAATCAGAGACATTATAATCCATGCTTACTTTGGTGTAAATTTGAATATTATCTGGAATACTGCAAATGAAAGATTACCTGAACTAAAAAGGGGTATTCAAAAGATACTTGAAGAAAAAAACTTGGAATAAGTACTCCTCAAAATTTTCATAATTTATTCGTCTTTTCCAGCCGGACTTGCTGTTTATCACATGATCGATAATTCAGGGTCGGCTTTTTTAGTAACGAATTTCTGACCCGTACAACCTCATTCACCATACCGAACCGTTCTTGTCCCGCTCGACGAAGGAGAGCGGTATTTTCAAAAAAAGTAGACAAAACAAAAAAGTAAAAGTGACAAAAAACTGTAGTTTTTCTTCTCTCTATCACTAACTGCTTCTTTCTTCTTTTTCTCCTTTTTTACAGGGCTGCCAGGCTAGCTGGCGGAGGCGTTCTATATTAGCTATGAATTAAAGTAGGTTTTCGGGTTAAATAAAACAATTTCTCAAATCAAGAAGTGTTTTCTTTTCAGAATCTCATCTTGTTACCTGCAATTCTGTTTTCAGGTTGATTCAGTCGAATGCCCTGTTGCTTGCAGTGGGATGTGCCATTGCAATTTTGAGTTCACCGTCTATTCTGTATCCAAGTAATTTTTTATGTTCAACATTCCATAAAAAATCCTGTATTTAGAAATCAATTTGAAAAACTTAAAATATATTTACAAACATGAACTTTTAAATTTTGCAATGATCAATGAGTAGACACTGAATGATTGATTCATTTCTGGAATAAACATTAGTAAACAGTGTCTACTATCAAAACTACCGTTTTAGTTTGGTTTCAGGAAGGATATGGTGAATAAAAATTTAATACGCAATATCTTAATATTTCTTTTAGTTTTAGATATAATATTGTTTGTTGAGCTTAAGGAAAACAGCAACTCTTCCCAAGCAGAAGACGGGTTAAAAATAGTGTCAGTCACAGAAGTTTTAGGTCCTATTGATAGTACAAATAATACAAGCATACAGTCATTTACTTACGATTTTGTCTTATATAACGAGAAAAATGGGGAAATTCATCTGGATTCTGTTGAACCGATTTTTACAAAAGATATTTTAGCGAGAGTACTAACTGAGAATCATGAGATAATTGGTAACAAAACCATAAATTCCAATTCTACAATTTGTGTCAAAGGGCAAGTTGAATTTAACGCTTCAGGCCTTTCTAAAGAACAAATCTTGAACTTAGACTACATTAACGGTATCAATGTTACATCAACAAAAACTCTCCTTTTTCTTAAAGGAGAGTCTTAAGAATATCTTCATGACCTTTACTCTCATAAAATATCACTACGTTTCATTTGGTACGCCGGTAGCTAACATATTTCTTTCAATAGCAGAAAATCCGTATAATCGTTTTCAGGTCGTGGGTTTGAATCATTGAAAACCGAAATCGATAGAATCTCTGATTAGATTCATCAAATGCATGGTATGCACTCGGTTTTTCAGAATTGATCTATAATTCAGGGACACAACCCGTTTTCAATTGAGAATAAAACATGTTTGTCCTATAAATTTCATCGACTGTGATAAGGGAAAACTGCGATAACTGAAGTTTTTACTCCTTTTGCGGAGGGCCTCCAGGCTAGCTGGTGGAGGTGTTCTATATCAGCTGTGAATTAAAAATCGGTTTCTGGAGTTAAGTAAAACAACTCCTCTAACCTTCGAATCGAGACGTTTTTCTTCAGAATCTCATCTTTCGATCTGCGATACCGGTTTTCAGGTCACTATTTTCTTAAACGGCAGGCAGGTCTCCAGGCTGTGCGGCGTAGTGAGGAAAAACTGAAAAATTCCTATTCGGCCCAGGTCTGGATAAACAAGTTAATCCGGAACCGGAACAAATCCTATCATTATTCAGGATACTGAAGCCGGATATTATTCAGATGCATTTATTCATCTGGATCCGGTTCAAAATACCAAATTATTTCTAAACTTTCTTTTTTGCCGCAAAAATTCGGATAATGAGAAATTAGTATCATGAAAATTTAATTGTGAAACATTAAATAGCGTAGGTACTCATAGCAAACCTATGTTAGTAAGCTCCTTGAGTAAAGAAGTTCTGCGTTTATTTAGGTGATTCATAATTTAATTTTCACGACACTAGGATCTATTATCTTCACTTAGTTTAGTTTATTACAATGAGAGCGCAGAGGGTCATGAATACCCATTCTTTACAGGCTGTCCGACAATTATTGATAGTAACAAAAAAGTGCTGAAAAGAAAGCAAATAAGACCTTTAAATCAAAAAAGAAGGAATTCTTTTATTACTGAAGGTTATTGTCGGACAGCCTATTTAGTGTGGGGTGGCCGCCCGCAATTTGATTTTCAATCGGTAAGAGTTTTAAAAAATGGTTTTCACTATCTTGAATTTTGATTAATTAGTTAGAGTATGAAATTTAGAAGAGAAGTTTTGAATTTGAAATTAACTCTTAAAATCATTTATTAACCGTAGTTATCTAAAAAATAATTGAGGTTTATATGCCTCAAAAATCAAATATTCGGATATACAATGAAGTTTGGTCCAATTACACAGAAGAGCATTTTTTAATTTATACTGCCAGAACCTGATTTGAAGGCTTTTTTATTTCATAAAGACTCTGACGTGAGTCAATGAAATAAAAACGTTCCATTAAAATTTTTTCTTCCTTTAGCCTGTTTATTGCATATATTACTGTGCGTGAAGGACGTATTGTTTCACGAATTATGTCTTTCTGTGTTATCTGCCCTTTAGCTTCAAGGGTTTTAAATACCAGCTTTGCCGATGAGGGCAGTTATTCTTCATAGATTGAGTGGGAGATGTATGTCTTTATATGCGGTTTTTTTTCAGGATTTTTTTTGAGTTCAAGGTAAAGCTACTTAAAGATTCCAATTAGAGTTTTCAGGTTAATGCGTCTGATTATTCTAATGTGGCCTATCCCCTCCGAATCAATCATAATTCGGTAACTTTTGTTTTGCTTTAGATTTCGCTACACTGCCTTCTTATCTGGCTAATTAAAAGACTAATTTAATAATTTTTCTGATTTTTCTGATTAATCAGAAAAGTATAAATTTATGGAAAACCCTTATTATTATGAGGATTCTAATGGCTAATAAAAAAACAATTGATGAATGTTGTAATTCTAATGGATCGTCGTGTGGATGTAATCAGGGTTCGGGGTATAAGGTTGAGGCAGTTCTCACTGTGGATGAAAGAGGACAGATGGTACTTCCAAAAGACGTACGGGAGAAAGCTGGTATCAATACCGGGAACAAACTTGCTTTGATCAGCTGGGAAAAAGACGGTAGTATTTGCTGCCTCGCTCTCATAAGGGTCGAAGCCCTTAGCGAAATGGTAAAAGGAGTGTTAGATCCCTTGATGCAAAAGCCTGATTAAAAAGAGGAGTTGGAACCAGATGGACAATAAAAAAACTGCTGTTTCATCATGCTCATGCACACAGAGATTGGAGATAAAACCATTAAATCGGCTGACTGAAAATATACCGGTATCTGACATCAGTACGACCACAAGCACAATCACATTTGCCAATCGAATCGATCACTTCCTAGCCCGTTGGGGAGTGAACCGAATGGGACATATTGTAAAGCCCGGCCTTTATCGGCTCGGAAACCCTACACCTGATTCACCTGTTTTTGTCTCTGCAAATTACACGCTTAGTTTTGATGCCGTTCGATCCGCTCTTAAAGGGATTGATTGTTATATTCTTGTCCTGGATACAAAGGGAGTTAATGTTTGGTGTGCTGCGGGTAAGGGTACATTTGGAACAGATGAGCTTGTGCGGCGTATAGCATCTACAGGACTTGCCAATGTTGTCAAGCACCGCACCCTAATTCTTCCCCAGTTGTCAGCTCCGGGAATATCTGCATACGAAGTTAAACGTATGTCTGGATTTAAGGTGGAATATGGTCCTGTTCGTGCCAGCGACCTTCCAGAATACTTCAAAATGCGGAAGGCAACGCCTGAAATGCGCAGAGTTCAATTTCCATTAAAAGATCGGCTGGTACTGGCTCCTGTGGAGTTTCTTCACGTAGCATTGCCAACAATTATTGCCAGTATTATTCTTTATTTCCTTGCAGGCCCTCTTTCATCCCTCGCTGCAGTCACAGCAGCTCTTGCGGGAACCGTACTCTTCCCAGCTTTTCTTCCATTCATCCCTACACATGATTTCAGTACAAAAGGGCTCATTCTGGGAGAGATCGTTGCTATTCCGTTCGCAGTTTTTTCCTTTACGACAAATTTAGTATTGTCCTTCTGGGAAAATGCCTCTATGTCACTTGCATTTCTCCTAATTATGCCAGCTTTGACGGCATACCTGGCCCTTAACTTCACAGGATGTACGACTTTCACTTCAAGGACTGGCGTTAAAAAAGAGATTTTCAGATACGTACCTGTTATGGCATTTATGGCAGGTTCTGGAATTATACTCTCAATTCTGCTTGGAATAATTGTATTAATGAGGTGGATCTAAATGTTTAATTCTTACCTTGAGAATACACTTAAGTATTATCCTGACCGATGCATCAACTGCAAGCGGTGCACGCAAGTCTGTCCACATGGAGTTTTTGCTGAGGGAAAAGAACGAGTTGAACTTTTACAGCCGTCTGCATGTATGGAATGCGGAGCGTGCGCTCTGAATTGCCCGGTTCAGGCAATTGAGGTGCAAAGTGGGGTTGGCTGTGCATGGGCAATGATAGGTGCAGCACTTAAAGGAAAGGATATGGATAGCGGTGAGTGTGGCTGCGGAAGAGAAGCTGGATCTTGCTGCGGCGGAAATACTGAGAAACAGTTCGTAGTAAGAATCGGTAAATAACAGTAAATAAATCATGAGGATTAAATGATAAGGAAAATCACTATTATATATTTTATTCATTTATGGTCATGATTTATTTACTGTTACATTTTCCCTTCACTATTATCTAGAGTTATTCAGTTATATATATAGAACCTATCCCAAAACCATGAACTTGGAATAATCACTCTATTTTCTAACATGAAAATAGTTATAGATTTGGGAATAAAATTGGTTTTGGGATGAGCTCATAGGTAAAAAAATCCAAGTTCTAAAGCTGAAATTGTATAATTTCTGACTTTATATTCGAAAAGTTTTTCTCAAATTTTTTTTCCTCGTTTTTCTTTAACTTTTTTGAATTACTTTATTTTCGTCTTCTACCTGCATGTTCCAAATTTGGGCAAATTGAGGCAAGTTTTGCCAGAATTTGAGATCATAAATACTTTTGATTTCAAAGTTGATATTAACTTCACAATTGTGAAGCGAGGTGTAATTATTTTAATTTTTAATTGAGGGATATAAGTGACAAATTATGCTGAAGAAGTTGCAGCAAAATGCATAGAATGTGGTCAATGTACTGATGAATGTGATTTTTTAACTGCGTATGGAAAGACACCAAAAGAACTAGCCAATGAAACATTGAATACGAGTTTTTCCGACAATCTGGTATTACCATATTCATGCAATATCTGTGGATACTGTCAAAAACTCTGCCCTGAAAATCTGGACATTGGACTCATGATGATGGAGGCTCGCAAGAACCTGGTGTCAGAGAGGATCGGACCACTTCCAGGTCACAAGCCAGCAGTTGAGGGGCAGGAATTTTACTTATCAGATAACTTTAAAATTTTCTCTGTGGGTAAAGGAACAGAATCCTGTGATGCAGTTTTCTTCCCTGGATGTGCTCTTTCCGCGTATTCGCCTGATCTTGTTAAGGCAACATACTCACATCTTACTGCACAGTATGCCAATCTAGGGATTGTATTGGGCTGCTGTGGAGGACCATCAGAACTGATTGGAAAAACTGATTATGCTAATCAGATATCAGAGCAACTTGAGAAAGACATAAAGAGTCTGAGAGCTTTAGAAATTATCGTAGCTTGCCCATATTGTTACAAACGTCTTTCAGAGCAACTTGCTGATATCAAGCCAGTTTCTCTTTATAAGGTGCTTTTTGAAACTGGCGCTAAAATTCCAGAAAAGGGAAACAATACTTACACTATTCATGATCCCTGCTCTGCACGTGGTCAGCCAGAAGTTCAGAATGCTGTGCGCGCCTTGATTTCTAAAGCAGGGTATACAATTAATGAACACACTCATACTCGGGAAAATACCCACTGCTGTGGAATGGGTGGAATGGTATTTCTGGTTAATTCGGATGTCGGTGCAGCAAAAACAGAAAGGACGATCCGCGAATCTTCTCATGATCTGGTTACCTATTGTGCAACCTGTCGGGATATATTCTCCGGCCAGGGAAAGAAATGTGTCCATCTACTTGATCTGTTATTCGGAAAAAATCCGGCTGAACAGGCAGCAAAAGCTCCCAATCCTCCAGAAATTGCAACGGAAAATATGAAAACTTTGAATCAGTGGGTAAGAAGTTTAGCTAAGAAAACAGAGCATGAATCAGTTTTGAGCCAGTGGGTAGGAGATTTAACGGAGGAGGTAAAGAATGAGTTTAAATAATCAACCTGTGCGTGGAATCATTCCAGTCCTTTGCGTTATTGTTTCATCAATAATCTTTATTGGAATCGGCCAGGGGACCTTTGGCATTAATCCGAATACGCTCAGTGTATATGCCTTATTCTTCGTTTGGACTGCATTTCTCGTTTCGCTTGCTGGAAACTGGCCACTGGAGAAAGTAAGGCAACCTCTAAGGGGGATTACCTATCTGGTTATCTGCTTGGTGGTCGGAATGTTGCATCCATTGGTAATTTCGTGGCTCGGATACGGATCTGAAACCTACTGGCCATTGATCTCGAACCTCTTCCTTGGAGTCGGAATCATTATCGCTTTTGATAATCCTTTTGTTAACGGTTTTTCCCAACCTAAAGCAGTTTTCTTCAATGCTCTTTTCTGTTACGTTTTTGCCATAATTCTTATGATGGGATACGGATTTGTCCCGTCTATCTGGTTCGCGATTTTTGTTTACTACTTCTTCTGGGTAGAGAAGTGGCCACTGCAGAAAGTAGCCCAGCCAGTGAAGGGAATTCTGGCTTTCACCGTTTTAGGATTCCTAAGTCTTATTTTTTGGCAAGCCTACAGCATGGCAGGCACGAGTTTCTTTAAGCCAGAAGGAGGATTATTCTTTGTTCTTTTTGTATGGTGGCTCGTCATGTTTTCATGGAACCTGGAAACCTGGCCTGCACAGAAGATTAGTCAGCCGATAAAAGGAATTGAAGGTCTTATCATATCCCTGGTCCTGACAGTCCTATCTTATGTCATAATCTTGAAAGTTCTTGTGATAGATCCGGGTACTGCCGGAAGTATAGTTTGGATCTTTGTCTCTTGGCTCTATACCTGGGATATTGTCCTTGCCAAATGGCCAGCAGATCAAAACTCAGGACTGGATCAGAGTTCTGAACTGGAAGAGCCTACCACAGCATAAATGGTTTCGTCTCCTATAGAGACCCCAAAATTTTTGTCAATAAATTTGAGATTTGTGGTTTACAGAAAAAACTGTATACTGCACATTCTAATCATCTCTCCCCCTATTTTTTTCTTTTAGCTCCTCCCAAATTTCACTATTCGACTGCTCATGTAATTTTTTTCCCATGCAATTTCTTATCTCAAATCACACTCAATAGCCGTTCTTCCAGAATTTACATTCAAATAACAGAATCAGAAAAGATTTCTGAATTGAGATATACAGCCTATCCTAACCATTCTTCGGTTATGGGTTTGTTTAAGTCTTCAAAAGTACTTTTTGCCGCAAAAATTCGGATAATGAGAAACTAGCTTACATTTTTGCTGATTTCCCGATTTATATATTCATTAATGCGAATGGAGGAGGTGATGTCAGGAGTAAAACATACTGGAGACAAATTCACTATGAAAAGCAGGTCTCTTACGGAGTAATACTAATGTCAGGAACAGAACTTACTGAAAATGAACTGATCGA
>DAQQ01000068.1:0-6056 GCA_002508465.1 Methanosarcina sp. UBA7 | reverse complement strand
AGGATTGACGAGACACTAGTTTTGTTTTGTCAATTTTTATGGCAGTGTATTAAACGTTCTGTAAATTTGCCTCATAAGTTTCACGGTAAAACCTGTGTATCTTTCTAAGATTAACTTTGTTTTAATTTCAAAGAAAATCTGTACACTGTCTTCTGATAATAATACTTAAGTCCCTGAGTTATAGATCACTTCAGAAAAAGCAAGGACACTGTAAAGTCTTCTTCGGCTAATATTATTTAAAGAATAACATTAGTTGTAGACCTCGTAAAATGAGCTTTATCAAGTAGCTGACGAAGACTTTACAAAACCCGAATAATTACTTGCTTCAGAAACTATATAAGGTATCATTCGAATGTATAAGCGACTAATTTGGTTGCGTATGCACCTAGTTTTATGGACAACGTGGCGGATAATGGGAATGAAGAAAATCACACTCTACGAAAGACCACACGCTAACGATGTGTATGATAAGGAAATAATCGGAATGTTTATCTCATATCTCTACAGGTATGGACAAATATATCTTGGAAAAAAACTTGAGCCATATGGTATTGGAAGTGGGCAGTTTCCTTTTCTTATGAGATTGTTTCACGAAGATGGGATCAATCAGAGAAATCTTTCTAATTATCTACAGATGGATAAGGCCACTGCTACAAGGGCTATTAAGAAACTTGTTGATGAGGGTTACATTTTCAGGCAGAAAGATAAAGAGGACAAGCGATCATACAGGATTTTTCTCAGTGAGAAAGGGAAAAGGTTGGAACCTTATATGAAAAAGATAGCTTCCTAGTGGAATGACATCCTTTTATCCAGTTTTGATGATAAACAAAAAAAAGAAATTATGAACTCGCTTGAAATTATGTTTGAGAATGTTTCCAAACACAATAGCGTGGAATAAGTAGGTAGAATCATGCAATTTAAACGTGCTCATCTTCTTATTCTTTGTATTACGTCATTTTTTGCAATGGCAGGAGGCGCTCTTTTAGCACCAGTCTTACCAGATATGGTAAAACCTCTGCAAACAACATCCCATGAAATAGGACTGTTGATATCGGCGTACACTCTCTCAACGGCTATTTTTACACTGGTTTTTGGACATTTTCTTGACCGTGTGAACCGTAAGAATATACTTGTTCCCTGCCTTGTGATTTACGGTCTAACAGGACTTGTAAGTTATTTTACCTCTGACCTGCAATCACTTCTTATCTTGAGGTTCATACAGGGCATTGGGGTAGCAGGGATGACGTCTTTGCCTATGTTAGTCATAGCAGATGTGTACAAAAAAGGCCATGAAAGTTTGCATGCTATGAGCAGGGTTAGTATGGCTATTGCCATCGGCTCGATATCTGCCCCTCTTATAGGCGGAGGACTAGCCAGTTTGGGGTGGAATTATCCATTCCTTTTCTATGTACTTTCACTTCCATTTGCTTTTGTTGTGATGGCCTTCCTTCCAGAGACAAGAATTCAGAAGGACAATGATGATCACAAAGGTATATTTGATGGGTTTAAAGCACTCAAGGAATTGAGAATAATTTACACGATATTCCTGAGTTTTGCGATTTTCTTTTTACTATATTCAGTGATCATCTACACGCCCTTTATGCTTAAGAATGTAGTTGGCTATACTGCAAAGGAAGCAGGGCTTATATTGGCTTTTCAGGGAATAGCTGTTATTCTTACTGTGTCCCGCGTGAAGACTCTAGCTATTAAGCATTCAAGAATATTAATTATTGCTACTGGTTTTGCACTTTTTGGATTGGCATTATTATCTATGTCAGTTGCATTTTCAATTGTCTTAGTTCTTCTTTTAATGTTGTTATCAGGAGCAGGTTATGGACTTGCTCAAACAGCAATTGATGCACAGATTATTCATATTGCCCCTTCAGAATCAAAAGGGGGTGTGTTAGCTATTCACAACACCATGAAGTACGTTGGTATGAGTCTTTCTCCTGTAGTGCTTGGTATAGTCCTGTTGCATTTTGACCTTGACACGGTTTTTATAATATCAGGTTTCTTTGGGTTGCTTGTTGCTCTGATGACGTATTTTATAAGGGATATTTTTGAAAACTCAGATGATGAACAAGTGAAAGATACAAAAAACTCTACCAAAATTTGAGATTTGCTTTTTCCTAGATAATGGCAGTGTGCTAAATGATCCTGTAAATTCATAAATTTCAATAGATCGCTATATTTAAATGTTATACTTGATCCTTGCAGTGGTCAAATATTCCGTAAAATTACAAACATCAGAAAAATTACAAATTGTCTCAAGTATGCAAAATCAACATAATTTTGGTGAAAAGCATAATACGTGAAGCATAATTTCTATATTATCTCTTTTTTATTATAAAGAAAATTGCCCTTTCTAGGCAGAATTTTTCACAATTGCCTATGTGTTTTAGGGTCCTTAGAAATTGGTCCACTTTTTAAGGAATAATGAGCCTTATTTTCCGGATTAGATATTGCGCCATTGTTTTCCAAATAAAAATACAGATGGAAAATAAGTTCTGTTGAATTTAAATGAATATATATTCTCAATTTCCGTTTTAGAAGCATATTAATCCATTTTTAAGATCAAATTTTGTATGAAGGAAAAATGTGATCGAATGCCATAATTATAAATAAATATAATTTGTCCAAATATTAAGCTATTATTACATCCAGTTATCAATTTTAAAGCTTAATTTCGTTTATTCTCTTAAAATCTACATTTTTATGGTGTATTTTTACTTGGGAAGCTCTGAGTATATATATATTGGCTGAAATAAACATTTTAGAGTCTTAGTTTACACACTAATTTTGAAGGACCCTAAGTTGGTAAGAATCCAGCTTATCAACCTGCTATAAATAAACTGAAAAATGATAAAATACTACCTCAACATGTAAGCCTTCGGCAAATTAAGTATTTGAATAACATTGCTGAACAAGATCATAGATCTATAAAGAGAATAGTTAATCCAATGTTAGGATTTCAGTCTTTTATATCTGCTAATAAGACTTTAAAAGGAATTGAAGCTATGAATATGATTAAAAAAGGATAAATCAGACTCTGTTCCAAAATCCAGTGATTTTTACATTTCTTGAATGAAAATCTGAATTAGCAAGAAGAATCCCGTTTTCATCAAAATCAGTATTCGATATCTAAAGACTTCAAACCTGAAGTCGCACTACAAGAATTGTGACCAGTTACAAAGTCCAGTGATTTTGAATTTTACATCCATCACTTGCTTTTGGTACTGAGTCATAAATCAAAAAATTTAATAATTCTGGCTTTAATGAAGCTAAATATATTAATCAACTATTTGGAATAGTTTTGTAATAGTGGCATATTTTCTTGAATATTTTGACTTTTGTTTATTGTTTATGGATTTACATCTTTATTCTGAGATTTTTTGCAACAAAACCCCAATATATTCTGTTATATGGCGTCTTTAATTATTTCCTTCCAGGTGATGTTGAAGCTTTTGCGCCATAAAATCGTGATGATAACCAGCGACAGGACAATATTCAGAGTTACACCGAAAGGGATATAGGTAAGTAGCAGGTGAACAAGGGCGCATAACCCGCATACCAGTATTGAAATCAGCATAATCCCCATCCGGCTCATACCCTGCATGACTTGAAAATCCCGATAGAATGGGAGCTCCTTGCGGTTCAATTTAAAAATCAAGAGCAGAACCATAATCATATTTATAAATATCAGAATGAGATCGGGAATGATTTTTAAGCCGCATAAGAGGACGAATATTAAGGCGACCAACAGGTAAATTGGAATGATAAATTTGACTATAAAAGCCTTTAAAGCGCCTTTTAAAAGCGGAACCGGGCTCTCGGTGGGCAAAACCCGATAAATCCAGGCACCTCTGTAATTTTCGCTGGAGCTGATCATGGTAGCTGTAAAAGCCAGAATAACAGCGGACCAGTAAACAGCCAGATAAAGTTTGCTGTTGGCAAGGTTAACTAAAATGTCAGACCAAGAAACCCCACTCCCTATTATTCCGGGCAGCATTAAAAAAGGCATGACCAGGGCGAAAGTCAGCTGTGGATACAGCTGTAGCTTGAGTTTTCTTTCATTGGACAGCATATTCTGGGTAAATTGATAAAAAGCCTTTTCCGTCCGGCTGAAGCAAAGAATGTTGCCGGCTGCCCGCTGTATTTTTACTCTGACGGCTGCACCTTTGTTAGCACGCATACTGCTGCTGTTCAATTTTTGCAGTTTGCCTTCAAAATAGGGAATAACCAGGGTCATGTATAAGACCGTAGCTGCGGTCGGGACGACGAGGGCGAGCAGGCTTAAAGCAGTGAAGTACTGGCTGGAGTTGTTCTCGATAAATAGGCTGAAAGGGGCGGCGAACCAAGTGGTGGGAATGAGAAAATGCCACCAAGCGGGATGGAGGGTGACAGTAAGGAACTTCAGGTTAAATATTCGCCCTATGAATTGGTAGCCTACAAGCATAAAAACCGAAAGCAGTATTTGAATATAATTGATCATATCCTTCAGTTTCTCGCCGTCAAAAAAGGATAAAATAGCCATATACAAAATCGAAGTGAAAAAGACTACCAGGCAGCAGATCAACACCAGTTCGAACATGAAGATTAGAGCGAAGGCAACCCCGTATTTAAACAGCCCAACCAGCAGAGCAAACCCTGAAATACTCATTGTAATGGTGAAGAGGTAGATTACAATATGCAGTAATTTGGCTGTATTTATGGTTCTGGCGTCAACCGGGCGGGGCAGCAGGATGTTTTTATCTTTTACATCTAAGAGAACAGTAGAAAAGTCTGAAATCATGGTGGCCATCACCATAAATATAATGAGCCCAAAAGCCAGGTTCATTATATAAAAGAGCGGAAAAGGAACCAGCATCAGCAGGCCGATAAAAAACCCCATAATTCCGTATGTAATTAGCGATGATTTAAAGGAGTTACCGCTTCGGGTCTTTTTTTGATTGGTCAGAATGGTGGGCACCCTGCGCTCGTCCATGGTGAGCTGTACCTGCAGAATCCGGCGCATGACGGGGTAATCAACCCCTATTTTCTTAAAGAGAAAATAGAATTTGTCCAGCAATTTTAATACGGTGAAATCTTTCATGATACTATGCCTCGCCCAACACAGAAATGAATTCATCAGCTATTTCTTTATGCCGGTTAAAACCGGTTAGTTGGTTGAAGATTTCTTCCAGGGATCCCTCGCGGCATTTCTGGCTTAATTGATCAAATGAGCCATCGGCCACTATTTGCCCGTTATTTATCAGGATTATGCGGCTGCTTATCTTCTCCACCACGTCCATGATGTGCGAGGAGTAGAAAATGGTTTTTCCCTGGGCGGCTAGGTCAGTCATGATTTCCTTGAACACCATTACGCTGTTGGCGTCCAGCCCGCTTAAAGGCTCGTCAAAAAACAGGATGTCCGGATTGTGCAGGAGGCTGGATATTATTAGCAGCTTTTGCTTCATGCCTTTGGAATAGGAAGCAATGCGGGCATGATACATATCGGCAATATCAAATAAGGCCATGAGCTTCTGAGCTTTCTGATCTACCAGCTTGAATTCCATGCCGTACATTTCCCCGATAAATGTGAGGTATTCATAGGCGGTAAGGGTGTCATAGACCTCAGCTGTTTCGGGAACATAGCCGATTTTACGCTTGTATTCAATCCCACCGTCGGCTATGTCCTGCCCCAAGACTTTAACCTGCCCCTTAAAACCATCTATGAGGCCCAATATTATTTTTACCGTGGTGCTCTTGCCGGCGCCGTTGGGTCCAATGTAGCCAATGATTTCCCCTTGAAATACATTCAGGTTGATGCCGCGCAATACTTGATTGGTACCGTAGCTCATGGCTAGATCACGAATGGAGACCACTGCTTCTCCTTTAGTATTCATAGTGTCCCCTGCTTTAATTACCATAAAAGACATATTAAGATTCATTATCCATTTATAATTAGGGTATTTTGACATACTAACCTTCTATCTCAAAACGTTCGGATTTATTATTTAATAGAATAAGCGAAATCATTTTAGGATAGAACAGAAATTCATTTGTATTCGGTTAAG
>DAQQ01000047.1:0-7991 GCA_002508465.1 Methanosarcina sp. UBA7 | reverse complement strand
GTGCGGATCTCGCCTGTTTCGTAGGTAGTGTTTCCGCATTTGGGGCAGATGAAATGAATATCTTTACTCATTTTATGGCCTCTTTATTCTCTTTTAGATAATCTAAAAGGTGGAATACCTTTATTGTTGCAATATTTAATTGTATTGCAGCATGTCTAAAAATCACCACATTTGTAAGAGAAAAATTTGGTATTCAGCTTTGAAGGAAAGCAAGCCTGATCAAAAAATATTTGCAGGAAAAAGATATTAGAGTACTTGCAGGAAAGAGATATTAGAGTACTTGCAGGAAAAAGATATTAGAGTACTTGCAGGAAAGAGATATTAGAAAAGAAGATTATTACTGAATAAGAACCATGAAAACAAAACCGATAATTGCAATTGCCCTTCTCATCTCAGCCATCCTACTAACTGCTAGAGTAGTTCCTGAAAACACCGCAGATCAATTCAAAGAAGGAAAATACATTCATGTTGACAATATAGTGATTCAGTTTAAAAAGACTGATGCGACCGTCAATATAGACTATCATCTCAGTCCCTTTGCTCAGGCATATATATCACTTTTTGGCAGCAAAAACCTGGAGTCCAAGATTAAGGACATTTTTTCAGAATTTAAGGAAGTAAAGATTCAAAAGATAGGAAGATCAAGTGCCTCGCTCCAGATACTAAACATTTCCAGGAAAGAGGGCGTAAATTACCTGTGTGATCCCTATGAATTAGGGGTGCAGTCCGATGTTGTCACCTTTGTTTATCCTCCTAAAGGCAAAACAAGAAGTTATGAAAATTTAAAAGTTACTCCGCCGGTCGTTTATTATTATGATTGAGTCTATTCCAAAAGCAATTTATCCATAATCGTTGGGAATTTTCAAGTTGTTTTCAGGCTCTAGATCTTGGTCTTGATCTTGATCGATTATTCGAATTCGAAATACAAGGTTCAAGAAGTAAATTTCAAGTTTTGAGATGAGCTCGTTAAGTTGTGATAGTAATTACCTTCTTAACTTTAATTACCCATTTACTCTTTTTTCTTCTGTCTCCTCAACCTTTTCTTTCTCAACTGCCTTATTTTATATTACTCATTTGTTAATCCGACAAAGTGATTCTCTTCTCATTAGCAGGGTTGAATGTCCAAATAAGGAAATTAGTTTAAAAACATAGCACAAAAAGGTATTTTTTTACATATTTCAGGAATATATTTTTAATAAGAAGCCCAATTTTCTTTGATTGCGATGGGAAAATTCAAATTGAAATGCCTTAAGTGCGGAAGAGAGTACGGCCAGGAATACAGGCTCACCTGCGAGAATGATGACGCTTTTTTACGAGCGGAGTACTCCGATAAAAAACTGGAATTAAGAAATCAGCCAGGTATCGGAAGGTTCCATTCCTGGCTCCCGGTCCAGGAAGAACTTACTACGGATGCGGGGCCCATAACTTACAAAAGTGAAGCTTTTGCCAGAGAACTCGGACTTTCGAACCTTTATATAGGGTTCAGTGGATACTGGCCTGAAAGGGAGGCTTTCATTAAAACCTGCAGCTTTAAAGAACTCGAAGCCTACCCAACCATGCAACTCCTGAAGGAGACAGGAGGAAAAGCCATAGTTCTTGCCTCTGCCGGAAATACCGGTAGGGCCTTTGCGCATGTCTCTGCTTTGACAGGAACTGATGTCTACATAGTTATACCGGAATCCGGAGCTTCGAACCTATGGCTGCCTGAAGAGCCCACTGAATCCATTCACCTCATAAGTATGAGTCCAGGAAATGATTACACTGACGCTATCAATCTCGCAGGCAGGATTGCAAAGCTTCCTGGCATGGTTCCCGAAGGCGGGGCAAGAAATGTTGCCAGAAGAGACGGAATGGGCACTGTGATGCTGGACGCAGCAGTAACCATAGGAAAAATGCCTGACCACTATTTCCAGGCAGTAGGAAGCGGGACAGGTGGGATCTCAGCATGGGAAGCTTCATTACGTCTAAGGACAGACGGGCGATTCGGGCAAAAACTCCCGAAACTTCAGCTTGCCCAGAACCTTCCTTTTGTTCCCATGTACAACGCCTGGCAGGACAAAAGAAGAGAAATTATTCCCGAACTTGACATGAAGGATGCAAAAAAACAGGTAGAAGAAACTTATGCAACCGTGCTTACCAACCGGACTCCCCCATATGGAGTTACCGGAGGGTTATATGATGCACTTGTCGATACTGACGGAATAATGTACGCAATTACCAGAGAAGAAGCTCTTGAAGCTAAGGCCCTTTTCGAATCACTCGAAGGAATCGACATTCTGCCCCCGTCAGCAGTTGCGACAGCTTCTCTATTAAAAGCAGTGGAAGCAGGAAATGTCGGAAAAGATGAGACTATTCTCCTTAATCTTGCAGGCGGAGGATATAAACGTCTGAAAGAGGACTACACACTTTACCAGATCAAGCCGGTGGATACTGCCAAAAATCCTGATATTCCTTTAGAAGAGCTGAAGATCTGAGTCCGAAACAACTCCAAAAACTACGATAGAAAAAGAAAGTTGAAGAGGCATATGCATGGCAAGTCCGGAAGAAGAAGTCATAGCAATAATGAAAAAGGCAGGTATCGATCTTGCCGCAACTCTGCCCTGTGACAGGATCAAAAACCTGCTCCCCCTGATTTCTGAGAATTTTCCTGAAATCCAGTTAACAAGAGAAGAAAACGGCGTGGGCATTTGCGCCGGGTTTTATCTTGCAGGAGGAAAGCCAATGATGCTTATCCAGAGCACAGGGCTTGGAAATATGATTAATGCTCTGGAATCCCTGAATATAATCTGCAGGATCCCCTTACCTATTCTGGCAAGCTGGCGCGGGGTTTACGCTGAAGGAATCGAAGCCCAGGTTCCACTTGGCACACATCTTCCGACAATCCTTGAAGGAGCAGGGCTGAAATACACAATAATTGACGAAGCCAAAAAACTCCCTCTCCTTGAAACCGTGATAAAAGACGCTTTTGAGAACCTCAGGCCGCATATAGCCCTGATCTCCCCGAAAGTTTGGGAAGGTTCGGATTGTTGTGCCTGGGAAGCAGCAGGACTGCCCGAAAAACCTGAGCTTATGGAAAGAACATGTAGTTTTAATTTTACAAGGGAAACCTTCAGGCCTATAATGCTCAGAAACGATGCGATTTGTGCAATTGCTTCTCAACTCGATGATGAAATTACGGTGACAAATCTGGGAGTTCCCTGCAAGGAACTGTATGCTTGCAGAGACAGAGAACTCAACTTTTACATGTTCGGTTCAATGGGGCTCGTCTCGTCAATAGGGCTTGGCCTTGCTCTTCGAACCGAGAAGACGGTAGTGGCCTTTGACGGGGACGGTAGCTTGCTTATGAACCCTAACGCCCTGCTCGAAATCGCCAGAGAAGCTCCGAAGAATCTGATAATTATCTGCCTTGACAACGGTGCCTACGGTTCTACAGGCTCACAGGAAACCTGTGCTCTACGCTATATAGACCTGGAAATTTTTGCAACCGCCTGTGGAATTCAAAATACGGCTAAAGTAAACAGCTCAGAGGAGTTAATTGAAGCTTTCAGGAATTTTCGGGCCATGCAGGAACTTTCCTTTATCCACGTAATCCTGAAGCCTGGAAATACAAAAGCTCCCAATATCCCTCTGAGCCCTGAAGAGGTTACAAATCGCTTTAAAGAGGCTTTAATAGTTTGAGGTTTGAAGAACTTTGAAGTAAAGAACTTCTGAAAACAGGAAAAAAGACCTCCATAAAATAAGGACCAGAAGCTACGTTTCCAAAAAGATAAAAATTAGAAGTTAAATCTCAAAAACAAGAATTAGAAGTTAAGTCTTTAAAAGTAAAAATCACAGGTTAAGGAGTACTAAAGGAGAGAAGAATATTGTCTTACTCTCTCCAGCTTATTTTTTCTACAGGTTCATTAAGCCTGAATCTTCCTGTGAGAATTTTCTCTTTAAGTTCTTCTGCAGCTATAACTGCCCTTGCACGATCGGATTGACGCAGGGTTACCTTAATGTCCCTGAGGCAGCCACCGGTTGCACACCTGACAGAACCCATGTTTGCACTGAATGCTTCTCCCCTGCACCTTGAGATGCAGAGTCCGCAGTTAAAGCAAAGTTCCGGATTGTGTACAGCTCCGTTTCTTCCCCGGCTTACCGCATTCATGGGACAGGCTTCGATTACAAGGCAGTCCTTACAATTAAGGCATTTTTCGGGCTTGTACTTAATATTCAGGTCCACGTTATCCCATACGTCTCCATAGGTGATTTCACAGAGAGGAATCCGCCCTGCGAGGTCTACCAGCTTAAGAGGGATTTCCTTATCCAGTTTCAGGATATTTTCCAACATTCCTTCATGAAGAATTGGGATCGGAACAGCCCAGGTATTGATAATTTCAGGGCCTGCAGACGTTACAAACCCTCCCATATATTCAGGAGTCATATCATGCATATCAGCGAAACCCGTAAGGTTAGGATTATCCGGAGCGCTTCGAGTACCGGCCCCAGTTACAAATCCGTCCGCTCCATTGAGAAGTACCCTTGTCCCTATTCCTATAGTTTCGAGCCTGGGATCGTTTTCGATAGGATTTAACTCACCGCAACCACAAAAAGTCATTTCCCTAAACTCACCTTCAAACGGAAGGGCATGGAAGATAGTTTTGATAGGCTCTTTTCCGGGATTTACAAACGCCCGATAATTCTTAAAGGCATGTCTTGTTGCATTGAGTTTCGCATAGGGAATCTCAGATAGCCTTGTTTCTACCGAGAAATGGCTTCCTTCACTTGTAGTCACATCAACTTTAACGTTTTTTCCTTCTACCATCTCCCTGAAAAGGTGTCCGCCTCCGTAGTTGGGGTCTAGTTTACTGTGAGCGGTTCCGAGTACGATCAGGTCCAAAATTCCGAGCCTTTCGTTAGGGCAGGGACCAACTACTGCAGGCACGCCATTCAACAAGACTTCAGATGCCTTAACAAATGAATCGGGCTCTGATACTTTGAACGAAAGTACGGCATAGGTTCCACTCATAATGCCGCGAGTTGCGGTTGTTACAACATCCACATCTTCGAGCTTTATATCCTCCCCTGCCCGAATTCTTTCACTAATTTCCGCAGCCGTAAGGACGATGGCGTCTCCAGCATCAATTTTATCCTGAATTTCGGGGATTGTCCGGGACGCCCCTGTGTTATCTAATTCTCCATTCATGTTTCCCTCAACCGGGATATTGAGTTCATCCTATTTTAGGAGTAGGGATTGCCTGAGAATCAATTACTCTGGAGGAAAGAATAAGCTTGGAACTGGCCGTTTTAAAAAGTGAGATTAACTCAAAGTTCTTCATTAATTCTTTTTATTTTTTTTCATATAAGATTTTTAGTTTCCGGAGAGGTATGGGTCTGCCGTGACCTGGAAAATATGTCCTGCAACTTGCATCAATTAACCTCTGCCAGCTTTCCAGAAGTTCGCGGATGTCATTTGCAAAAGGAGGAAAGACATTCCAGGGCATGATATTGAAAAGTGTGTCTCCAACGAACGCAGCCTCATTTCCGATCACAAGGCTTATTGAACCCAAAGTATGGCCAGGTGTGGAAATGACTTTTGCACCAGGGATATATTTTCCAAGGTCATATTCGTTTTCTACCACTATATCAGGATCGACAGGCTGATATTTTGATTTAGAAACCATCAAGGAGTTCCCAACTTTCGAAATCATTTCTGAGAACCACATAGTACCTCTTGGAAAGGAGGTGATGCCCTTTTCCAGACATCTTTTTTCGGACGCATGAACCAGAACCTTTGCCCTACTTCGTTTTTTTGTTTCCGCAAGGCAGCCCGTATGATCATAATGAGTATGAGTGAGAATGATCAGAACTATATTCTGAAACATAAGGTTGTTTTGCTCGAGGGCAATTTGAATGTTTTTGATTTTTCCCGGACATCCTGCATCCACAAGAACACCCCTCCCAGATGAAACTATTAGATAAGAGTTAGAATGCCCCATTGGGATACTAATAATAGTGTAAGACTTCTCGCACTCTAGTCTTTTACTTTTCAAGCTCTCACGGTTTAGCCGGTTGTCTTCACTGGATGTCATTCATGTTTCGCCTCAAAATCTGGGAAGAGTTTCGTTATCGTTACATGTTTTGCATTGTGCTGCCTGACGTTGAGCCTCTTTTTACTTATTAAGCTGCTTTTACTTTGAGCCTCTTTTTGCTTATTGAGCAGCTTTTACTTTGAGCCTCTTTTTACTTATTGAGCTGCTTTTACTTTGAGCTACATTTTTATATTTCCTTTAACAGATGCTCTGCAGAGATTGATATAAGGTATTCCGACTTACCAAAAAAATATCAATCTACTAAAGAACGATCGACTTACTAAAGAACTATATTCCCTAAAAAACAAATCAGAAGATTAAGTTTGAAGAGTTACAGGTAAAGGATTTTGCAATACTGGTTGGAAAACAAAGTATCTAAAAAGATTTATCGTTAGAACCCTAAGAAGAAAACCGGATGCAAACTTTATAAATATTTAATGTTTTTGAAGATTGATTCGATTAGAAAAGGTCCATACCACCCAAAACTTATATAAATGATGATGCGTACTATGGAGTTGCACTTCTGTGCGAAAAACAGAAGCAACAAACTACTGGGCTCGTGGTCTAGACGGTTATGACGTCGCCTTGACATGGCGGAGGTCCTGAGTTCGAATCTCAGCGGGCCCACTTAATAAATTTCCGGAGATTTTTCCGGAATGTGAAACAGAAAATAAAAATAAGACATCACGCATTCTAAGTATACCTTAAATTAACCTGCCTGCCCAGGTAGCTCAGTGGGAGAGCGCTGCCCTGAAGAGGCAGTTGTCCCCGGTTCGAATCCGGGTCTGGGCACCATCATAGAACATCAGTAGTGTAGCGGTCATCACCGGGCGTTGCCAACGCTCGAACCCGGGTTCGAATCCCGGCTGGTGTATATTATTTTCAACTTTTTGAGTTACTTTCGTATAAGATTGAGTTTAAGAATAAGGTAAGTTTTTTCCTTTTCTCTTTCTTTCGTTTGATATTTATTTTATCAATCTCTTTCCTTCATATATTCTTTTTTAGCTATCATTTTCCTTCATCTGTTCTTTTTTCATCAGTCTCTTTCCTTTACCTGTCTTTACTTGCGACATTTTTCGGAAAAATTTAGTATTAATATTTTTTGCTTTGAGTTTGAAAGATTTATTGTATTAACCAGTAATTCAATAAATTTTAGTTTCTGAATAAATATCTTTTATATTTTCCTTAAAATTTAAATCTAAATTTTTTATTGTCAAATTTTTGAATGATATCAGATTCAATGTTAACCTTAGTTAAAGTTTAAGTTCAGAATATGTAGTATCCATGAAGTTTGAATACTAGATATGTTAACCAACTTATTGTCAACCAAAAAATTAATTAAAACATAAAATCATTATAATATGGATATACATCTCTAGAAGACAAAAATATAAGTCTGCTTGAAGAGATCTATACCAACTATGTTGCAAACCTGAAAAATCGTAAGGAGATCTAAAATGACAGGAAAGTTCCAGAAGAGAAATGCAGAAAGGAAAGGCATCAGGAAAGAATATGAACTGGAGCAGAAGTTTATAAAGGAAATCGTAGGCGAAATTCAGGTAAGCGGCGGTGGATCAATAGAGTGAGAATAAAGTGAGCAGAAAAGTACACATAACAATCCAGGCTGGAGAGATTTCTGAGCAGACTGTAGAAGTAGCCGAGAATACTACCTATGAAGATCTGCTTGATACTTTGGAAATAAATCAGGAAACAGTACTTGTATTAAATGAAGGGAATGCTGTTCCCCTTGATGGGACAGTCAGTTCTGATACTCTTACAATCCTCCGAGTTGTCACAGGAGGCTGACTTCCCAACAAAAGACAGAACCTCTCATTTATTACAACTCTTTTTTCCACTTTTTTTGAAAGTTATTATGTGGCGTTTTTATCACTTAGTTCTTATCGCTGCCCGAGTCCCGTC
>DAQQ01000065.1:0-10379 GCA_002508465.1 Methanosarcina sp. UBA7 | reverse complement strand
AAATTTACTGCGGAAAGTAGGTTGTATCATTTTTAACTAACGTGATATCATCTGAAATATGAATTTTTTTGCTTCTCTTATTACCTGAGTTCCCAAATTTTAAGCGCATACACTTAATTCTGCAAACATATAAAGTCAGTAGATTGTGGTTTTGAAATTGGAACTTATAATTTATGTGCTTAAGCTTAAGCGCATACTCCGATGTCAGGAGACGTTTATGCGCCTAAAAATATGGAACTTAGGTTATTACCGGACATACATAATCATTTAAGATAATGACGTTATCATTCTCATAAAAATTGGTTTTGAGAATTAAATATTCTTAGTACATAGCTTGTAAATATTCTTATTAAGCAAATAGATAGGCATATAGTGCTTAAAGGTATCAAGCAACAGAATTTACGATAAGGTTTAGCAATATAGAAGCATGAATAGATGGCATTGACCGGTAATTTTTTTCCAAAAATATTGATTTATAAATATAAATACCGAATAATTTTTTACATTAAAATTTTTTGCTTGAAAAAAATGTTTTTTCGATAAGAATTTTTGATATAAATAATTTAAAATAATTCAAATTATTAGTATATTATGGAGTTGTGAAGGCGAGTAGAAGGGTAAACTAGAATCTACCACACCACCTAAAGATTACCTGGATAATCACCTATCTTTCTTTGAACAGCGTTTGGGGAACACTGTTTAAAGAGCTGTTGGGTACGGTCCATGAATACTGGGATCTCGGACTCCCTACATATTCTTTCTACTGCCTTCTCACTTCATGTTCCTCCTGAAATTTTTCAATTTTTGTCTAATTTATTTAAAGCTGTCTAATCTATTTTATTTAAAGCAACTTATTAACATCTAAGGCTCTGTTAGTTCTAGATCTGAAGCATTTCTTCCTTAACTATTCTTTTTATCCTCCTCATTAAATACAAATTTGTTTTAGAAAAGACTTCAATAGTAGGTTTTGCAGTAAAATCTGGTACATAAGGAAAAAATGTTTTTACAGAAAACCAGCAGACTTTGTTACCGTAAAACTATTGTTCGACTTCAAAATATTTTATGCTAGACTGCCTTTTGTTCAGAAACAATTTTTCATATAAATAATTTAAAATAATTAAGAGAATAATTGAGTAACTACTGGGAGAATTGTTTATTGTAACATGAAAGGAATTTGATTGATATCGGTTAGGTGCTGACAGAATCAATCTAAAATTTTGCAATCCCGGGAATAAAAATTTCTAGACCAGTGTATATGTCTTCAAATTTGATTTAACTGATGTTTTATTGATCAGAAGGAGGGATAGGGAAAAACTGTCAATGTGTCTAAGATCAGTTGATAGGGTAATCTAAATGTTACATAAAAATTGGGTATTTTTTGAAAATCACTAAATATTTATTGAAAGCGATGGATACTTGATCAAAGTATAAAGTTTATATAAGTTGTTAGAAATGTAATTGATTAGGTGTTGAATAACTGACTCAGTAATTGAATAACTGACTCAGTAATTGAACAACCGATTCAGGAGTTGAATCTATGACCCACCATAAAGAAGAAAAGACGGCAGAAGCAAAGGATGAAGACGCAAAAGTTGAACCGATACACCCCTCTGAACAAAGAGGAGGTAAAAAGAAAGGTCTTCTTGACACCTGCAAGTAAGCAGGCTCTTATCCGCTAGTGGGGTGAGTTTTTAATAGTGTCAGAAAACAAGCACACTCCGTGTTTAAAAAAATGTAAATATTAACACTTGGTTGTTTGGTAAATCTTCCAAGGCGCTTAAAGACACATATCTTTTAAGGTATCATCCCATAGCGAATTGATTTTTTTCAATTGTTTTTAAAAAATGAACAATTCTAGAAACGGAAGAGTTTATTAAACTGCTTTGAGATAATGACTTAAAGAAAACGAGGTGAAAGGTTTATGGGTGTATCTGCTAAAGGAGAAAGATATCTTTGTGAGATATGCGGTAACGAAGTCATAGTAGAAGAAGTAGGTGGAGGAATTCTTGTTTGTTGTGGCCAGGAAATGACTCTTATCAGTGAGGAATAAATCATACGTACGTCTTAATTAATAAATTATACTTTCACGCATTTTGACAAAATTTTTTGGCAACTGAACAATTTTTCATCTGGAGGAAAGCTTATGAAATGCTATGAATGCGCCAGAGAAGGTAAAGATACTGACGCTGTTGGAATTTGTATTGCATGCGGTAGAGGGGTTTGCAAAGAGCACCTTATTCATGAGGAAACTCCTGTCTGGGAAGGAAGTTATCCTGTTGAACTGAAGCCTGACCTTGAACATATTAAAAGAATTTTGTGCATTCCTTGTCATGAAGCCCTGAAGGAAAACTGCTTGTTTAACGAGGTTTGTTGAGGTGATCAGAATGCTTAAATGTTATGATTGCTCTGAAGAAAATAAAGTAAACGAAGCAGTAGGTGTTTGCATTGTCTGTGGAAAAGGACTTTGTATTGATCATATCAAACAAGTAGAGTTGCCAATGAAAGGAGGATATCCACTCCCCCACTTGACGTTAAAGAAAGATCTTCCTAGAATGATGTGTCGTGAATGCATTGACATCACTTTTGGAGATCTGGGCTGCGTCTAAAGCAACAAACTGGTTTCAAAACTCAACTATTCATGTTTATACCAACAGCTTATTCCCATTGAATGCTGTTAATATTCGCTCTCTACTCAAATGTCGGTCTAGAATAACTGGAAATAGTTTTGGAACAAATTCAATTAAATATTCATTTGAAGAATCTGCGTCAATAAAGTATTCTTTGAAGAATCTACGTCAATAAAGTATTCTTTGAAGAATCTACGTCAATAAAGTATTCTTTGAAGAGCTTACGCCAATCCGACATTCTTTGAAGAACCTACGTCAATCAAACATACGTTGAATAACCTGTAATTTGTATTACTCTTAATTTAACAGTTACCTTTGAATATAAAAATAATTAATATTAGCTTATAAGTAGGTGGCATAATTTGGCAGACCATAAAACAGTAACAGAAAGTATAGAAAAGAAAATGGGATTTAAGCCCCACATCTTAGAAACACTTGAAGAACTTGACCCTGAGTTTATTTCAAAGTACAGACGCTGTGATGGAAAATTATTATCTGATGGGGCTTTGTCTGCAAAAACAAAAATACTTATGGCTCTTGCAGTTGTGGCATCTAAACAGTGTGAGGCCTGTACGGTGGCGCAGATGAAAAGCGCTCTTAACCATGGAGTCACTAAGGAAGAAATCATGGAAGCTATGGATGTTATCTTTATCACATCAGGAGCTCCGGCTGTTGCTGCTTGCCGAGAAGCCCTAAAATTACTGAAATAAAACATTTAATACATTAGACAATGTATTTTTTGTGAAATTATACTTCCAGTATGTACTTCTGGTATGACGGTTCTGTCAAGTCAGAGCTTGAAATACTTTTTCAGGAGTAATAAGAGTAACAATTAAAGAACAAGAGTAACAATTAAAGTAAAGCAATCAATAAGTGTATGTTATTGAGAAAAATTTTTATCGATGAGCCTATCCCAAAACCAATATAATGCCAGAATAGGAGTCATAATATTGGCGGTATAGTAGATTAGATAATGTTTTGGGATAGGCTCGATAAAAATTTTAACTCTTATAATTCTTATCAACTTCTGATTTGACAGGAACATTTTTTTTAGAACCATGTCATTCTTTAGATATTGTCAGAACCTCAATCTGGAACTTTTTAGTCTCGCTATTATCGTTCAAGCAAAAAGAGATCATGTTACTCATTCAAACTGGAAAAGATTCTTTTTAGTTTTCAGAGTTTTCTCTTAACCATAAAAATAGTTTGAAATTCTCTTTTTTATAATTAACCTTATATAAAGCAATTCACTATAAATTATTGATTGTATTCAATTTTCATCGAGCTACACTAAATTCAGGTCACTTGAATGTGTTTCAAACTCCTATTGAGAAGTACACTGTGAAATGCAGTGTGATTGTAATAACCTTATCCCTTACTCCTATGAAAATAACAAAGAGAAATATTTATGGCGTTAGCAAAATCTCCATGGATTATACACGTGAACTGCAACAGTTGTAATGGCTGTGATATTGAAGTAATTGCTTGTCTTACTCCCATATATGATGCTGAAAGATTCGGTGTTTTAAACATCGGTACTCCCAAGCAAGCAGATATAATGATAGTCACGGGTGCGGTAAATTACAAAAATGTGAATGTGCTTGTAAACATCTATAACCAGATTCCTGATCCAAAAGTTGTTATAGCAGTCGGAGCCTGTGCATCCACAGGTGGAATTTTCCACGGCTGTTATAACGTAATAGGCGGAGTGGACCAGGTCATACCCGTAGACGTATATGTTCCGGGTTGTTGTCCAAGACCCGAAGCCATACTTGATGGAATAGTTGAAGCTCTTCCGATCCTGGAAGATAAGAAGAAAAGGAATATCAAAGGAGAAGAGATAAAACTCAAAGGAAACGAAGTGCCGGAATCTGCTGATTCCCTGGACACGCCGCGTTGAAGTATAAGTGTGTAGCTTGTCTAACTTAGTTGCATATGATCTGTTTATTTGTACTTTTTATTCGGCTAATTTTTATGGTTTCTATGCCTTTTTTATTTCATCTGTTATTGCTTTTAGGAGAAAAGAAGGGCTCAGAATTAAACAATATACAGATAAACAAGTATATATTTATTATTTGTTAACTTAAATAAGACCTTTATACCCTGAGATTAAATTATATTTTCTTTTATACTTATTTTTGAATATGAGTTAAGGCATATACTCGAATAAATAACTTATGGAGCTCATCCCAAAACCAATTTCTTTCCCAATATATTATACTATTTTCATGTTAGAAATTAGAGCAATTATTCAAAATTCAAGGTTTTGGGATAGGCTCTATGGCCAAATCTCAAACTATAAAAATATTATGAAGTAATCCAAACTCAAAATCCGCTTGAAAATTGCATTGTTAGAAAGAGTGGACATAAAACTTATAAGAAATTAAATAAGAGGAATTTATGGAGTTCAAAAGTATTTCCCGTACCACACGAACTCCATAAAGTATACCCTAAGAGGCAGTTATCATGTTTAGCTTTGCGAATATTTAAGCTTGTCTGATTCTGCTTCCTTAGGGTTAAAAGGAGAGCCTATCCCAAAAGACACTTTACTCTTAATCGTTGGGGAATTCTCAGAGTTGTTTTCATGATTATGAGCTTGATTAATATTCAAAATACAATGTACAAGAAGCAAATTCCAGGTTTTGGGATGAACTCCTACATAAAAATCAAACTGTCAAACTAAGGATATAACTTTTATTTCACTGAATTCTTTCCAAAATTACTGCTCTTTATTTCCTATTTTTAAATATTCACTCTTTTCCCTTTGTCCAGGTATTTCACTTTTAATTGACCCATTCACGGGCAAAGCTTTAAATCAGATGGTTCAGTTTATCCCATGTTTCATTTTCGGGATTAGGTCCCGTTGGAATGTAGTCCTGCAAGCAGGGCTGAACCGTGAAACAAAAGTGAAACTTGGTGTTTAAATTGGTAAAATCTTTTTACACATACGTACGTGATGCATGGAAAAAACCTGGTGAAACTTACGTGAACGAGCTCCGCTGGGAGCGCATGCAGGTCTGGAGAAAGCAGGGATCCGTGACCAGAATTGAAAGGCCCACAAGAATCGACAAAGCACGCTCTCTCGGTTATAAAGCCAAGCAGGGCATCGTCGTCGCCAGAGTAAAAGTACGCCGCGGAGGTCTTGGTAAAACAAGGTTCAACCGTGGGAGAAGGACCCAAAGAATGGGTGTAAACAAGATTACAGGCGGCATGAGCATTCAGAGGATTGCCGAAGCCCGTGCAGACCGCAAATACCCGAACCTTGAAGTCCTGAACTCCTACTGGGTAGGGGAGGACGGAAAGAACAAGTGGTATGAAGTCATTCTTGTAGACCCCTTCCACCCTGTAATAAAAAGCGATAAGAACCTGAACTGGGTATGCGATCCGTCCGTCAGGGATAGAGCTGCAAGGGGTAAGACCAGTGCCGGCCGGAAGGGCAGAGGCATGTCTACACGCGGAAAAGGTACTGAAAAGACCAGACCGAGTATCCGTGCAAACAAGAGTCGAGGCAAGTGATTCATCACATAATACTGCGTGTGATCGCCCACGCAACCGAAGACGTATCCAGAGTCCGTATGGCTCTGGACTTTTTTTTATCCGGTGCCGGCGTACGGGAAGGGAGCAAACTGATTGATGAGCTCCAGGCTGAAGGGCATCATGGAAATCCTATTACTATTCTGAGCGTACAGCTTAAAAGAAAGGCAGACTGTCTGAGTTTTGCCCATTTTATCCGGGAGAACTTTTCCGAAGAAGACGTAGCAAGGCTCAGGGAAGAAATGCCCGAGAGGCTGGACGATGATCAGGTCTTTTATGTTCGCTTTGACAAGCAGGCGGCATACCTGCAGAAAGTGAAGCTAACTGATTCCTCGGATGCGATCACTGCAAAAGTCAAGATCGAGACTTATCCGAAAAACCGGGAAAAAGCCGGAGCTATCGTGGAGGAGTTGTTTGGGTAAACCTAAATTCTACGATTTTTGCATTCATGCAGTGCCTGACGGGGAGAATACGGCTGAACAACTTGCTGCCCTTTCCCGACATTTGGGGTACAGTGGGATTGCGCTTACAAACCACTCGGATAAACTTCCTCTATCACAACCTGTATTACCCTCTACTAATGAATTTGAGATTTTTAGAGGAGTCGAGCTTGCAGAAGAAAACCCCTCAAAACTTCACGGACTTATTGGAAAATTCAGGAAGTTCGTAGATGTCCTGATAGTACATGGAGGTTCAGAGACTGTCAACAGGGCTGCTCTGGAAAACCAGAGAGTAGATATCCTGAACCACCCAGCTTTTGCTAAAAGCAGTGGGTTAAACCAGGTGCTTGCAAAAGCTGCAGCTGATAATGATGTTGCAATCGGCTTGACAATAAGGCCTCTCCTTCATTCAAGAGGACCAAGGCGAGTTCGTCTGCTGTCTGATCTTAGAGCAAACCTTGACCTTGCCAGGAAGTACGATGTTCCCCTTGTCCTTTCAAGCGATGCAATGTCATGTTTTGACCTTCGTTCTCCCATGGAGATTCTTGCAATGGCTGAAATCTGCGGGCTTGAAGAAGATGAGGCCCTTGATGCCATTACTATTGTGCCTGAAAGAATAATCTCAAGGAATCGGCCTGGTCCAGGCTATATTAGAGAAGGTATTGAGGTACTTGAGGAGGAAGATTACTTTTGAAACGCCTGCTCCCTTCTCTTCGTGCGAAAAAACGTTATTTGGCCTTTGAACTGATTTCCGAGGTGCCAGTCAGCAGGAATGATTTAATCAAAGAGGTTATGTTTTCGGCTTCTTCCTTGATTGGAGACGTCACTGCAAGTGAGTGTGATATTAAGGTGCTCGGGTTTGAAGACTCGAAAGGTATTGCTCAGTGTTCACATGCGAGAGTGAAAGAAACCAGAGCATCTCTGGCAACGCTCACACGGGTCAATGGAAAAAGGGCAACTGTACATATACTTGGAACTTCAGGCACGATTAAAAGGGCAACCGAGAAATTTCTTCGGAATCATACGACCTTTGAGCCCGAACTCAAGGTTAACTTCAAAAAGGCTGGAGAATTATAAGTTGAGTAGGTTCAGAAAAGCTCAACTGCGGGGCCAGAAAAAATGAATTTATAATTCGGGAATGTTAAAGCCCGGGTATCTAAAAACCTCAAGTTCTCAGGATCTGGGAAAGGAAATTAAGCAGCTTTTCCGGTTAGTGGCTTTGTTCCATTGTTGAGAATCCTCGGATTTGAGGCTTTCAGGAAACTATTATAAAAAACTGTCAGGACGCTGTCTGATATATACTATGATGAATTAGTATATTAATGAGTATATTAGTGTAACAGGTATAACATTGATTGGCAAAGCTGATTGACAGAAAAATAGCTGGTCCGGAGAAAATTCAAACGATTGCGGGTCTGATCGAAACGCAGATTGAAACCTGGATAGAGGAAGCGGTGGAAGCAAAACCCCTTTTATGGAGGGCTTAGAATACGGCTTAAGCACCGGAAAATTTCGGGTTTCACAAGCATTATAACTGAGTAAATACACTTTATTAGCGGACTTAGTTAACTTTGGAACTGGACCTTAAAAACTTTTAAAAAGGCTCCTAAAGTGCGCGAACCCATATTATGGAAAACGTACTTTGCAGGATAGAAGTTTTGCAGGGTAGAAATGCCTTTGAATTCCCTGTAACCGAAGTATTTCCAGCAGGTTTCGTCCAAAAAAAGTATTTCAGGATTGGAAGTTCCGAATAAAAGGTAAAAAACTCTAATAAGGAAGAAATACGTTATAGGAAATCAAAAATCGGTTTCCTTACCTGAATGCTGGGTCGGGGACTTTAAGCTCCTGAATTTTCGGGACATCCTCGCAGCAGTTTATCACTGACCAAAGCCTTTTTGGGGAGGGCGGTGATTTAGCTACGAGCCTGCGGATAGAGATCCTTTAAGGAAAAAAGACCGGCTTCTTGCCGGGAAGATGACAACAATATAAAATAAAAACTAAGGGAGATACGGAATATGCAGATGGCACCACAGATGGGCTATGACAGGGCAATTACGGTTTTCAGCCCTGATGGAAGACTTTTTCAAGTAGAATACGCCCGCGAAGCGGTCAAGAGGGGAACAACAGCCGTGGGAATCAAGGCAGCGGATGGGGTAGTGCTGCTCGTTGACAAGCGAATAACCAGCAGGCTTGTAGAAGCCGAGTCAATCGAAAAGATTTTTCAGATTGACGACCACATAGGAGCTGCAACCTCAGGGCTTGTGGCAGATGCCCGCTCCCTTGTTGACAGAGCTCGTGTAGAAGCGCAGGTTAACAGGGTTTCTTATGATGAACCCATAGGTGTGGAGGTTATCTCCAAGAAAATCTGTGACCACAAGCAAACTTACACTCAGTATGGTGGAGTTCGTCCATATGGGACTGCACTTCTTATTGCAGGCGTGGACGACAATTTGCCAAGACTTTTTGAGACTGACCCAAGCGGTGCCCTTCTGGAATACAAGGCAACAGCTATAGGTGCAGGCAGAAACGCAGTGGTTGAGGTCTTTGAAGCAGAGTACAAGCAAGATATGAATATAGATGCGGCTATCCTTCTAGGTATGGATGCACTCTATAGAGCTGCCGAAGGCAAATTCGATGCGTCTACCCTTGAGGTAGGTATTGTGTCGCTTCAGGATAAGAAATTCAGAAAACTAGTTCCTGAAGAAGTTGAGAATTACGTCCAGCAGATCCTTGCAAAACACAAGGAAACTGAACACAAAGAATAAAATCTATATAGCATTTGAGATTGAGTACTCAGAGAATCTTCGGATTCTCAAAATTATATTTTGGAGAAGGTATTTGAAAATGGTGTCCCTGGACGAGGCAGTGACTGCACGGCTTAAGAGAGGCAGTAAACACTTCGAAGTTCTGGTCGAGCCCGAAGGAGCTCTGGCCTACAAGCGAGGAGAAGAAGTAAGCCTTGAAGACATTCTGGCAGTTGAAACTATCTTCGAAGACGCAAACCGAGGGGACCGAGCAGCAGAGTCCGAGATTCTCAATGCCTTTGAGACAACGGACCCCTTCAAGATTGCTGCCGTGATCCTGAAAAGCGGGGAGCTTCAGCTCACTGCTGAACAGAGAAAACGTATGCTTGAGGAAAAAAAGAAGAAAGTTATCTATACCATTTCCAGGAATGCAATAAACCCCCAAACAAAAGCACCTCATCCTCCCGCACGGATCGAAAAGGCAATGGAAGAGGCAAAGGTGCACATAGACCCCTTAAAAAGCGTAGATCAGCTGGTCAATATTACAATGAAAGCCATTCGTCCGCTTATACCTATACGCTTTGAAGAGATCAGTATTGCTGTGAAAATCCCTCCCGAATATGCTCCCAAAGCATACGGAGATATTTCCAAGATAGGAAATATTACGAAAGAAGAATGGCAGCGTGACGGCTCCTGGATTGCGGTAGTAAGAATTCCGGCAGGAGTCCAGACTGATTTTTACGCTCTTATAAATCATCTTACTAAGGGAGAGGCTCAAACTAAACTTTTATAAGAGGATGTTGGATGGATAAAAAAATAGTGATCCCTGGTGACCTGCTATCCGAGAATTCGAAAAAAACCGGATACGGGACTTATGTCAAGAACGACAAGATCTATTCTTTATTTTGTGGTATTGAAAATCTCAAAGAGGATAAAGTTGGAGTGATCCCTCTTGCGGGAGCTTATATCCCTTCCGCAAATGATGTGGTGATCGGGATCGTTATTGTGGTTACGCCATCCAACTGGATAATGGA
>DAQQ01000120.1:5963-22647 GCA_002508465.1 Methanosarcina sp. UBA7 | reverse complement strand
ACCTTAATATTGAGTACCTTAATGTTTGAGTACCTGAATATTGAATACCTGCTCAAGTTATTTAAACTACCCTTGTCAAGGTATAGTGAATCTCTAAATTTTCTGATAGGCTTAGGACTTACGCAGTTGAACTGAAAAATCAACAGCATCAAACTGTTAACTGTCTAAAACGTAACAATTATCTACAGTCTTTTCGGTAATTGATTTTGTTCCTCAAGTGCGTAAGTCCTAAGGCTCTAAGTCTATGGATGCATTTGACTTCTAAGTTCCTGAATACGTTTGACTCGATATTCAGATAGGGTCAAAATTCATGTGAACTTTTAGTCTTGCTTTATCAGATTTGAGGATGGATTTTGGATAAATCCATCCTGCAAAGAAACTCCTACATGCTTTCCTTAAATGCTTATATTTGCACCGAGCAATTCAACAAAGGCTCTTAACCAGGCTGGGTGATTTGGCCATGCTTGAGCTGTTACCAGGTTTTTGTCTGTAACTACAGGTTTCGATTCCCAATCAGCACCGGTTAACCTGCATTCCGGAGCACATGCCGGGTATGATGTTACCTTGTAGCCTTCCAGGACTTTAGCCGCTGCCAAAAGCTGCAGTCCGTGGCAAATGACTGCTACAGGCTTGCCAGCTGCAAAGAAATCCTGTACAAGTTTAATTGTCTCATCATACATACGGATGTACTCAGGGGCTCTTCCACCCGGAACGACCAGACCTGCATAATCATCCGCATTTACTTCAGCTACGGAAACATCTACCTGGATACGATGCCCCGGAAGCTCAATATACGTATCGAGTGTGGTGAAGTCGTGCACTACCAGTTGCAACATATCCCCAATTTTTTTGTTTGGTGCCGCTATATCTACCTGGTAGCCCAGCATCTGGAGTGACTGTTGGGGTACCTTCACCTCATAGTCCTCAGCGCAATCGCCTGTTAAGATCAGGATTTTCTTGGACATTTATTTTCCTCCCTGTGGTTTTAGCAATTTCAAGTCGTCTAATTACATTTTTTCCACGATGACCTACTCAGTTCAAAACCAGTTCCAGAAGTAGCTCTAAAATCAATTGTCTAATCTGTAATTTGTGTTAAGCGATTATGTTGCGAAACACATATTAATATTTCTTTAACGGATATAATTTCTAAATATAATACCAGCTAAACATCAGGAGAACATCAGTTCTAAAAGAAGAACGCCAGACAACAAAATGAGAATAACAGATAATAAAATGAGAATAATAAATAATAAAATGAGAATAATAGATAATAAAATGAGAACAATAGATAATAAAAAGAGAAAAATAGGTGATAAAAAGAGAACAATAGATAATAAAAAGAGAACGTCGGTTAATAAAAGGAGAACACCAGATGCCAACTCCTGACAATCACGCTTTGGTTATATACTCATACCTGACATCTGCCCTTGTAATCTTTGGTACCTGTCCCCACATACCAATATATTCTCCCTGGATTACAAGTGCCCCTTTTATTCCTGGAATTTCCTTCACGGTTTTAAAAGAAGCCTCTACAGATTCCTTTCCTATACCTACCTCATTTCCAAGAGCCGTTGCAGCCGCATCCGCCAGAGAAACATCTTCTGAGAATACTGCAGCTGCATCCGCCATTCCGAAGCTGATTGAAGGGCCAACTGTTCCTGCTGAAGTGCATACGCCTGTAATCGAGTCTCTGGGTTCGAATACCATTCCCAGGTTTTTAATGGGGGACTGTCCTGCATAGATCCCAACCACAACAGGTCTGTCATTGATGAGTGCAATATCCCCGCCATTGTCGACAATAGCATATTTTGCTCCTGCTTTAACCATTGCTTCCACTGCAAGAGCCGAAATTGTGCCTGCAACCGCACTCATTGGCCCTATCCCCATAATGTTTCCTGCTTTTACCATCCTTTTTACAATTTCAGGGGCATCTTCAGGGCATTCGTAGGGTTCAAGAGTGAGCTGAAAATAAGGGTCCGAAAGAATGTAAGTCTCAAGAGCTGCCCTGTGAACGTGAATTGCTTCTTTTGCAGCTTCAATATGTTCCTGCTTGTCGGCTGCAATGGTAACTATAGTTTCTTTGAGCTGGAAATGTTCTTTAATCGGGGTTCTGACAGTTTTTTTATTGGGTTCTTTATTGGGTTCTTTATCAGGTTCTTTCATAAGATCTGGCATATTGATTCAGATGGTATTTATTGCTTAAAAAAGAGGTGCTTCCGAGTTTCCTCCCTGGAGAAGGAAGTGATATGCAAGCAAGACTTAGGCAGACGTGAAATTTTAAGGACCTTTTTAAACCAGGCCCCTGCGCCTTTCACTCCTGTATTCATCAAAGAGGCTCTGCAGTTCGTCCTCCTTGGCTTTGTGGCGTTTTTCATCGGCTTCTTTTTCCCAGGCTGCAATTGCAGCTTTAAGGGTTTCCGGTTCGACCATTGCAAAATCTTCAGCTCTTTCGAGCGGAATGTTCTTTAAGACCGGTACATCGTTTTTGAAGAATGTCTCCTCGGCTGCATGTGAAATATCCTCAGGGATGAGTACGGCACGGACTCCGGCTTCTACAAGGATCTGAGCGGTTGCAGTTCCGCCTCCGCTTGGATTTTCAAGGAAAACTACATCGCCTGTCTTAAGTCCGTATTTTTCCTTTGTTTCGGCAATGGATTCCTTCGTAAAAGCGGCAATAACTTTGACAGCCGTACCTTCGCCACGGACCTCCATTTTCTGAATTTTACGCAGCTTGTTGCTTCTGCGCCGGAGCTCCTTTACGGTTTTGTTTTTATGGCTGACTTCTTTCTTCAGGCTTTCAATTGTTTCGTCCCTTATTTTGATTTCTTTTGATTTTCGGATTTCGCTGTAAGCTTCCTTTTTGAAACTGTTCAGTCTTGACTCAAGCTTTGAGATTTTCCTGTCTTTTGCAAGCAACTCTTTCTTTAGTTCCTCAAGATATTCCTGAAGGTTCTGGATCTGCTCGCTCTGCCTCTGGACCGTTTCTCTCATTTTCAGGAGAGATTCGTCAACTGACCTGTCCTCGGTCTTTTCAGCATGCTCTCTTTGCCTCGATTTTTCAGGCTCAGCTGAAGCCCGAACTTTTTCGATTGCAGCTTCTATTGAAGCTCCACGAATTACATGAAGCTTTATCAACTCAAGATCGGCATTCTGCGGAGCTTTCTTTTCAATCCTGGAAAATATATTCTTATAACTCCGGTAAGTGAGAAGAGCCGCGGTCAGTGCATCCCTTTCGTGGTCATTCGAGTAACCGAAAGTCTTTCCAAGCGCTATTTTTTCCTCGGCAGAAACCTCGATTCCGGGACTTGCAGGTACGGCGTTGAAACTTCTTCGAATTTTCTCAACTGAACCGGGCATTGGAGTTACGTCGCTGGCAATAACTGCAGGTTTTCCGTATTCGGCAATAAGTTTGACCACTTCGTCAGGAGCCATTCCCCTGGAGCTTTTCAAGTAAAGAAGCTCTCCTTCAAGAGAGAGAATCGCTATTCCCACGGTTGTTCCGGGATCGATTCCCACGATTGTGAACTTACGTCTCTGGTTCTTCGGTTTAAGGGGAATATATCGGATTTTATCGCGTTCAACACTTCTTACGCTTACCTGAGCGTCGTTACTTGTCATTGGATGTATTGGTACCTCTCCACGCTTTGCATAGACAGTGAATTCAGACCTGACATAGCCTCCGAAACCTTTTACATTTACGGCTTCGAATCTGATGCCTTTTTCCCGAGAAAGGTCTTTCAGGGTATTCTCAATTTCCCTGCTCCTTTGCAGCACAGCTCCATGTACCTTCCTGCGGTACCGGTTCTGGCTCCAACCTCCTCTTCCCAGGGAACGGGCTCTGCTGACTTTAATTTTTGTAATATCTTCAAAAAGAGAAACCTCATGTCCAATCCCCATATCTGCAAGGCGAGCACATATTTCGGCTTCATCGTTCGGATTTTCGGGATCAAAAGAGAGCCCATGTTTTCGTGCTAGTCTTACAAGCGGTTCGGGATGCAGCCCACCTGTGACCTGAACGAGTTTAACACCTTCAGGCAGTTTTTCCATAAGAGAAAGGAGCTCGCTTCGGTCAGCTGCAAGCTCGAAAATATTATCAACAGCTATTATCTCCGGCCTTTCTCGCTGGATCATATTAAAGATTTTCTGGCGACGGAGCATACTTTGATGAAGAACTTCCCCGTCTTTAAGGATAGCAAGTGCGTATCTGGGAAGTTCCCTTGCCCTGGGAGAACCCCGAGCAATATCAATTCCATATATAATCCTTTTTTGCATGAGCATCTATATTTTATTTTTTATGGAATATATATTTAACTGCATCTGTTTTACTATTTAAACTATTTATAATATAGCTTCTTCAGTTGTTTGTCAGATATTTCAGGAAAGACAGGCATAGTCCAGATGATGGGCATAGTCCAGATGACATGCAGAGTCCGGATAGGCCTTCGAGCTAGTATCCTAATTGTACAGGTTTGAAGAACCTGTGATTTTAGCTATGTTGCATAGCGTACTCAATTTAAAACTTCAGTTTACTGGTTACAGTACTCTTTGCTGTTTGGATTTCTTTTCATTAAATTTCAACTTGCTACTGTATTCTCTAACTTTTTATTTTGTGCACAGTAAAATGGTCTCCTGGTAATACCATCTGTTGATAAAGACCGCCTTTGTATGGCATTTACTTTCTTAAAAATTACCAAACTTGAAATTTGTAGATTTGATTATAAAAACAGTACCTAAAGACTCAAAATGACAGAAAGCACCTGTTAAGCTCTTATGTAGTGAATTCCGGAAACGATTGAATTAATTTGGGGAATACTGTCAAAAGTATCATATACGGGGACTATAAATATAACAGTTAGTAAGTATTGAGAGTACTTTACACATCTTTCGGGGTTTGTTTTAAGAATCTTTCTCTTGATACATGCAGATTCTCGAGAATAAACTAAAAATTGTAGCGCAGTGAGTGCGAAAATACCACAGCATATGTAACATAATAAATTTGATAGTATAATCTAATTTGAGGTGTAATAAATGTTGAAAAATCGGCTTATAATAGCAGGTTTAGTGATATGTTTAGTCCTGGCAGCGATGCCAGCGGTCTTGAGTGCTGCATCTTCTCAAAGTCAGGAAATATCTCTCTCAGGCGGTCAGCAATCAACAGCCCCAGTCACATTGGGAAAAACAATGTCTACAACAGCTGTGACCAATAACATAGCAACCAAGTACTGGGTTGAACTGAAGGCCTATCCTTCTTCCAATACAAGATCTCTTTGGCTCTATGCAGGTAATGGCTGGAGGTACTTATCCAACCCATCCGAAAATATTGAAACCTCCGTACAAAATGCATTTGCTAACCCTGACATCTTCCAGGTTAAAGTCTGGTACTCTGGACAGAAAATTGTCGGATTAACAGTAGTAACTAAATAATTATAACTAAATAATTATAACTAAATAATTATAACTGTGTAATTATAACTAAATGATTATAAATAAGGTAAATTTTTAAACTGAACCGAAAAATAAACTTAAAGTCTGTTTGCAGGTCATGACTCTGCATATTTTTCGGGCTTAAGCAGTTGCCTGGAAAATAGGCAACTTTTAGTTTTTAAAGTTTCCAGAAAAAGAATTTTTAGGTTTTTATAATCATTTATAAGTAATCTTTCTCATTTGGAAGTGATTTTTTTCGTGTGGAAGTAGTCGTCTTTCGTTTAAAAGAGTTTTACCTTATCAAACTCCCTTAAAATAATGCCCTGTAGTATACTCAACTCTCTTTGCAGGTTTCAACCTGTTTTCTTTTCCTGTAAGAGCTTCTTTGTATGCTTTTATAATCTCTTTTATCTCAGCCTGAGTATTGAATGAAAGGTCAAGACGAAGCACATCCACACCGTAATCTTTCAGGTTTTTGACGTACTTCAGCATATCAAGCACTTTTGAGTTATAAATCAGGGTCCGGGTCCCCAGGCGTTCTACCGGAAACTCGGAACCTTCCTGGTCAACAAGAAGCACTTCGCTGTCCTTTCTTACAATTCTTCTATCAACAAGGGGCTTTAAAAGGTCATTTTCCGTAATTAGCATGAGTTCTCTGCCGTAAACAAAAATCTCGGTCTGTCCTGAGCCTTTACATATTTGAAGTGCTTCGCAGATACTTTTTATTTCGCTCAGGTTCAGTTCACTTGAAAGAGTTGCTCTGTACGCTCCTGCCTGGTAGAAGGTACTGGCCGTAATAGAGTTGAAAATATTGAACTCTTTTCCTGCGGTAAAGGGTATTGAAAGCTCTTTTGCAAGCTGTACGGCCCCTAACTCGGAACAGGCTATTCCGAAGCCTGCCTCTTTAACTTTTTCCAGTAGGGGTTTGAGTTTATCCAGTTCATGATCATGACTTATAAGGGGAACCCGGAAAACAATTTCAACCCTTTCGGCTTTCAAATCTTCAAGCTTTTCTGCATTTTCTGGCGCAGCAAGTTCTTCAAACCTCGAAACCGGAACATAGATAATATCTGCACCGACAAACGCAGCCTCAAAGAGAGAAGAACTTTCATTTACTTCAACACTAAGAAGGAGCCGCTTTGAAGCTGATTTTCTGCCTATTGTCTTACTTGTAACCTCACCGAGAGTCTCACTTACGGCTGGAGGCCGTTTATCCTGGCCACTCGCTTCACTGCTATGGTTTTGAGAGTTACACAGGTAACTGAAATCCTCAAGATCCGGCTGCTTGTGCTCTCTCTTATCTCCACTGAGGACTTTCTCAAGCAGGAGGTCTGCTGCCTTTCTCCTTGCATTTTTCAACACACCAACCGGAATGAAAATGTTTTCATCAGCTTCAATCTCAACAGAAACGGCCTCAAAGGAAGTATCCCCAAGGCTTTCCATTGTTTTTCTTATCTGCTCGGTCGTTGTTGGAGCTTTTTCGGCTTCCTGGACAATGTAATCATCCGTGAATTCCAAAACGAGAGCCTTTTCTCTTCTCTTGTCCCTGGTCTCTCTGGGCTTTTTACATTCTTCTCCGATCACAACAGTAAATTGCTCTCCTTTCCTGGCTCTTACTTTCAGGCTTACAGGAAGCATTTTGAGTTTAGTTTTTTGAAGGGTGTCGAGGAGCTGAGTATCTGTTGTGAGGTAGAGCTCGTCGCCTCTCTGGACTGCTCTTCCGGTCTTCGAGCTGATTTCAAGCCCTACTTTTTCACCTTTTTTCGCACTTTTTATATGCTCATCTGAAATTGTGATTATGCCTGTAACTGCTGAGCCAAGCATTCTCTCCCGCGTGAAAATACTTATACCGTCTTTTACCTGGATGTCCTGGTTCAGCCGAACCGTAAGTTTTGTGTTCCCTTTTGACCGAGAAATATCCAGGACTTTTCCAAGGAACGCCCCGTAGTTTGAACTGTATTTGGGATGAGATACGCCTTTTTCTCCGAGTATGAAGCCTCTTGTAAAGCCTCTGTAAAAGAGTTTCGCAAGCTCGGCTTCTCTTGCTTCAAGTTCCTCTTTTGTCGGGTTTTCTCCCGGGCTGCAGATTCCTTTGACTGCAGCTTTGTAGGCAGCGGCACTTGCAGTAACGTACTCGGGCTTTTTCATCCGCCCTTCTATTTTTAGGCTTACGACTCCGGTTTTTATTATATCCTCAAGCCCTGTTAGTGTGGAGAGTTCGGCACAGCTTATGGGATAACTTCCTCCAATATTTCTTTCGTCAACTTCTCTGCCGTTTACCACGAATCTATACCGACGTCGGCAGGGCTGGGCACAGGCTCCCCTGTTTGCGCTCCTGCCATGCAGGAAACTGCTGAAAAGGCATTTGCCCGAATAAGAGTAACAAAGAGCTCCATGTACGAAAACCTCAATTTCTACGTTTGAATTATCTACTATATCTTTTACCTCAGCCGTGGTAAGTTCCCTTGAGACTATTACTCTTTTTGCTCCCAGGCCTGCTACAAAATCGACTCCTCCTCTATTATGGATAGTCATCTGGGTGCTTGCATGAAGCTCGAGGTCCGGATAGATTCCACTTAAAAGTCTGAGAAGCCCAAGGTCTTGAAGGATAACTGCATCGGTTCCGGCTGCGTATGCGCAGTCTACTATCTCAAGCGCGTGCTGCAATTCTTTTTGTTTGATCGGAATATTGAGGGCCAGGTAAACCAGAACTCCATGTGAGTGTGCCAGTTTCACGGCCTCGCCAAGATTCTCAATAGTGAAATTCTTTGCACCCTGACGGGCATTAAATTCACCGACCCCGAGATAGACTGCATCAGCTCCTCCTCGAATTGCAGCAAGCAGGGCTTCTTCGTCTCCTACGGGAGCCAGGATTTCAGGAGGAGTACAGGTATAATCATGAGTGAAGGTATAATTTTCAGTAGACATTTTTGATCAGTTTGTTCTTTCCGACTGGAAGGTTTTGTAATTATGAAGAGAAAACTATGCAAACGATTTGTACTAGAGGTTTAACAACATGCAGGTAAATAAATAAAGGTTAATAAAGGTAAGTAAAGGAATAAGTTCAATTTAAGACGTAAAGGTGCTTCTCGCATAAAAAATGGATGGGTAAGCCCATGATTTATTACTGTAAAGAAAACTTCTTGTAAACCTGAAACTTTAACTTACTATTGTCATAAATCTGANNTTTTGGATCGGTAGCTGTTCGATCTCGGATTTATTTCCTCTTATTTGCAAATTTAATTGCCTATGAGTAAATCTAATGTTTTTCCAGAGTTTTTACTTAGATCCGAACTATTTTATACATTTTTATTTTTAGGCCTATTTATGTTCTTGCTTAAACTCGTTCTAAATTCTCTACTTAGGTGCTTTTAAAATTCCATATTAAATAACCTGTTAAAATAAAATCGAGTGCAAATCTATATATAGATTCATAAATATTTTTTACTATATAGAATTAGCTGTGACCAGATGACTATCCGAATCTGGTTTTACTTGCTTTGTTGCATGATTGCGCAGGATTCTTAGTTCGTTTGAATCCTCTTTTACTCTTTAAACGGTGAAGCTTCGTAAAACGAATGAGTGCTGCAGGAATGCGCACAAATTAACCCCAGATTATATGCAGTTACCAGTTCGGCATAGACAGACTAATTAATTCTGCAACAAGGCAACAATACGTGAATCTGCATATTTTCAGAAGCTTCGTCCAGGATGAGTTATGACCTCATGCAAACTATTTGAGAGGGCCGAATCCTACTGCTTTGGTCCTTCAAGAATAGGTAAAACTTTAAGAAAACACCAATCTCTACAGAAACACAATATAATATACCTCTCTTTGAACAGGTTTTTCCGCCTGACAACGGTAAAAATAGTCCCGGAATCTCAAAATCAGGTCTCTGAAATGAAAGTTTCAGAGTTTCAAAACCAGACCTTTGAAAAGATGGTTTTGCAGCATAAGGAGGGCCTGGTATGGTAAGTGATGAAGAAATGAGATCCGGGAATATAGTGAGTTTATTCCTTAAGTTTGCATTTCCGACCGTTGTTGGAGTTGTCATTGCCGGAATCCAGGGAATAATTGATGGCTTTTTTATAGGAAACGCTATCGGTAGCCAGGGGCTTGCAGCAATTACCCTAGCCTATCCCGCTTACATAGTTATAATCGCCATAGGGGTGATTATTGGAATCGGTGCATCCAGTCTGACAGCCCTGCAGCTTGGAAAAGATAATTTTAGCCAAGCCCTGGATATAGTACACAATGCTTTTTCTCTATGTCTTTTTACAGGAGTAGTTTTTACTATAGTCGGACTGGTTTTCTGTGAAACCTCAATCAGCATCCTTGGAGCCAGCGGGTCTGCTCTAGCTTTTGCCCGTGATTACCTGAGGATTATCTTCGCTGGCTCGGTCTTTATAATCCTTTCAGTTGCCCTTGAACCGCTGGTAAGGAATGACGGAAAACCCAGGCTCTGTATGAATATCATGATTGCAGGGGTAATTGTAAATCTTGTGCTTGATTACCTTTTTATCATGCATATGGGCATGGGAATGGAGGGTGCCGCTTTTGCCACAATAATTTCCTTTGCTCTTCCGGCATTACTGCTCACGAATTACCTTTTTAGCAGGGAGGCAAAATTGAAACTCAGGCTTAAAGCCATGAAATTCAAACTCAACACTCAGATCCAGATCCTTGGAGCCGGACTTCCGTCTTTCGTGATGCAGTTCTCACTGGCTCTTGTGCTCTTTGCGCACAATTATATGCTGCTCAGGTACGGTTCCGAGCTTGCGGTCTCAGCCTACGGTGTTATAGGGTATGTCTTTTCAATTTTCTCCATGCTTTTCGAGGGAATAGCTCTGGGAGTACAGCCGATTATAGGTTTCAATTACGGAGCTGGCTATTACGAAAGAGTTTCGAAAACTTTAAAGCTGACAATTCTTTCATGTATCCTGACAGGAGTTATCGGATTTCTATTAATTTCCCTCTTCCCCGAAAAAGTGATACGGATCTTCAGCCAGGGAGATTCTGAACTTCTGGAGGTTACCCTGCGAGGAATGGAGATTTTCATATTCTCTTTGCTTGTTGAAGGTACTGTGCTCCTCACTGCCATCTATTTCCAGTCAATAAACCGGGTCAGAGCAGCACTCTTTATCTACCTTGGAAAGATTTTTGTTGTTCTCTTTCCTCTGCTCTTTATCCTGCCTGTTTTCTTCGGCCTGGATGGAGTGTGGGCTGCATCTCCGGCTACGGAGTACATAATGATGCTGGTAGTTCTGGTAATGCTTTCTAAGGAATTCAAGCTTCTCAGGCATGATGCAAAGGTAGAATCCAGGCACTCAGCCGGTACAACAAAAGTATTACCTGAAGTCGGAAATAGCGGGAAAGCTGATATTGAGGAAAGTTCCAGATTTGTTACTTTCAGGCCTGCCGAAAAAAGAGATATTTCGTGAGAGACTCTTCCAAGGGAAATCCATGTTTCTGGAATCCATGCTTCTGGAATCCATGCTTCTGGAATCCATGTTTCTGAAATCCAACTTTTAAGGTTTTAAAATGGAGCAAAAACTCTTCTCCATTTTACTTTTATATCTTTGATTTCAAACGGAAGCTTTAGATTAAATTTCAGATGGAAGCGTCATCTCACGTTTCTGCCATTTGCTGCTACTATTTCATTTTTTCAAGAATTATAAATTCATCAACTCCCGTCAGGGATTTTTTTATAAGATCAATAATTCTCTGAGTCTCATCGACTATGCATTCAACTTTTCAATCTCCAAAAATGTCTTTTTCTTGCACGGAATAAATGCATTCAATAAAGTTTTCCTTCCTGCCTGGCTTGAGGGATAAAAATATCTTTCAGTTTTGTTATTAACACATAAAATGAGAATGGCTGGTATTCTAAGTCGCATTATAGTAACTCTTTGCCAGGTTGCAGAGGAGATTCGTTAATATGGAAAAAACAAAAATTCTGGAAAAAATTTTTAAATTATTTCTTATCTTTGTACCGCTGAGTCTGTTCGCAGAGTATACACACTCTTCTCCCATAGTAATTTTTGTTTTAGCTTCGCTTGCAATTATCCCGCTTGCGAAATTCATCGGTGAATCTACAGAGGAGATTTCGGCGCGTACTGGCCCAGCGCTGGGTGGGTTGTTAAATGCTACCTTCGGGAACGCAACAGAATTAATCATAAGTTTTTTTTCCCTGCAAGCAGGACTTACTGAAATGGTAAAAGCATCGATTACGGGTTCCATCATTGGGAATCTGCTTTTGATTCTGGGAATGGCGTTTTTCTTCGGAGGTCTCGGAAAAGATGAGCAGCGGTTCAATACTACAGCCGCAAAGACAAGCGCCTCTACTCTCTTTCTTGCAACTGCAGCTATTGTAATGCCGGCTGTTTTCGTTCTGACTTCAGAAAATCCTTCAGACGCGACAGTCGAGACCTTGAGCATTGCAGTTTCGGTCATTATGGCCGTTTCGTATCTTGCGAGCTTGCTTTTCTCGCTTCACACCCACAAACACCTGTACACTGTTGACACGACAGAATGCGTTGCCAAGTGGAGCGTCAAAAAATCCGTTTTGGTTCTTCTCACATCGACAGTTACGGTTGCTGTTATGAGTGAAATTTTGGTCGGCTCCATAGAACCTCTGGCTGAAAGCCTTGGCTGGACTGAAATGTTCATAGGTATGATTTTCATAGCAATTATCGGAAACGCTGCAGAACATGTCTCAGCTATCACAATAGCAGTTAAGGACCGGATGGATCTGGCGCTCCAGATCGCAATTGGCTCGACAACTCAAATCGCTATGTTTGTCGTGCCGGTTCTGGTGTTTACGAGTTATTTCTTCGAGAACCCCATGAATCTTATTTTCACCACTTTCGAACTCGCTGCCATAATTTCTGCCGTTTTAATGGTTAAATCCATAATCGAAGACGGCAAAAGCAACTGGTTTGAAGGATTACAGCTTCTTGGGACATACGGAATAATGGCCGTGGTTTCGTTCCTTCATCCATAAGTGACAAAAAGTAAGCGACAAAAAGATGAAACAGCCAGAAATACTAGGAACTTGCAGGATATCATATTTTTATCATCTTGCAAGCGACCGGTAGTTCAATAATTAATTCCCTTTTTTAGTTATTGAGCGATCCCAAAATCTATTTTATTCTAAATCATAAGGAGTTTTCAGGATAACTTTCCATGATCGGAGATTCTATCTACTGTTTCAGATACGAGATTCAAAAATTTAAGGATTTGTTTCAAAATAGAACCATTAGTAATAACATTCTAGAGGATCAAAATCTTGCTTATATGTTTTAATAGCCCCAATTTTAAATTTTCTATAGACTCCACAGTAGCTTTTCTCAAAAGCTTTTGTGCACGTGTATGAATTATCTCGATAGGCGGCACATTTTGAGGCATATTTACACTTAATATTAAACATGTCTGTCCCCCTAAACTCCAATGTTCTCTTTCATCTTCCTGAGTAGTTATATTTATAATACTATTTTATTATTTCTGTCTTATATAATTGCCCTAAAATTATTTTGCAGATTTCAGATTATATGGAAGTTCAATACAGGATCAATCGCAGGCAACGCAAAAGTAGAACGTTATGTAAGTTCCGATTCCATTTTAGTATTAGAAGAGTGATCATTAAAAATGAAACAAATTCAAGAGCAGTAGCAACAATGATGGAAAAGGTAGTGGGAGTTCTTCTGAATATACAATGTTGAAGTAAAGGAACTCTCACAGGCGTGATCACAAAAGAACAGAGAAAATTCGATTTCACAAAAAATGTAACCCGAATTGTTGGTTGTGTCCGTGAGTCATTGATTAATTCCGAAAAAGCGAGTATGTCTCCCAAATTTGAGAATAATACAGAGAGATTCTTTTGCTTACGATTTTCAATAACTTGCGCTCATTACCGAATTGTTTATGTGAGCTTTGATGCGAAGAAGACTCTGGGTAAAACCACAACCACCGCAGAGATGTTAAAAGAGCGAAAGATAGGAGGATCTACCTTTTTATCTCTTTCCTTCTATTTCTCATCAACCGTTGACCCGAAACCGTTGCGTGGAAACCGTTGCGCCGGTTTATCNNATAGGGTTTGGGGATAAGGTCATCAAATCCAAACACTTCTTGGGATTTTCGCTCAAGCCTTTTTTAAAAAGGCTTGCAGTCAAACCGCTTTTAAAAAGGATTGAACGAAAAAGTTTGAAATTCAGCAGAAAAAAGTTAAGTTTTCTCACGGTATTTCAAGAGGTTATTCTTGAAGTAATCTTTACTTATGTTGGTTTTTCCAGGATAGCAGCAGTAAGGGTTTTCAAATTTGGAATCCGTTGTGAAATAACAGGCTCCTCTGCATCCACCCCTGCAAATAGCTCCTTTATTGCAGTCTTTACAACTACCTGTCAGCATACTCGTATCAAAATTTCTGTTATAAGCAAAATTACCTTCTTTATACCAGATTTCGGATAAGGATTCTTCACGTAAATTACCTTCTATGAACTCGTCCGAATAGAGTGACTCGCAACCTTTAACATTGCCTGTACTACTTATCCCTACAACTCTCAAACCTGCCTGACATCCTGACCATGAGCATATTGTTCCGAACTCGCCTCTTAAGTATAATTCATTCTCATCAAAATATCCGATGTTGTCTCCTGCATAGATCGAAATCTTCCGTTCGTTACGCTTTTCTCGAATAAACCTGGTAATCAGGGGTACTTTTGCAGGATCAAGGAGAANNCTTTTTCACAAGTAAATCATACATTAACCATAGATCCTCAAAGTTTCTATCTATTAGACTGGTTACGACAGCTATAGAGATGCCTTCTCTGTTAAGTATATCAAAGGCTTCCATTACTTTTTCGAACGAAGTATTTACATTTCTAATATTGTTATGATTGCCTTCCATCCCGTCGAGAGAAACTCCCACATTACTTAATCTGGCATATCTTATCTGAGCAATTTGTTCATCTCCAAGCAAAAACCCATTAGTAATAAGATTAACACCAACTCCCTTCTCAGATAACTTTCTGGATATTTTTTCCCATCCTTCATATAGAAAGACCTCACCTCCAATAAAAGTTACCTGCTTGCATCCGAGATCTGACAGTTGTTCGGCGACATTAAGACACTCATCAACCGTGAGTTCATTTTCTCTAGCTTTTCCTGCTACGGAACCGCAGTGCTTGCACTTCATGTTACATTTTAGTGTAAGTTCCCACACACAAAATTCAGGTTTGTATTCACTTGTATTCATCTCTATTACTCCATAAGAGCAACCTGATCCGAAGCCTGTAAGATGGATCTGAGGATTCTGGCATTCGATTGATTTAAATATTATATTAAAAATATTATTCAGACATTAATCTGAAAAAGTTTAAAATATATGAGGGTATTAATTTCCCTAATTCCCCTCAAATTTTTTCCTATCAGGGTTTATGCATTTGTGAAACAAAATCAAGAACATGTAAGCTTATTAAAACCAGTACATTTTAGATTTTTGGTTTTTTGCTACTTATTTTGTCGTTCAACCCACAAGTTCTAGTTCAATTTCATTTTAGAGGCACGCCGTATAGAGGTCTGACAATGCCGTAAAGAGGTACAGGTCGAGGTTCTATTATCGGTAGTCCAATGTATACCTCTCCCCCGTACCCGGGATACAACATCAGAATATTTTTGCTAACAATCACTATTTCACTCTCCTATATCACTAATGTTTGTTAAAACTGGATTGTGTAATCATTACTATTCAAGTAATATAATTAATAGGGAAATCCAATTTAGAAACATAAAACTCTTTTAATTAACAACTAACAAGTTTAAAAATAATCAAATATAATTAATAATTATTCATTTATATTACTAAATTGTCAAATTTTCATTAAATAATATGATAAATCCGGATATATAAGAAAAACCTACTATATGGAGAAAAACGCCATAGAATAAAAGAGAAAGATCTGCTATATGAAAAAGGATTTTTTGGGTACATTTTTTCTGTTTATCCGATTTTTTTTGTATTCAAAACCGGTGAGGAGTTTCAGGTAATTCCTGTTACTCCATTTCACACCAATCCTCTGAAGATAAACCTTGAAGTTGCGTGGGAACTGCAAATATTGCAAATTGAAAACGGCAGCATGCAGGCCAGGTAATATTTCAACTATGCATAAAATTTTAGAATAAAATATAGTTTCTTCTTCATTCTTTAATGGATATAAATTAAAAAAAAGTATGTTAGGAACTAAATAGATCAGGTGAGACAGGTAATCAATCCAAAGAGGTAACCATCAAAAGCAATGAATCTAAACACATTTATAAAGCTTTAACTGATATTATTGGAAATTACGAAGATTCAACGGCCTGTTCAAAAAAAGAGTATAATTATGCTTTTAGTGAGCTTCTTGAGAAAGATAGATGGGATGTTAGTGTTGAAGGAAAAATCTTCGTATATTATGGGATAAAACAGTGTAAATTTGTTGATACTTATCATGAAAGTGAAGTAGAAAGTGAAGTAGAAAGTGAAGTAGAAAGTGAAGTAAATTCTATTATGGAGAACTGATTATGAAACTTAAGCTATTCAGTATGCTTTTTGTTGCTATGCTCGCAATTCCATTAGCTTCGGCTACGGGAAATTATGTAACTCCTACAAAAGAGCAAGTCACCCAGGTCATGCTCGATTACAACCTCAGTAACCAGAACAATTCCTACCAACTAGCCTGCGAAATCGGTCAATATGTTTCAGAAGAGTATGGTTGGAACTGTGATATCAGAGAACTTAATTTCACAAAACATAATCCGATTTATATCAATGTCTTCTATCCGGCAGCCAGTAATAAAAAAGGATATGAGGCGTACTATGGCTGGTTCGGACCCCAAAAGAAGGAAGTAACAAACTTTTATGACAAGAGTAAAACCGTGTCGTATAGAGACTGGGGATCTTCCAGGAAGTTTGATTGTGGAATTACGGGAGTTACCAGTTATAACACTGTGAAAAGTTATTTTGGGAACACATCTGAACAGACAACCGATCCTGTGCCGCCAGATTCAGAAAGTACGCAGCCTGTTGAGAAGAATGACTCAGGAATACAGAACATTGTAAATGGATCTGCTAATACTGTGAATAATCAAAATACTGTGAATAATCAAGGTATTATCGGCACGATAGAACAGTACTGGTTCGATTTTAAGAATGCAAATCTGTCGAATATAACTTTTAATTTCTTTGGGGGTAATTAAAGCCCTCTTCATTTGTATTCGGTTAAG